>JALRCA010000244.1 GCA_023257515.1 Aeromicrobium sp.
CACGGTGCCTGCAGCTCTCGTCTTCTTCCTGGTGTTCGCCGTCTTCGTCGTGCTCGTGCTGGCGAAGACGATCCGGATCATCCCGCAGGCACGCGCCGGCATCGTGGAGCGGTTCGGCAAGTACCGCACCACCCTCTCGGCCGGCCTGAACATCGTCGTCCCGTTCATCGACAAGGTGCGCTACATGATCGACCTGCGCGAGCAGGTCGTCTCGTTCCCGCCGCAGCCGGTGATCACCGAGGACAACCTCACGGTCTCCATCGACACCGTCATCTACTTCCAGGTGACCGACCCCGTGGCCGCGACGTACGAGATCGCGCACTACATCCAGGCGATCGAGCAGCTCACCATGACGACGCTGCGCAACATCATCGGTGGCATGACCCTGGAGCACGCGCTGACGAGTCGCGACCAGATCAACTCGGGTCTGCGTGGCGAGCTCGACGGCGCGACGGGCAAGTGGGGCATCCGCGTCAACCGCGTCGAGCTCAAGGGCATCGATCCGCCGCCGTCCATCGCCGACGCGATGGAGAAGCAGATGCGCGCCGAGCGTGACAAGCGCGCCGCCATCCTGACCGCCGAGGGCGAGCGGCAGTCCGCCATCTTGTCGGCCGAGGGCGCCAAGCAGGCCTCGATCCTCAACGCCGAGGGCGAGAAGCAGTCGCAGATCCTCTACGCCGAGGGCGAGAAGCAGGCCGCGATCCTGCGAGCCCAGGGCGAGGGCCGTGCGATCGAGACGGTCTTCCAGGCCATCCACGACGGCAACCCGGACCAGAAGCTGCTGTCGTACCAGTACCTGCAGACGCTGCCGGAGATCGCGAAGGGGCCCAACGCCTCGACGTGGATCATCCCGGCCGAGATCACGAAGGCTCTCGGGACGATCGGTGGCGCCATCGGTGACATCCCCGTCGACGGAGGCGGCAGCCGCAAGCGCGTCGACCTGGACTCGCCGGTCGAGACGGAGACCACGGACGCGGGCACCCAGGCCGCCGTCGAGCAGGCACTCCAGGCCGCCAAGGCCGCCGAGAAGCCGGGCGTCCCGTCGCCGGGTGCGAGCGGCGCGTCCGAGGGTTCCGCGGCCGACTCGACCGGCCCCGATCCGGCTCCCTCCGACGACCAGCCCGAGCCCCCGGCCCCGCCGGCCTGACCCCGGCTCGACCAGCCGTGGGCCGGCTGGCTGATTCCCAGGCTCGCCTGGGAATCAGCCGACCGGGCACGAGTGTGCCGAGCCCGGAGATCCGTCACCGAGCCCGGGGTGCAACAGCGACCTCGCGAGGGAAACCGGGCCTCGTGCGCTGGTTCCCCGGCGAGCCTGGGAATCAGCGAGCCGGGGCCGCGTCCGGCGAGGGCGGCTCAGTGCTGGTAGGTGCCGTGCACGATGGCGCGGCCGAGGGTCTTGAACGCCAGGTTGAAGCCCACCACGGCCGGCGAGGCGTCACCGTCGACGCCGAGGGACGGCTCGGACACGGCGTGCACCACGAAGTAGTAGCGGTGAACCTGGTCGCCCTCGGGCGGAGCCGCGCCCATGAACGCCTTGCTGCCGCCGTCGTTGCGCACGTGGAACGCACCGCCCGGCAGCGAGTCGTCGCCCGCGCCCGCACCGGTCGCGAGCTCGGTCACGTCGGCGGGCAGGTCGACGACGACCCAGTGCCAGAACCCCGACACGATCGGGGCGTCCGGGTCGAAGCACGTGACGACGAACGACTGCGTGCCCTCGGGCGCTCCGCTCCAGCGCAGGTGGGGTGACGTGTCACCGTGCGCATTGACCTGCGCGTCCGACAACGGCTGACCGTCCTGGACGTCGTCGCTCTCGACGACGAACGACGGCACGACGGGCAGCAGGGCGTAGGGGTCGGGGGTCACGGGGCGATCGAGGCTCATGCCGGCCACGGTAGCGACGAGCCGAGGCGCTCGCACCTGAGCGACTGCGGCGGCCACGGACGAGGGTCCCGACTGTAAGTCGGGCGTTCACGGATCGTTCACCGCAAACCCGGAAGTGCGGACGGCGCGCTGCCACAGTGAACTGCCCTGATCGCCTCCGCCCCCGAGGAGTGCTCGTGACGACGGTGCTGCGCACCGAGCCTGCCGAGATCGATGCCGACGTTCCCCGCCCCCTGGCGACGGACCTGTCCGGCTCGGACCGCGTGTTCACCGTGACGACCCGGTCGATCGCCGCGACCGTGCTCGTCATCACCGGCGGCATCGGCCTGTTCCTGGCCGCCTCGGCCGTCCCCACCCTGCAGCGCTACGGCCTGGGCTTCCTGACCGGGACCAGGTGGGAGCCCGAGTCGGACGTGCTCGGCATCGGCTCGGTCCTGCTCGGCACCTTCACCGTGGCCCTGGTGGCCCTGGTGGTCGCGTTCCCGCTCTCGCTGCTCGGTGCGCTCTACATCGCCGAGTACGCGCCACCACGCCTGCGCGGCTTCCTGACCTCCCTGATCGACCTGATGGCGGCGGTGCCGAGCATCGTGTACGGACTGTGGGGCTTCTTCCTGCTGCAGCCCCACGCCGGTGCGGTCGCGCACTGGTTGCACCAGCACCTGGGGTTCCTCCCGTTCTTCCGCGTCGGCACCGACCCGGACGCGGCCGTCTACGACGCCTCCAAGTACACGGCCTCGGCCTTCGTCGCTGGCCTGGCCGTCGCCATGATGGTCATCCCGATGGCCTGCGCCGTGATGCGGCAGGTGTTCTCGCAGACACCGCCCGGGGAGCGCGAGGCGGCCTTCGCGCTCGGTGCGACGCACTGGGGCGTCATCCGCACCGTCGTCCTGCCGTTCGGTCGCGGCGGCATCATCGGCGGCACGATGCTCGGCCTCGGTCGAGCGCTCGGGGAGACCATCGCCGTGCTGCTGATCATCTCGCCGGCGTTCGACCTGAAGTTCCGTCCGCTCGAGATCGGCACCAACACCGTCTCGGCCCTCATCGCCGGACGCTTCGGCGAGGCGTCGGACCGTCAGCTCGCCGCCCTGCTGGCCGCCGGCTTCGTGCTGTTCGTGATCACGCTCATCATCAACACGCTCGCGGCGATCGTGGTCTCCCGCAGCCGCTCCGGACAGGGGGCCGACGCATGACGCTGCTCGACGACGGGACCCGCACGGCGGCGGCCGAACCGGCCACCACCTGGGTCCGCACGGAGCCGGCCCGTCAGGACCGGGCCGTCGCCCAGCACAAGCGGACCCTGACGTCCGTCACGGCCGAGCAGCGCTTCGTCCAGGCGGGCTCGTGGCTCGCGGCCCTCGCGCTCACCTGGCTCATCACGACGCGCCTGCTCCCGTGGGACGGGGTCGTCGCGTTCACCCTCACGTGGTTCGTGCTGGGGGTCGGTCTGGTCGCCCTGACGACGTCGCTCGTCGGCTCCTGGCCGGAGGTCGTGGACCGGGTGATGAGCGGCGTGGTGCACGCGGCCGTGATCCTGCTGGGCGTCGCGTTGCTGAGCACCGTCGTGTTCATCTTCGTGCGCGGGCACTCGGCCCTGTTCCACGTGAACTTCTTCACCCAGGACATGGAGGGCATCGGTCCACGCGACCCGTTCGACCGGGGCGGGATCCTGCACGCGATCGTCGGCTCGCTCATCGAGGTCGGGATCGCCGTCGCGGTGACCATCCCGCTCGGGATCGGGACCGCGATCTACATGACCGAGATCGGCGGTCGCTTCGCGCGGATCGTGCGCACCGTCGTCGAGGCGATGACGGCTCTGCCGTCGATCGTCGCCGGCTTGTTCATCTACACCGTCGCGATCGTGGCGATCGGCATCCCGAGCTCCGGACTGGCCGCCGCCCTCGCCCTCGGCGTCATGATGCTGCCGATCATCGCGCGTGCGTCGGACGTCGTGCTGCGGGTGGTGCCCGGCAGCCTCCGCGAGGCCAGCCTCGCCCTCGGCGCGAGCCGCTGGCGCACGGTCTGGCACGTCGTCCTGCCCACGGCCCGTCCGGGTCTGGCGACCGCCGTCATCCTCGGCGTCGCCCGCGGCGTGGGTGAGACGTCGCCGGTCCTGCTCACCTCGGGGGCGGCGTCGTTCCTCGTCACGAATCCCACCGACGGCGTCATGAACTCGCTCCCGCTCTACATCTACTCGACCGTCCGCTCGGGCGAGCCGCTCGAGATCGCGCGCGCCTTCGCCGCGGCCTCGGTGCTGCTCGCCCTCGTCCTGCTGCTGTTCGTCGCCGCGCGTCTCCTCGCGCGACCCAAGAAGGGAATCCGGTGACCACGTCGTCCCGCGTCATGCGTCGGAGCTACCTGCTCCTGCTCGTCCCGCTGCTCTCGTTCGCCGTCGTGGCGTCGGAGAACACTCCCGCAGCGGCCGCCTACGCCCAGATCGAGGGATCGGGCTCGACCTGGTCGCAGGTCATCGTCCAGCAGTGGATTGGTGACGTGTCGGCCAACGGCATCCGCGTCACCTACACGGGTCGCGGCTCCTCGGCCGGACGCAAGGCGTTCGCCGCCGGCACCACCGACTTCGGCATCACCGAGGTGCCGTACCAGGGTCGCGGCGCTCAGGGCGGCGACGACCCGCCGCCCGCGAACCGGAAGTTCGCCTACCTGCCGATCGTCGCGGGCGGCACGGCGTTCACCTACCAGCTCAAGATCGGCGGCAAGAAGGTCCGCAACCTGCGGCTCTCGGGCCAGACGGTCGCGAAGATCTTCACGAACAAGATCACGAACTGGAACGACCCGGCCATCGAGAAGGACAACAACGGGCGGACGTTCCCGTCGCTCAAGATCCGCCCGGTGGTCCGCTCGGACGGCTCCGGCACCACCGCGCAGTTCACGACCTGGCTCGACAAGGAGTACGGCTCGATCTGGCGACCGTTCTTCGGCCGCTCCGGCCTGACGTCGTACTTCCCGCGCAAGGGGAACGCGACCGGGGCCAACGGCTCGGACCAGGTCATGAACACGATCGCCGACCGGGCCGGCAACGGCACGATCGGCTACGTCGAGTACTCCTACCCGGTCAACAAGGACTACCCGGTCGTCAAGCTGCTCAACAAGTCCGGCTACTTCGTGGAGCCGACGCAGTACAACGTCGCCGTGGCGCTCACGAAGGCGCGGATCAACAAGAACCTGACGCAGGAGCTGGGCGGCGTGTACCGGGCTGCCGACCGTCGCGCGTACCCGCTGTCGTCCTACTCCTACATGCTGCTGCCGATCGGCAAGAAGGACCCGCGCATGACGACGAACAAGCGTCAGTCGCTCACGGACTTCATGTTCTACTCCCTGTGCCAGGGTCAGGCGAAGGCCGGCAAGTACGGCTACTCCCCGCTGCCGCTCAACCTGGTGAAGGCGGGCTTCTCGCAGCTGGCGAAGCTCAAGAGGGCCGACTCGAAGGTCAACCTGACCAACCGTGAGGTCACGCGCTGCAACAACCCGACGTTCGTACCGGGCGACCTCAGTGCCAACAAGCTCGCACAGATCGCGCCCATGCCGGCCGCCTGCGACAAGATCGGCGCGGGTCCCTGCACAGGCGGCACGGGAGAGGCGCCCACCACCGTCGACGACGCCAAGAACGGCGGCGCCGGCGGTGGCAGCGGCGGGACGGACGACTCCGAGGGCACCGGGAAGGTCGATCCCGAGACGGGTCTCCCGGTGGGCTCGGCCTCGAGCGGCGGTGGCGCGGCCTCCGTCGCGGTGCAGACCGAGCTCGTGAGTGGACGTACCGGTGACAATCGCGTGTTCGGCACGCTTGCGGTCATCGAGCTCCTCGCGATCATCGCGGCACCCGGGGTCGTGTCGCTGGTGCTGCGCCGACGCGGTCGTCGAGGACTCGTCCGATGAGGCGCCTGCGGGTCCTCGTGCTGGGCCTCGTCGGCCTGGCGATCGCCTCGAGCCTGAGCTCGTCGGGCGTCGTCGCTGCGCCGGACGACGTCGGCGCCTTCCTCCAGACCAAGAGCCTCACGCGGGAGTTCGTCAGCACCGACTCGACCGAGACCATCGACCGCAGGAACGTCACCGTCGCGGTCGACCACACCAAGAACCTGCGCGGACGCGAGCGCGTGAGTGTCTCCTGGACCGGCGCGCACCCGAGCGGCGGCCGCGCCGTCAACCCGTTCGGCGAGAACGGGCTCGACCAGGAGTACCCGGTCGTGATCATGCAGTGCCGAGGCCGCGACGACGTCTCGCTGCCGCCCGCGCAGAGGCTGCGTCCCGAGACGTGCTGGACCTCGACGGTGCAGCAGCGCAGTCAGCGCTCCACCCCCGACGGATCCGCCGTCTGGCGTGCCGACGCGCGCGCGAAGGACGAGGACACGGGGCCGCTGAGCGGCGTCGTCTCCCTGCCGAAGGCCTGCGGCAGCACGGCCGACGGGTTCTCGGACCGCGTCACGACGTTCGTGCCCCGCAAGGGCTCGACGTTCACGTCCTGCAACGAGGAGTCCATGGCACCCGAGGCTGCCGTGGACGCCTCGTTCCCGCCGGCCGAGACCGCTGCCTACACAGGACGCGACGGCAAGGGCTCTGCGAGCTTCGAGGTCCGGTCCTCGATCGAGAACGAGTCCCTGGGCTGCGACGCCTCGACGGCGTGCAGCATCGTCGTCATCCCGATCATGGGCATCAGCTGCGAGCAGACCTCGTCGCGCGTGCTCAACCAGAACTGCCGCAAGACGGGCCGCTTCGAGCCCGGCTCGAGCAACTTCGACGGCCAGGGCGTCGACGACGCCGTGTCCTCGCGCTACTGGTGGAGCGCGTCCAACTGGGAGAACCGCTTCAGCGTCCCGATCACGTTCGGTCCCGCCCCGAACGTGTGCGACGTCCTCGACGACCGCACCCCGTTCGGCGTCTACGGCTCCGAGCTCATGACGCAGGCCACCCTGCAGTGGGCGCCGGCCTACTGCCTGCGCAAGGACCGGTTCAGGTTCCAGCACAACGTGCTGCCCGACAACGCCTCGTTCGACCTCATGCAGCAGGACGAGGTGCCGGGCGCGTTCGTGACGAGCCGCAAGAACCGGCCCGGTGCCGGTCCCACGGAGTACGCGCCGACGGCGGTCACGGGCTTCGCGATCTCGTACGTGATCGACAAGCCCGACAACGCCGGAGACTACGGCCGCCTGCGACTCAACGCCCGCCTGCTCGCCAAGCTGCTCACGCAGAGCTATCCCGCCTCGGACCTCGGCCTGCAGCACCCGGGGTTGAGCAAGAACCCGTTCTCGATCAACCAGGACCCGGAGTTCAAGGCCCTGAACCCCGGACTCGACACGCGGGCCCGTGAGGCGTCGGCCGTCCTGATGTCGCTGTCGGAGTCCTCCGACGTCATCGCGGCCATCACGCGCTACATCAAGGGTGACCCCGAGGCGTCCGCGTTCATGGCCGGCACGGCCGACCCCTGGGGCATGCGGATCAACCCGAGCTACCGGGGCCTGCGCCTGCCGCGCTCGGAGTGGCCGCTGCTCGACACGTTCCGTCCGAAGGTGTCGCAGGACTGCTTCGCCGAGAACAACGACACGCCGTACCTGTCACGCCTCGCGGCCCCGGTCACGGCGTTCTCGAAGATCTCGGAGGCCCTGCTCGACGCGTGGCCGTTCGCCCAGACCAAGTGCACGGGGCAGGGCAACGCGCAGTTCCCGTACGTGCTCGGTCGCGGTGATCGGCAGGGCGTCGGCTCCCGGATGATCCTGGGTGTCACCACGATCGGCGACGCCGCTCGCTACGACCTGAGGACCGCCGCGCTGCAGACCACCACGGTCAAGCCGGGCAAGAGGTTCGCCGATGCGACCGGACGCGTTTTCGTCGGTCCCACGGACGCCTCCCTGGCCTCCGCCGTCCGGGCCGCGCGACCCACCGGTCGAGGCCAGCCGTTCGACCTGTCGATGGACCGGCTGCGCACTCGCCAGACCGCCTACCCCGGGACCCTCGTGGTGTACACCGCCGCGAAGACCTCGGGCCTCGACCGGGCGACCGCTCGGACGATGGGTCGGTTCATCCAGATCGCCACGACCGAGGGCCAGCGCCGCGGCTCCGGCAACGGCTTCCTGCCCGAGGGCTACCTGCCCCTGCGCAAGACCGGTCCGACGGCCGCGCTCTTCGCCAGTGCGCAGCAGGTCGCGGTCGACGTCGCAGCCCAGGTCGGGCAGAAGCCCGACGGCGGTGGCGCGGGCGGGGGAGCCGGCGGCGGTGCGGGATCCGGCGACGCAGGTGGCGACCTGCCCGACAATGCGCCGGACGACGAGGCACCCGGGACCGGCGGACCGACCGACCAGGACCCGAGGCTGCAGAGCATGGGGGAGACGAGCTCGCTCTCGACCTTCCTCGGCGGCTGGGGGGTGCCGATCCTGCTGCTCGTCGCCATCGGGTGCGGCCTCGCGGCGCCCGTCACGCGGATCCTGGCGGCACGACGGGCCCTGCGATGACGAGCCTGCCGTGGGTCGGGCGCGGCTCCGGCCGACGTCGTGACAAGTCGCTCATCGCGATCGCGGGTGACACCAGCGAGCTGCCCGAGCGCGACGTGATGATCAGCTCGTCCCTCGCCGTCGTCGCCCTGATCGTGATCTGGTTCCTGACGCAGGTGCTCGTGCTCGGCAGCCTGGAGCACGAGAGGGCCCAGGACCGCCTGTACGCCGAGCTGCGCCAGGACCTCGCGGCCGGGACGGCCCCGACGGGCGGCATCATCGCGCCCGGCCGCCCCGTCGCCCTGTTCGAGATGAACGACCTGGGCCTCGGCGAGGTCGTCGTCGAGGGCACCTCGGCCGGTCAGACGATCGGTGGGCCGGGCCACCGACGCGACACCGTGCTGCCCGGACAGGCCGGGATCTGTGTCGTGTACGCCCGCTCGACGACGTTCGGCGGCCCGTTCGACGCGATGGTCAGCGACGCGATCGGCAAGAACCTGACGGTCGTCACCGGCCAGGGACGCAGCACCTACCGCATCGAGGGCGTCAGGCGTCCCGGCGACCCGGCACCGGCACCGCCGGCCGAGGGGCAGGGCAGGCTCACGCTCGTCACGTCCGAGGGCTCCGGACCGCTCGCCGCACTCCGTCCCGGCCAGGTGGTCTACGTCGAGGCGTCCCTGCAGTCCAAGGCGCACCCCAGCGGTGGCCAGCGAGTCAACACCATCTCGGCCTCGGAGAACGCGATGAAGGGCGACCGATCGGTGCTGCCGATGCTCGCGCTCGTGCTCGGGGGACTGCTCGTCGCGCTCGTCGGGTCGCTCCTGGCCCGGGAGCGGTTCGGCTCCGTCATCGCCTGGACGGTCGGAATCCCGATCATCGCGACGCTCGCCTGGTTCGCCGCCGACCTGGCCGTCTACCTGCTCCCGAACATCGTCTGAGCGGGCCGTCGACGATGTCCACGCGATGGCCGCCTGGTGTTCACCTTGGATGCTGCGCGGGCCTCCCGCCGCTCCCTAGCGTGCTGTTCGCCGGCCACCCACCGGCACGGCCGGACCACCGAGGTCCGGCCCGAACCCCCCACAGAAACGGAACGCCTGCATGAACGCACACCGCACGCGTCGGACCGGCCTCCTGGTCGCAGCCCTCGTGGCTGGAGCAGCCGTCGCCAGCGCAGCGCCGGCCTCGGCAGCCGACGGCAACCCCGCAGATCCCACCTTCTCGCCGACGACGACCGATCTGGTCGGCGTCGGCTCCGACACCTCGCAGCAGGCGCTGCACTACCTCGCCGAGGGCAAGCCCGGCATCGGCGCCGGCTGGAACCTCGACCACGCCTCCAAGCGGGTCGCCTCGTTCGCCGCCGACGGTCAGCCGGCCACGATCACGATCCGCCCGGGCAAGACGATCACCCGCCCGAACGGCTCGGGCGCGGGCAAGAGCTACCTGTACGGCCAGAACAACGAGCCCGG
>JALRCA010000036.1 GCA_023257515.1 Aeromicrobium sp.
CGGTCGCCGCGATGACGGCGAAGAACGGCAGGTTGTCGATGTTCAGGCCCGGGAAGGGCATCGGGTGCACCTTGTCGATCGGCGCGCGCAGGTCCGACGGGTACGTCGTGATGTCGACCAGCCGGGTCTGTCCGTTCTCGGCGGCGTACTCGGCGCTGCGGTCGTAGCGGAAGCCCATCTCCTCCAGCAGCGCGAGCTCGATCTCCATGAACTCGATCGGCACGCGGCGCACGGTGATGCTCGACTGCGTGACGATGGCCGCCGCGATGAGGCTCATCGCCTCGATCGGGTCCTCGCTCGGGGCGTAGTCGACGTCGGTGTTGATGCGCGGCTTGCCGGTCACGCGCAGCGTCGTCGTGCCGATGCCCTCGATGCCGACGCCGAGCTTCTCGAGGAAGAAGCAGAGGTCCTGCACCATGTAGTTCGGGCTGGCGTTGCGGATGACCGTGACGCCGTCGTAGCGGGCTGCGGCGAGCAGCGCGTTCTCGGTGACGGTGTCACCGCGCTCGGTCAGGACGATGGGTCGCTCAGGACCGACGCCTCGGGCCGCGTCGGCGTGGTAGCTGCCCTCGGTCGCGACGACCTTGAGCCCGAACGGACGCAGAGCGGTCATGTGCGGCTCGACCGTGCGGGTGCCGAGGTCGCAGCCGCCGGCGTACGGCAGCTCGAACTGGTCGTAGCGGTGCATGAGCGGGCCGAGGAACATGATGATGCTGCGGGTGCGGCGCGCCGCGTCGGCGTCCATGGCCTCGAGGTCGAGGTCGGCCGGGACGACGAGCTCCAGGTCGTTCTGCTCGTTGAGCCAGCGCGTCTTGACACCGATCGACTCCAGGACCTCGAGCAGGCGGTTGACCTCCTCGATCCGCGCGACCTTGCGCAGGATCGTGGTGCCCTCGTTGAGCAGGCTCGCGCACAGCAGCGCCACCCCGGCGTTCTTGCTCGACTTGACGTCGATCGCACCCGAGAGCGTCGTCCCGCCCTTGACGCGCAGGTGGCTCGGGCCGGAGGTGCCGACGCTGACGATCTCGGAGTCCAGCGCGCTGCCGATGCGCGCGAGCATCTCCAACGTCAGGTTCTGCTGGCCCTTCTCGATGCGATTCACGGCGCTCTGGCTGGTGCGGAGCTGGTCCGCGAGCTGCGCCTGGGTGAGGCCGCCGTGCTGGCGGGCGTCCCGGATGAGACGTCCGATCCGGACGAGGTAGTCGTCGGGTTCAGTCATGAGAACCATCCTATCTCAGATATGAGATAAAGCGTTCGGTCGAGGTCAGGCGTGTCCGTCGGCCGGGACGGCGGGGGCGGGTCGCAGGAGCAGCGCGATGAGCACCCCGACGACCGTCAGCAGCCCGGCCACCACTCCGACGATACCCACGTGCGAGTCGCCGCCCACGATCTCGATCGCCTCGGCCGTGATGACCTGGCCGGCGATCATGCTGAGTCCCAGCACGAGGACGCCGTGCACGTGCACCAGGACCGCAGCCAGCGTGATGAAGCCGACGCCCATGATGCCGCCGAGGTAGAGCCACCAGGTGGAGGGTGGCGCGTGCAGCTCCCCGGGCACGAGCAGGCTGAGCAGCAGCACGACGACGAGTGCGGTCGTGCCGACGACGAAGTTGTTGACGGTCGTGACCCAGCTGCCGGCGACCGCCGAGACCCGGCCGTTCATCGCCTGCTGGAGCGCCGCACCACCACCGGCGAGCAGCGGCAGCAGCGCGAGCCCGAGGGTGGCGAGAGAGAACGCCGAGACGAGCCGCTCGCCGGCTGCCAGCACGACGGCGGCGACGGCGAACCCGGCGGCGACGAGGCGTGGGGGAGTGACCGCCTGCCTGCCTGCCGGTCCGACGCCCGCGTGGTCGACGAGCAGACCGCTCGAGGTCTGTCCCGCGGTGACGGCGACGCTGAAGAGCGCGACCCCGATCGTCGAGATCGTGAAGCCCTGGGAGGCCACGAGGAACGCGCCCAGGACACCGCCGAGCGTGAGTGACAGCGGCAGGTCGCCGGCGCGGCGCGCGGCGACGAAGCGGCGGGCACCGGCTCGTGCCGACGGCAGGCTGGCCGCGACGAGGAGCACGACCACGAGCCCGCTGCCGAAGCTCACGCATGCGGCGGCCAAGCCCGCTCGCGGACCGTCCCCGAGCTCGTCCGCGAGGCGTCCGTTCAGCTCCGACTGTCCCGCGACGAGTCCGCCACCGAGGAGCATGAGGGGCACCGCGGCGGCTCGCAGGGCGGGGCTCACCCGAAGGTCTCGGAGTCGGTCTGACCGAGCTTGCGCGCGTCCTCGACGCCCGAGCGCTGCGACACGTGGCCCCAGAACACGCCGTAGCCGAGCTCGGACACGATGGAGTCGTGGATCGGCAGGAGCGATCGGGGAGCGACGCGCTGCACGAAGTCGACCGTCTCGGAGATCTTGGCCCACGGCGCCGTGAGCGGGACCGCGAGCACGTCGACGTCTTCCGGGGCGTACTCATAGGTGTCGCCGGGGTGGAACACCGACAGCTCCGGCGACGCGACGAGCACGCCGACGTTCGCGACGCGGGGGATGCTCGGCAGGATCTCCGCGTGGGTGCTGCCGACACCGGTGACGGTCAACGAGCCCACGGTGTGCTCGGCGCCGTCGGCGTTCGCCGTCCACGCGCCGCCCAGCGTCGCGGCGGACTCGGGGTCGGCGAGCAGCAGGGTGTCCGGGTTGCGGTCGACGAGTCCACCAATGCGGTCCTGGTCCAGGTGGTCCGGGTGCTGGTGGGTGACGACGACGGCGTCGAGGTCGCCCAGCGCGAAGGTCTCGTCGACGCTGAAGACGCCGGGATCGACGAGGACGCGCGAGCCCTCGTGCTCGAGGAGGAGTGCGGCGTGGCCGAATCTCGTGATCTGCACGGTCCCATCATGCAACCGTGGGCCACGGCGTGCGCGCCGGTCCGGTTGGCGAGCGGACCAGTTGGCGAGCGGACCGCGCCGTCGTGCGGTGGGATGACGTCATGGGACTGCGATCGGACGCGACCGCGCTGCTGCTGCAGTGGACGGCACGCTGGTTCGCCAAGCACGGCGACGAGCTCGACCTGCCGGACGACGGCGTCGAGGACGCCGAGACCTGGAAGGTCCCGACCCGCCACGGCACGGTGCGCTGCACGCTGCACCGACCGACGGCGGCCCGTCATCGCGCTGACGGCGACCACCCGGCCGTGCTGGTCCATCTGCACGGCGGAGCGTTCGTCATGCGGTACCCCGAGATGGACCACTTCTTCACCCGTTTCGTCGCGTCCCGGACGGGACTGGCGGTCGTGAGCGTCGACTACGGCGTCGCACCCCGTCACCGCTACCCGGTGGCGCACGAGCAGGTCCTCGACGTCGTCGAGTGGTTCCGGTCGCACGCCGCCGACGGCGGGCTCGACGGCAGCCGCGTCGCGCTGAGCGGCTTCAGCGCGGGAGGCAACCTCGCCGCGGCCGCCACGTTGCTCGCGCGTGCCGAGGGCCGGCGGCTCCCGAGCGCGCTCGTGCTCGGCGTCCCAGCGCTCGACATCGCCACCACCACGAAACGCACGGCGAACCCGCGTCCCATGATCGACGGCAACCTGGTCAGGCTCGTTCGCGCGACCTACTTCCGCGACGAGTCACGACGTGCCGAGCCCTACGCATCTCCCTTGCGTGCTGACGACCTGCACGGCATGCCCCCGACCCTCGTGCTGACGGCGGAGCTCGACTCGTTGCGAGCCGAGGGCGACGCCTTCGCCGAACGGCTCGAGGAGGCCGGGAACACCGTCGAGCACATCGTCGTCCCGGGCAAGGACCACTACTTCACCGAGGGCGGAGGCCCCCAGGCCGAACGGCTGCTCGGCCGGCTGGCTGACTTCGCGGCCGATCACGTGCGAGGGTGAGGGCATGAGCGAGCTCACCAAGCAGGACATCCTGGACGCGGGGCTGGAGGACTGGCGCCAGCTCGCGACGAGGCTGCACGCGCGCTTCCTGACCGGCGACTTCACGACCGGACTTCGTCTCGTCACGGCGGTGACCGAGGCGGCGGAGGCCGCGAACCATCATCCCGACGTCACGCTCACCTACCCGTGGGTCGACCTGAGCCTGATCAGCCACGACGTCGGCGCGCTCACGTCGCGCGACCTCGAGCTGGCCCGCGAGATCTCGCGCCGCGCGTCGGACCTCGGCGTCCACGCCGACCCATCGGTCCTGTCCCTGGTCGAGATCGGTCTCGACACCGCTGACGTCGCGTCGCTCGGGCCGGTGTGGTCGGCGCTGCTGTCGGGGTCCACCGACGGCGTCGACGGCAACGACGTGGTCGACCCCCACCAGCGAGCGCCCCTGATCTGGTTCCAGGACACCGAGCCGCACGAGACGCCGCGTCAGCGGTTCCACCTCGACATCTGGGTGCCGCACGACCAGCTCGAGCAGCGCATCGCCGCCGCGGTCGAGGCCGGCGCCGAGCTCGTCGACGACTCGCAAGGACCCTCGTTCGTCGTGCTCGCCGATCCCGAGGGCAACAAGGCCTGCCTCTGCACGATCCTCGAGCGCGACTGAGGCGCCGGGAGCGGAGGACATCGGCGGCCGTGCTCACGTGACGTCACCGGTCAGACGAGCTCGAGCACCGGTCCTTCGTGGACGGCGCGGTAGACGACGTTGCGCATCGCGTTGGCCTGGTCCGAGGTGAGGGTGCGGTCGAGGGGGCGCAGCACGATCCGCAGCAGGAGGTTGACCTGGCCCTCCTCGCTGCCGAGCCGGGCGCGCGCCGCGTGGGGGAGCTCTTCGTGCGTCGTCCGGCCCAGCACCTCGATGGCCTCGACGACGTCGGCGTCCTCGCCGAGAGCGGTGCGGATGCGGTCGCCCAGCGTCTCCTCGTCCTCGTCCGCTCCCACGACCACGGAGATGTCGCGTCGCGCCGCGGGCAGCAACGAGACGGGCTGCCACGGCTCCAAGGTCTGCATCTGGGCGGCGATGCGAGGATCATCCGCCCGGAGGTAGCGGATGTCGGGAATGCCCTTGCGGAGCATCAGGGCTCGCTCCAGCCCCATGCCGAGAGCGAGGCCGGACCACCGCTCCGGGTCGAGACCCGAGCCCCGCAGCACGTCGGGATGGATGCGTCCGCACTCGGCGAGCTCGAGCCACTCACCCTCGTGGAGGACGTCGATCTGGCGGCCGCCGACCGTGTAGGGGTGGGAGACGGCGCTCGTCCTCCACTCGGCGGCCGGGAGCACCGCCTCGACCAGACGGCCGATCATCGCGAGCAGGTCCTCGTCGTCGGTGTGGGGAGTGCTGCGGATACGCCAGAGATCGACCTGGTGCGGCTCGCCGACGTGCGTGCGGTCGACGACGTCACGCCGGTAGACGAGACCCGGGACCACGAGCAGCTCATCGACCTCGCCCCGCCCCGCGTAGTCCTCGAGGGCGGTCGGCAGCTCGGCGCTGGTGTGGCTGCGGAGCATCACCGTGGGGCTGAGGTAGCGGGTGTACCGGCGCGCCCTGGTGACGTCGTGCCGGTCGTAGCCCAGACGGTCGTAGTTCTCCCGCACGGGCACGATCGGGGAGCTGCGCACGTGGCGGATCGACGCCCGCCACTCGGCCTGCAGCGCCTCCACGACGGACGCGAGGAGGATCTGCATGACGTGCCCGCCCTGGGCGGGATCGGTGAGGTCGCGCAGGTTCAGGGCGCGACAGAGCTGGTCGGACGTGAGGTGGTCGGTGTGCGACATGAGGAGGTCTCCAAAAGGATTGGCAGGTGATCGGCGGAGGTGGACTTCCCCCGGCCGCGCCTGCGGAGACCTGCGGCGCTACGAGCGCACGACGACGACCCCGCGGCCATGAACCGGCCGGGGGTGCCGAAATCGCTGCTGCCCGTGCACGGCACCAGGATACCTGCCGGCGACCTGCTGTCGACGACGCTGCACCTCGTGCCCGACCACCCCTCGCCGGACGAGACCCGCACCCTCACCGGACGCCCGGGCTCCGGCCTAGGGTGGAGCCGTGAGCGACACGCCCCGGCTGTACACCCGCGAGATCGGCGAGACGGGGGAGCGGGTCGTGTTCCTGCACGGTCTCTTCGGGCAGGGGCGCAACTTCACCCAGATCGCGAAGGCGATCCAGCCGCGGTTGCGCTCACTGCTCGTCGACCTGCCCGACCACGGGCGCTCGGACTGGACCGAGCAGGTCGACTTCGTCGCCATGGCCGACGCGGTCGCCGCGACCCTGCGGGCCGACTTCGCGGCCGGCGCCCCGGTCCACGTCGTCGGTCACTCGATGGGCGGCAAGGTCGCCATGGTCCTCGCGCTGCGCCACCCCGACCTGGTCGATCGTCTCGTCGTCGCCGACATCTCACCGGTGCGCAGCAACGACGGCGGCGAGTTCGAGCACCTGCTCGGCGCGCTCGCGACGATCGACCTCGCGACGCTGGGCAGCCGCGGGGAGGCCGACGAGCAGCTGCGCGAGCCGATCCCGAACGACACCGTCCGCGGCTTCCTCCTGCAGAACCTGCGCTCGAGCTCGGACGGCTTCGCCTGGCAGGCCAACCTCGACGTGCTCCGACGCGACCTCGGACGCATCGGGGCGTTCCCCGAGCTCGACGCGACGTTCGACCATCCCACGCTGTGGATCGCGGGGGAGCGGTCCGACTACGTACGTCCCGAGTACGCCCCGACCATGCGCGCGTTGTTCCCCAAGGTCCGACTCGTCACCCTCAAGGGAGCCGGCCACTGGGTCCACTCCGAGAAGCCCGAGGCGTTCGTGTCGGCGATCACCACGTTCCTGCTCGCGGACTGACCCGGACCAGCCGGCAGGGGTCGGAGGGCTCACCACCGAGCGCGCGGTCGATGGTCACGTGCAGCGTCCACGCCAGCGCGGCCAGGAAGAGCTCGAGCCCAGGACTCAACCCGAGGCCCAGGTCGGGCAGCGGCAGGAGGCTCGTGAGGACGACCGCCACCCAGGCCAGGAGCGCGGAGTGCGAGACGACGCGGGCGATCCGACCCACACGCACGAACGCCGCGGGCACCAGCACGAACACCACGAGCACCCCAGCGGCGACGGGCCCGTGCTTGACGCCCTCGAACACGGCGAACGCCAGCAGGAACCCAGCGAGCAGCGCCCACAGCACCCGCACGAGCATCGCCATGGCGTGAGCGTAGTGTGCGACGATCACGCTCGTGCCCCTCTCGCCGGCCGAGCAGCGACTGCGCGACCTCACCCTGCTGCGACGGGTGCGCGACCGCATGGACCGCGAGTTCGACCAGCCGCTCGACGTCGAGTCCCTCGCCCGCGGGGTCGACCTCTCCGCCGGGCACCTGAGCCGGGAGTTCCGGCGCGTCTACGGGGAGTCGCCGTACAGCTACCTCATGACGCGTCGGATCGAGCGCGCGATGGCGCTGCTCCAACGTGGCGACCTGAGCGTCACGGACGTGTGCTTCGCGGTCGGATTCTCGTCGCTGGGCACGTTCAGCACGCGGTTCCGCGAGCTCGTCGGGGTGCCGCCCAGCAGCTTCCGCGACGACCCGACCCACGTCACCGAGGGCATCCCCGCATGCCTGGCCAAGCAGGTGGTCAGACCGATCAGGAATCAAGAAGCCCAGGACCGTCGACGCCCCCTAGCGTGAGCGTCATGAACATCACGATCCACTACGCGTTCCTGCCCCACACCGACGCCGAGGCGGCGCTCGCCTTCTACCGCGACACGCTCGGGTTCGAGCTGCGCCAGGACGTCGGGTACGCCGGCATGCGCTGGCTGACGGTGGGTCCACCGAACCAGCCCGAGACCGGCATCGTGCTGCATCCGCCGGCTGCTGACCCCGGGATCACCGACGAGGAGCGTCAGACGATCCTGCAGCTCATCGCCAAGGGCACCTACGGCGCCCTGACCCTCGCCGTCGACGACCTGGACGCGCTGTTCGAGACCCTGCAGGGCAGCGGCGCCGACGTCGTCCAGGAGCCCACCGACCAGCCGTACGGCGTGCGCGACTGTGCGTTCCGCGACCCCTCGGGCAACCTGCTGCGGATCAACCAGCGCTGAGCCTGGACGAAACTTAGTCCGTACGGTGTACGATGTTAAGTCCGCCGACGATGCCAGGGAGCGCCCATGACCAGCACGACCGACCAGCCCGCCGCCGTACAG
This sequence comes from Aeromicrobium sp., assembly GCA_023257515.1. Lineage (GTDB taxonomy): Bacteria > Actinomycetota > Actinomycetes > Propionibacteriales > Nocardioidaceae > Aeromicrobium. Next base: position 8,099 of record JALRCA010000036.1, read on the forward strand.
CACCCGGCCGACGTCCACGACCTCATCCGGGTCCAGGGCGCGCGTGAGAACAACCTCCAGGACGTCAGCGTCACGATCCCGAAGCGGCGGTTGACGGTGTTCACCGGCGTGTCGGGGTCGGGCAAGAGCTCGCTCGTCTTCGCCACGATCGCCGCCGAGTCGCAGCGCATGATCAACGAGACCTACAGCGCGTTCGTGCAGGGCTTCATGCCCTCGCTCGCGCGCCCCGACGTCGACGTCCTCGAGGGCCTGACCACGGCAATCATCGTCGACCAGGAGCGCATGGGGGCCAACGTGCGCTCGACGGTCGGCACCGCCACCGACGTCAACGCGCTCCTGCGCATCCTCTTCAGCCGGCTGGGGGAGCCCCATGTCGGCTCACCCCAGGCGTTCTCGTTCAACGTCGCCTCGATCAGCGGGGCGGGGGCCGTCACGTTCGAGAAGGGTGGCGAGAAGGTCAAGGAGCGGCGTGACTTCAGCATCACCGGCGGCATGTGCCCGCAGTGCGAGGGCACCGGACGCGTCAGCGACGTCGACCTGAGCGCGCTCTACGACGACTCCAAGTCGATCAACGAGGGTGCGCTGACGATCCCCGGCTACGCCATGGACGGCTGGCAGGGCCGGATCCTGCGGGGCGTCGGGCTGTTCGACGCCGACAAGCCGATCAAGGACTTCACGCCGGCCGAGCTGGACGGCCTGCTCCACCAGGAGCCGATGAAGATCAAGGTCGAGGGCATCAACTTGACGTACACCGGGCTCATCCCACAGATCCAGAAGTCCTTCCTGTCCAAGGACCGCGAGGCGATGCAGCCTCACATCAGGGCGTTCGTCGACCGCGCCATCACGTTCACCGCATGCCCGAGCTGCGACGGCACACGCCTCAACGAGGGCGCGCGGTCCTCGCGGATCGCGGGCCGCAACATCGCCGACCTGTGCGCCATGCAGATCAGCGACCTCGCGCAGTGGGTGCGAGACCTCGACGAGCCCTCGGTCGCGCCCCTGCTGCAGAACCTGCGCGAGACGCTCGACTCGTTCGTGCAGATCGGCCTCGGCTACCTGTCCCTCGACCGCCCGTCCGGCACGCTCTCCGGTGGCGAGGCGCAGCGCACCAAGATGATCCGGCACCTCGGGTCGTCGCTCACCGACGTCACCTACGTCTTCGACGAGCCCACCGTCGGCCTCCACCCGCACGACATCCAGCGCATGAACTCGCTGCTGCAGCAGCTGCGCGACAAGGGCAACACCGTGCTCGTCGTCGAGCACAAGCCCGAGACGATCGCCGTCGCCGACCACGTCGTGGACCTCGGGCCGCGCGCCGGGACCGAGGGCGGGCAGGTCATGTTCGAGGGGACCGTCGAGGGACTGCGAAGGAGCGAGACGCTGACCGGACGTCATCTCGACGACCGCGCCCGGCTCAAGGACTCGGTCCGCGAGCCCACCGGCGTGATCGAGGTGCGCGGCGCCGACGAGCACAACCTGCGGGACGTCGACGTCGACGTGCCCCTCGGCGTGCTGTGCGTCGTGACCGGCGTCGCCGGTTCGGGCAAGAGCTCGTTGATCCACGGATCGGTCGCGGGGCGCGAGGGTGTCGTGGCGATCGATCAGAGCGCGATCAAGGGCTCCCGTCGCAGCAACCCCGCGACCTACACCGGACTGCTCGACCCCATCCGCAAGGCCTTCGCGAAGGCCAACGGCGTCAAGCCCGGCATGTTCAGCGCGAACTCCGAGGGCGCCTGTCCCGTGTGCAAGGGCGCGGGCGTCATCTACACCGACCTCGGTCCCATGGACACCGTCGAGACGCCGTGCGAGGAGTGCGAGGGCAGGCGCTTCCAGGCCGCCGTGCTCGAGCTGACGTTCGGCGGTCGCGACATCGCGGAGGTGCTCGAGATGTCGGTCGACGAGGCCGCCGCCTTCTTCGGCGAGGGTGACGGACGGATCCCCGCGGCCCACAAGATCCTGCAACGCCTCTGCGACGTCGGCCTCGGCTACCTGCACCTGGGACAGCCGCTCACGACGTTGTCCGGTGGCGAGCGTCAGCGCCTGCGCCTCGCCACCCACATGGGCGAGAAGGGCGAGGTCTACGTGCTCGACGAGCCGACCACCGGTCTGCACCGCGCCGACGTCGAGAACCTGCTGCGACTCCTCGACCGTCTCGTGGAGTCCGGCCGATCGGTGATCGTGATCGAGCACCACCAGGCCGTCATGGCGCACGCCGACTGGATCATCGACCTCGGGCCTGGAGCCGGTCACGACGGCGGATCGGTGGTGTTCGAAGGCACCCCGGCCGACCTGGTCGCTCAGCGCAGCACCCTGACCAGCGAACACCTGGCCGACTACGTGGCGGCGCCGTGACGCGGGCCGCCGGCACGATCCCGACGCTCCCTCAGGAATCAGGTCCCTGAGCCAGTGGTTCGCCCAGTCATGCGAACCACTGCACGAGACGTCCTGTCCTCCCTCCTGGAGCAGCAAGCCGCGGGTGTGGGACCCCGGGTCCTCGCCGAGAACTTCTCCGAGGACGTCGACTGGTGGATCCCGGGCGACCTGGAGACGGTGCCCTGGATCGGCCGCAAGCGCGGTCGCGCAGGCGTGGCCGAGTTCTTCGACCAGCTCACCACGCTGGCCGCACCGCTGGAGTTCGTCGTCGAGGAGGTGCTCGGCGACGCTGACCGGTGCGTGGCACTCGGCCGTCTGCGGACCCGGGTCCTGTCGACGGGACGCATCATCGAGAGCGAGTTCGCGATTGACGTGACGGTCGGGGAGGGGCTGATCACCCGCTATCACCTGCTCGAGGACTCGTGGGCCGTGGCCCACGCGTTCTCCTGACGGAGGCCGCCAGGATCGCGAGAGCGACCAGGGCGGGGACGGCCGACGCCAGGTAGACGGTCGAGACCGGCGCGGGGGAGTCGAGGAGGGCGCCGCCGAAGAGCCCGGCGACCGCGGCCGCGGCCTGGTATCCCGATGCATTGAGCGCGACGGCAAGCGTGGGTGCGGTCGACGCTGCCTGGACGGTGCGCACCTGCAGGCCAGGGACGATCGCGAAACCCATCGCGCCGCTGACCACGAGGACGACGACGGCCGACCAGGACTCTGCGACCAAGCCCCCGACGCCGCCGATCGCGGCCAGGGCGGCCAAGCAGGTGGCGAGGAACTTGTCGGGCGAGCGGTCGGCCCAGATGCCGCCGATCGCACTGCCCCCGGTCGCGGCCACGCCGTACAGCACCAACAGCCACGGCAGGGCCCAAGCATCCAGTCCAGCCGATCGACTGAGTGGAGCCGCGAAGGTGAACAGCAGCACCACGCCGATGTTCGCGACGGTCGTGAGCAGCAGGACCACCGCGACCGCCTCCGAACGCAGGACGGCCAGCTCCCTGACGATCGTCCGCGCCGGGGCGTCGACGGCCGCAGGTGCTACTGCAGCGGCCACGAGCGCGAGACCGACGAGGCACCCGAGACCGACGCCGACGAAGGTCGCGCGCCACCCCAGCTGATGCCCAGCGAACGCACCGAGCGGCGATCCCAGCACCAGGCCGAGGTTCATGGCCACGGCCAGACGTGCGGTAGCTGCACCGGCTCGTCCTGGCTCCGCTTCCGACACGACGGTCACCACGGCGCGAGCGAAGAAGGTCGACGTCACGCTGGCCGTCGCGGCCCGGCAGGCCAGCAGCAGCGTGAGGCTCGGCGCGGCCGCCGACGCCAGGTTCCCGAGCGTGGCCACGAGCATCAAGGCGAGGAGACAACGTCGCCGCTCGACGTGCGCGGTGAGCGCCGACACCAGGGGGCCGCCGAGGACCATGCCCGCGGCGTAGGCCGTGACGACAAGACCGGCCCGGCCCTCCGTCACGCCTGTGTCGCCCGCGATCTGCGGCAGGACGCCCGCCACGACGAACTCCCCGCTCGTGATGGCGAAGATGCAGGCACCGAGGGCGACGAATCGTCTCATGCCGGCGACGCTAGAGTCTGACGTCGACGTCAGAGTCAACCCGCTTCCGGAGGTGACGTGCCGCATGAGGATCGGTGAGCTGTCCCGTCGCACGGGCGTCAGTGTCCGCGCCCTGCGCTACTACGAGGAGCAGGGGATCCTGAGCCCGGACCGTCGGCCGAGCGGCTACCGTGAGTTCAGCGCCCAGGACGTCGTTCGGGTCGAGCACACCCGGAACCTGTTGCGGGCCGGGATCGGCACATCGCTCATCAGTCGCATCGTGGGCTGCATGCAGGACGGCGAGCTGCTCCTCGAGGACTGCCGTGAACAGCTGCTGGTCGAGCGACGACGGATCGATCAGGACCTGAGGACGATCGGAGCAGCGCGGGATGCTCTCGACGCGCTGCTCGACGGGACCGTCAGCTCCTGAGCAGGGCCTCGGCGACAGCCGTGGCGAAACCGTCAGGGTTGTCGACCATGATCACGTGCCCGCACTCGGGCACCGCGACGACGTCGACGCCGGCGGCGCGGAGCTCGCCGTCGCCGTCCGGCGGGCCGCCCGCCTCAGGGTGGAGGAACGTCCGGTCGTGGGGGAGGGCCATGAGCTGGTGGCGCCACGAGGGCTCGACACCCTGCACCAGCGACACGGCGTTGCGGTGCACCGCGAGTCGATCGGCGGTCTGCATCGTCGCCCACCAGTCGTCGCCCACGACCGCGCGGACCTCGTGGTCCGGAGCAGCCACGAAGTCACGCTCGGCCCGTGCTGCGATGCCGCGGCTGTTCCCGGCCCCGGGCAGGGGCGTGCTCCCGTCGAGGTTGGCATCGACCAGCACGAGCCGATCGACCAGCTCAGGGTGGTCGGTGGCGAGCTCGATCGCGATCGCGCCGCCCATGCTGTGCGCGACCACGTCGACCGGACCGAGAGCCAGGTCCTGCAGCAACGCGCCGAGCGAGCGGGCATGGCTCGTGGTCGTGTGGTCGAAGTCGGCCGGCCGGTCACTCGTCCCGTAGCCGAGCAGGTCCACGACGAGGGACCGGTGACCGGCCAGGGCAGGATGGGCGAGAACAGCCGCGAAGTGGTGCGCACCGGAGGCGCCGAGCCCGTGGACGAAGAGCCGAGCGGGCGATCGGTCCCCGGGCACGTCGACCCAGCGGATGCGGTCTCCCTGCGAGGTCACCACGTGAGAAGGCA
>JALRCA010000033.1 GCA_023257515.1 Aeromicrobium sp.
CTCGTTCCTCGCCTCCTCCGGCTCCGGGCCGGCGCCGTCCCGCGGTGGCCGACAGCCTGCGAGCGGCCCCGTTTTGTCGCTCGCTCCACGGCTCCGGTAAGGTCTGTCCTCGGCTTGCTGCCGCGGGGCTTCCACCCAGAGCGGCTCGCCACCCGGGCCTATAGCTCAGACGGTTAGAGCACCACACTGATAATGTGGGGGTCAGAGGTTCAAGTCCTCTTAGGCCCACGGAAAGCCCCGGCCGCGGTCTCCGCGGACCGGGGCTTGTTTCTAGGAGCAAGGAGTGGCGCAGTGAAGAAGATCGTCCTCGCGGTGCTCGCCGCGGTCGGTGTCGCCGTGGCAGGCAAGAAGCTCCAGGAGAGCAAGGCCGAGCAGGCCCTCTGGGCCGAGGCCACCGACACGCTCCCCAAGAACTGACCCACCCTCGCTCGGCTCCGCCGGGCGTCCAGGGGCCTTGGCGCAATTGGTAGCGCACCTGCATTGCAAGCAGGGGGTTAGGGGTTCGAGTCCCCTCAGCTCCACCAAACGAGGCTCAGGCCACGCCTGATTTGGTCGGATGACCTCAGGGGCCGAGAGACATAGACGCGAAAGCGCTCGCCGACATTGCAATTTACGCGGAGGCATCCGATCGACAGCGCGCTAGCAACGCTCGATCAGGCGAGGCCCGGGGCGACCAGGAGGAAGCCATCCGGATGTGGCGCATCATACTTGGGGACGAATTTCCGCCTACGGCTGAGTTGTCGACGCGCGCCGAAGCGATGGTCCATCAGCGTCTGGATTGTGTACTTCGCGAAGTGCCTTAATGACTTCCCGAAAGGCGGGCCAGAGCGCTGATTCGGTTGGTTGGTAGTACACCCGCCGCCCGTCTTCGATGCGCTGGAGCATTCCGGCCGCGACGAAGACGGAGAGTTCCTTCGTGACACCGCTGGCAGCTTCACCGATCGGCGTCATTGCGCTTTGCGCTTCCAGCGTGAAGAACGGAACCTTAGCTCGAGCCAGAATCCACTCGGCGAGTGCAAGTCGCAGCGCGCGTCCGAAGAGCGACTTGGCCAGCTCTTTTTCCGCAACACTCCAACTCGGGTCCATAACAATCTGCAGTCTAGTGTCTAGTCTCTAGGTATGTCGCTGCCTGGCTGGATCGAGTCGTTCGGGCCCGGCGTGTTGCGAACGCAGGGTCATCGACGCGCGGTATTGCGCGGCAACGCGTCTGGATCTAGGCTTTTCGGGTTGTCAGGAGCATCCGACAGCAAGCGCGGGATCGTAAAGTTCTGGAACATCGAACACAGGTTCGATGAAATGGGGCTGGCATGACCCGCCGAAGAATTCCGGAATCAGATGGCGAGGAGCGCATGAGCGCCCATCTTCAAGCGTTGCCTTCGATCGAAACTCCGCCGGCACGCTCCGAGCCGGCCAAACGTCGCCGCGGCTGGCGAATCCTTTCGAGTCTGCAAATCGAGTCGCCCGATGTGGCGCTCCATCGGTCTGTGATGGTCGGTCTTGAAGAGATGCTCCGCAGTCATAACGGGCTCTCATACCTTGACGAAGATCAGGTCGTCATCTCCTTTGAGATCCCGGACGCGTCAGCAGACTCTCGGGAGTTTGCCCACCAGGTTCTGCTGCGTGCTCAGGCGATGGTCCCCACCGCGATCGTCGGGGAGACCGAACTGCACGAAGTCGATCGCGATGCAGTGCACGCAAGAGGGCCGGTCCCGACGCCAGGCCTTCGCCTAGCTGACTGACCGAGTTTCGCGCAGCTAGATCTGCGGCTCTCGGTGATATTCTTCTGCGAACGGCGCGGCCGGGTGGCAGGAGGAGCAATGAGTTTCAGTGAGTACACCTACCGGCAAGAACTGGTAGATGACATCAGGCTCGTTCAGGACTTCATCTCGCCGAGCCGTCGCGCCTGGTCTCACGTCGACTTCGATGCCCTGAATGATGCGGAACTCGAGCAACTGTACGAGCGCACGCTCGAATTGGTCTGGATCAAGATGAACAGGCAGCAGTCCCGCAGTCGGCGTCGCAGCGTCGCGATGCCACTCGACGCTTACCGCTCGGAGTTCAGCGGAATGCACATCTGGGAGCGGTCCGGCTAGTCGTCTCGGAACCTCCCAGGGAACGCCGGCCCGACGCGGGCCTCAACTAACGCGCGCGGTTCTCACTCGACGACCACAGCCAGCGGGATGCTCACCGCCCTGAGGAAGTCCGAGCTGGTCTCGCCGATCCCGGTGGTGAGCAGCTTGACCACCCAGAAGGTGGCCAGCACGCACGGGACCTTGGGGACGGGGAAGGCGCGCACCGTCATGTGCCGCACAGTAGGGACGGCGACCTGCCGCGAACCTGAACGCCCGCGGGCAATCGTGGCGGTCGAGCCGATGTGCGTGTTCGCCGTGCTCGCGATGGAGTCCGAGCCCGTCGACCCGAGGCTCTAGGTCTACGCTCGCGGCAACGGGGTCAACGGCATCCCGAGCCTGGGAGGCGCACGTGCACCGACGTCATGACCCGATCGACGTGCCGGCGGCGCTCGGCGGCTACGCGAACGCTCTCGAGGTCGGGTCCGACCACCGACTGCTGTTCATCAGCGGCCAGATCCCCGAGACGCCGGACGGTCTCGTGCCCGACGACCCTGAGGACCAGTGTCGGCTGATCTGGAGCCACGTCGTGTCCTGCCTGCGCTCGGCGGACATGGAGGTCACCGACCTGGTGAAGGTCACGACCTACCTCAGCGACCGCGCCCTCGCCGACGTCAACACCGCGGTCCGCCGCGAGATCCTCGGTGAGCACCGACCCGCCCTGACCGTCGTGCTGGCCGGGATCCTCGAGACCGGCTGGAAGCTCGAGGTCGAGGCGATCGCCGCCGCGCCCGAGCGACCCGCCTGAGGATGTCTGCGGTAGGAAGGATGGCATGAGCACGCCACCGGACTCCCTGACCTGGCTGCCCGCGCTCGAGCACCCCGTCCTGCTCGCCACGCCCACGCACCGGGCCCTCGCGCGGTGGGCCGACGCCGATCCCGGCGCCGTCCGGCAGGTGCTCGTCGCCGAGGTCGATCCCGCGCTCTCGGACACCGCCGTCCTGGCCGAGGCGCTCGACCTCGACCTGGACCTCGGCGCCAACTGCGTCGTCGTCTCCGGCAAGCGAGAAGGAGTCGAACGAGTCGCCGCGCTGGTCGTGCGTGCGTCGACCCGTGCCGACATCAACGGCGCGGTCAAGCGTCGCCTCGACGTCCGCAAGGCGAGCTTCCTGCCGATGGAGCGCGCGACGAACGAGTCCGGGATGGAGCACGGCGGCATCACGCCCGTCGGGCTCCCCGACTCCTGGACCCTGCTCGCCGACGCCCGCACCGTCCGCGATGGTCCGGTCCTGCTCGGCTCGGGCGTCCGTCGCTCCAAGCTGTGGATGCCGGCCGAGGTGTTCGCGACCCTGCCCGGCCTCCAGGTCGTCGACGACCTGGCGCGCTGACGCAGCTCGTGCGTCCCCAGCTGTGGGCAAGGCTGTGGACGAACTACACCGATGTCATTCGCCTGCCCGACGGGTCAGGACGCGTGTGTGCGCGAGATCGACGACGTCGTCGACTCCCCCCGCGCCGGTGGGTGCGACGTCCCGACGGGGCCTGTGACGGTCCTGCGGTCGACTCAGCGTCGGCGCCGGCGGACGATCAGGATCACGCCCACCACGACGGCGGCCGCGACCACCACGGTGCCCGCACGGACCTTGGGGTCCTGGGCCTGCTGCTTCGCGGCCTCGCCGACCTCGTGCGCCTTGTCCTTGGCGCGGCCGGGGACGTCGAGCTTGTCCGTCAGGGCGTCGACAGTCTCGGCCAGGTGCTCGCGCGTGGCGTCGACCTCGGCCTGCAGCTCGTCACGATGCCGATTCGTGGGGGGCTTGCTCATGCGGGGTCCTTCCCGTGCTCCTTGACGGCGGCGACGTCGGCCTGGACGCTCGCCTTGCGCTCGGCCGGCGGCTCGCCGACCTTGCTGACGTTGGACTTGCCGACGAGGGCTGCGACACCCGCGATCGCGAACACCACGACCGCCACGATCAGTGCGGCGAGCCAGGCGTCGACCACGGTGGCCAGACCCAGCACGGCGGCGGCGAGGAGCACGCCGAGCCCGTACAGGGCCAGCACGCCGGCACCGCCGAACGCGCCGACCCCGACGCCGAGCTTCTTGCCGCTCTCGGCCAGATCCTCCTTGGCGAGCTGCAGCTCCGAGCGCACGAGCGACGCGATGTCGTCGGTGGCCTGGGCCAGCAGCTGACCCGTGGAGGCCTCGGCCGGTGGCCTCTCGTCCTCGCGCCCGTCCGCGCTCATCGCGGGCCCTCCGCCGGGATGTCCCCGAGGAGGGGACCGTCAGGGCGCTCCGGATCGGGCTGGTGGTCGGTGCGGACGGTCTCGGCGACCTTAGCGGCAGCCGCCGACGCCGCGTCAGCCGCCTTGGAACCGGCGGTCGACGCGGCGTGCTTGGCCTGCACCGTGGCCTCGTCGACCCCGCGCTGCACGGGGTCGGAGCCCCACACCTTGGCGGCACCGTCCTTGATCTGCTCGTAGCGGCCACGTCCGGCCCGGGCGCCCAGGACGTACCCGGTCACGCCGGCCGCGACGATCAACAGCTTCTTCATGTGCGATCCCCTCCGATCGGTCGTCGATTCCGATCCTTGCGCAGATCGGAGGGGACGGCACCCTGGGGATCAGGCGGCGCGGCGCAGCGACTCGCCGATCTGGCGCGCACGCGAGCGGGCGTCGTCGTGGGCCCGGTTCTGCACCTGGTCCGCGAGCTCGCGCAGCTCGGCCATCGCGGGAGTCACGTGGGCGAGGGTCAGCTCGGCCTCGATGACCGTGAGGTCGAGTCCCCAGACGTCGGACAGGATGCGCTCGTAGTACGGGGTGGCGTGGTCCCACCCGGCGCGCGGCGTGTCCTCGCCGTAGCCGCCGCCACGCGCGACCACCAACGTCGCCGGGCGTCCGGCGATCGGCTGCTGGCCGGGGGCGAAGCGCGGATCGGCGATGATCAGGTCGAACCACGTCTTGAGGTGCTGCGAGACCCCGAAGTTGTAGAGCGGGACCGCGATCACGAGCGCGTCGGCGGCGACCAGCTCGTCTGCGAGCGTGGTCGCGAGGTCGTAGGCGGCCTGCTGCTCGGGGCTGCGCTCCTCGACGGGCAGTCCGCGGGTCGCGGCGGTGTGGGTCCAGGCGTCGGCCGGCAGCGGGTCGAGGGCGAGGTCGCGCTGGACGACGTCGGCCCCGAGCTCGCGGACGAGCGTCTCCTGGAAGGTGTCGGCCACCGCGCGGCTCACGGAGCCCTCGCGGCGGACGCTGGCATCGAGACGAAGAAGTGTGCTCATATCGTCAGTAAAGCAGATGATCTGTGGAGCAGACAATATGTCTCACCGCACACTGTATGATCGGCCCATGGACCAGGGGACGACACAGCGACGCGCGGAGCTCGGTCACGAGCTCGACGCCGTCGTCCGCCTGTTCCTGTCGGGCCTGGAGTCCGCGGAGCTCGGCCTCCCCGGGGGACACCGGGGTTACAAGATCCTGTCGTTCGTCGAGCACAGCCAGTGCCACAGCCAGGCCCGCATCGCGAGTGCCCTGGGGGTCGACCGCACGGTCATGACGTACCTGATCGACGAGCTCGAGGGCGAGGGTCTCGTCACCCGACGCCCCGACCCGAACGACCGCCGTGCCCGCATCGTCGAGCTCACGCCCGTGGGCGTGGCGCGACTGGCCGCGGCCCACGAGACGATGGTGCGGGTCGAGCACCACCTCCTCGCGGCTCTCGACGCCGACGAGGCGGAGCAGTTCCGCAGCCTGCTCGCCAAGCTGGCCGCCGACCGCCCGGCCGACGAGGGACCCGGCCCCCTCTGCTCCATCGAAGCCTGACCCCTGCCAGATGTGCGGCCCCATGCACCGAGTCCGTCGAGAAGACGGTGCATGGAGCCGCGAATCTGGGATCAGTCGACGTCGGTGAGCAGCGAGCCGCGGGCCTCGCGTCGACGACGCTGCTCGGCCGGGTCCGGCACGGGCACCGCGGCGATGAGCCGCTGCGTGTACTCCTCGCGCGGCGAGCCGAGCACCGCCTCGCGCGGGCCGATCTCGACCAGGCGCCCGTGCTGCATGACCGCGACGCGGTTGGCGAGCGAGTCGACGACGGCCAGGTCGTGGCTGATGAACAGGCACGCGAACTCGAGCCGCTGCTGCAGCTCGACGAACAGCTCCAGCACCCGCGACTGCACCGACACGTCGAGCGCCGAGGTGGGCTCGTCGGCGATCAGCAGGTCAGGGTCGAGCGCGAGGGCGCGGGCCAGGCTGACGCGCTGACGCTGTCCACCCGACAGCTCGTGCGGGAACCGCCGCGCGAACGCCGCCGGAAGCTCGACCGACTCCAGCAGCTCGGCCACCCGGGCCTCGACCTGCTGCTCCGACTGGTCGGTCTGCGTGCGCAGCGGCTCGCCGATGCACCCGCTGATCGACATGCGGGGGTTGAGCGAGGCGGCAGGGTCCTGGAACACGAACCCGAACCGCTTGCGCAGCGGCCGCAGCTCCTTGTCGGACAGGCCCGAGACGGTCGTGCCGCTCACGGACACCGAGCCGCTGGTGGGCTGCTGGAGCCCGACGGTCGTGCGACCGACCGTCGACTTGCCGGAGCCCGACTCCCCCACGAGGCCGAGCACCTCGCCACGGCGGATCTGGAACGACACGTCGTCGACCGCCCGGAAGGGTGGCTGCCCCAGCCGTCCCGGGAACTCCACGACCAGGTCCTGCACCTGGAGCACGACGTCCGCGGACCCGGCGACCTCGCCGGGGCCGTCCTCGCGACCGAGGTGCGGCACGGCGTCCAGCAGGGCCCGCGTGTAGGGGTGCTTGGGCGCGGAGAACAACGCGTCGACGTCGGCCTGCTCGACGATCGAGCCGCGGTACATGACCATGACGCGATCGGCGACGTCGGCGACGACACCCATGTTGTGCGTGATGAGCACGATCGCCGTGCCGAGCCGGTCGCGCAGGCTCAGCAGCAGCTCGAGGATCGCCGCCTGGACCGTCACGTCGAGCGCCGTCGTGGGCTCGTCGGCGATGATCACGTCGGGGTCGCACGCGATCGCCATCGCGATGACCACGCGCTGCTTCTGCCCGCCCGAGAGCTGGTGCGGGTAGTAGTCGACCCGATGCTCCGGGTCGGGCAGGCCGACCAGGTCGAGCAGCTCGACCGCCCGGGTGCGGGCGTCCTTCTTCGTCAGCGACGAGTCGTGGGCACGCAGGCCCTCGATGATCTGCCAGCCCACGGTGTAGACGGGGTTCAGCGCGGTCGAGGGTTCCTGGAAGACCATCGAGACCTCGTCGCCACGGATCGGGCGCAGGTCGGCGTTGCTCATGCCGATGAGCTCGCGCGGCTCCTCGTCACGGTGCTGATCGCCTCCGTGCTGCGCGCGCGTGAGCAGGGCCGAGCCCGAGACGCTGGCGGTGGTCGGCAGCAGTCCCAGGACGGCGCGGGAGCTGACGGACTTGCCGGAGCCGGACTCGCCCACGACGGCCACCACTTCGCCCGGTGCGACGTCGAAGCTGATGCCGCGCACGGCCTCGACGGGCCCGGCGTCGGTGCGGAACGAGACCGCCAGGTCGGTGAGCGACAGTGCGGCGACACGTCGTCCGGGATCGTCGGGCGGTCCGCCCGGATCTCTCGGACGGGTCGAGACCGCCGGCGTGGCCGGTGCGTCGGCCTCGACCTCGGCCACGACCTCCTCGAGCTCCTCGACGTCGTGGGACGTCTCGGCGCTGCGGGTGCGCAGCAGCGGGTTGAGGATGTCGTTCAGGCTCTCGCCGACGAGCGTCACGCCCAGCACGATCAGCACGATCGCGAGCCCCGGGAACAGGCCCGTCCACCAGATGCCGTTCGTGGCGTCGGGCAGCGCCTTGTTGAGGTCGTAGCCCCACTCCGCGGCGGCCGACGGCTCGATGCCGAAGCCCAGGAAGCCCAGGCCGGCGAGCGTCAGGATCGCCTCGGACGCGTTGAGCGTCGCGATGACCGGCAGGGTCTGCGCGACGTTCGAGAAGATGTGGCGGCCCAGGATGCGCGGGGTGCGCACGCCCACCACGCGGGCGGCGTCGACGTAGGGCTCGACCTTGACCGAGATCGTCGCGTTGCGCACGACACGGAAGTACTGCGGGATGAAGATGACGGTGATCGAGATCGCCGCCGACAGGATGCCGCCGACCGCCCCGCTCGAGCCGCCCGACAGGACGATCGAGACGACGATCGCGAGCAGCAGCGACGGGAACGCGTAGAGCGCGTCCATCACGAGGACGAGGACGCGGTCGAACGCGCCGCCGATGAAGCCCGACAGCAGCCCGAGGGGCACACCGACGACGCTCGACAGGATCACGGCCAGCACGATGACCTCGACCGCGGTGCGGGTGCCGAAGACCACGCGTGACAGCACGTCGGTGCCGCCGACCGTGGTGCCCAGCCAGTGGGCGGCCGACGGTGCCTGCTGGGCGCCGAACACGACACCGTCGGCGCGGTCCTGGTTGAACCCGTACGGCGCGATCCACGGCGCGAAGACCGCGACCAGCACGAACAGGGCGATGATGACGAAGCCGAGCAGCAGCATGAACCGCTGCAGGCCGTGCGACTGGCGCACGACGGACGGTACGAGACGGGACGCGAACGTCGGCGTCGTGCGGGTGGTCTCGGTGCTCATCAGAACCTCACCCTCGGGTCGACGAGCGCGACGATCACGTCGATCAGGAAGCTCGCGAGGCACACCACGAGGGCGATGAGCGTCACGATGCCCTGCACGGCGAGGAAGTCGCGCTTGATCAGGTACTGCGCCAGCTCGTAGCCGATGCCCTGCCACTCGAAGGTCGTCTCGGTGAGCACCGCACCGGCCAGGAGCATGGCGATCTGCATGCCCATGACGGTCACGACCGGCACGAGTGCGTTGCGGAACGCGTGCTTGCGCACGACCCGCCTCTCCGAGACGCCGCGGGCGCGGGCGGCGGTCACGTAGTCCATGCGCAGCGTCTGCAGCAGGTTGATGCGCACGAGGCGCAGGAACACGCCACCGGTCAGGAGCCCGAGGGCCACGGCCGGCAGGATCGCGTGCTGCACGACGTCCCAGATGTAGCCGGGATCGCCGTAGAGGATCGAGTCGATCAGGTAGATGTGCGTCTTGGGGCTGACGTCCTCGAGGGCCAGCTCGGTCGTGGTCGAGGCGCGGCCGGACGACGGCCAGCCGAACGGCGTGAAGGCCAGCTTGAGCAGCAGGCCGACGAAGAACACGGGCGCCGCGTAGACGAGGATCGAGAACAGCCGCAGCACGACGTCGGGCCAGCGGTCGCGGTAGCGGGCCGCGAGGCGACCGAGCGGCACGCCCACGGCGAACGCGACGACCAGCGCGTAGATCGACAGCTCCAGCGTGGCCGCGCCGTTCACGACGAGGATGTCGCTGATGGGTCGGTGGTCGGTGAGCGTCGTGCCGAAGTCACCGTGCAGCAGTCCGGTGACGTACTCCCAGTACTGCTGGATGAGCGGGCGGTCGAGACCCGCCTCCGCCTTGCGCTCGGCGATCTGCGCGGGCGTCAGGCGTCCGCCGTTCGCGGCGGTGATCGGGTCGCCGATGACGCGCATCAGCACGAACACGAGCGTGACGAGGATCCACAGCATCGGGATCACGAGGGCGAGCCGCACGAGCAGGTAGCGCACGAGCGGGCTGCGCAGTCGGGAGTGGGGTCCGCCGCGACGACGGCGAGGTGGTTCGGCGACCGGCGGGTCCGTCGGACCCAGGATCTCGGCGCTGGACATGGGGGCTCCTGGGGTGGCGCGGGTGGACGGCGAAGGGGGCGGGTCCGAGTGGACCCGCCCCCTGGCGCCCGATCAGCCCTTCGACAGGGACGAGAAGCGGAACTTGAACGAGGCGTCGAGCGTGTCGTCGACTCCCTTGACGTCCTTGCCGGCGACCGCGACCTGCGCGCCCGTCAGCAGCGGCACGATCGGCACCTGGTTGGCGATCCGCTCCTGCACGGCTCCCAGGTCCTTTTCGCGCTGCGCCTTGTCGGCCTCGGTGCGCTCGGTGTCGAGCAGCTTCGTGGTCGTCTTGTCCTCGTAGTGGGACTGCAGGAAGTTGTCCGGCGCGAAGAACGGCGTCAGGTAGTTGTCGGCGTCCGGGAAGTCCGGGAACCAGCCCAGCTGGTAGGCCGGGTAGGCGTCCTTGACGCGCTCCTCGGAGTAGGTGTTCCACTCCGTCGACTGCAGGCTGACCTTGAACAGGCCCGACGCCTCGAGCTGGCGCTTGACCATGTTGTACTCCTGGTCGGAGTTCGAGCCGTAGTGGTCGGGGTTGTACTGCAGCTTCAGGTCGACCGGCGTCGAGACGCCCGCGTCGTCGAGGAACTTCTTGGCCTTGGCCTTGTCGGGCGCGGTGCCGTACAGGTCCTTGAACGGCTCGGTGGCTCCGGGCACGCCCTTCGGGACCGCGGAGTACGCCGGGGTGTAGGTGCCCTTGTAGACCTGGTCCGAGAGCTCGGCCCGATCGACCGACGAGGCCACGGCCTGACGGATCGCGGTCTTCTGGTCCTCTCCCTTGCCGGGCATCGTCTTGAGGTTGAAGACGATGTAGCGCAGCTCGCCGCCGGGGCCCTTGTGGACCGTGACGTCGTCGGTCTTCTTCTCCAGGCTCGCGATGTCGGTCGGCGTCAGCGAGCGCGACGCGACGTCGATCTTGCCGTTCTCGACGTCGAGCTTCAGGTTGTTGGCGTCGGTGTAGTACGTCAGCGTGACGTCCTGCTTGGCCTTGGTGAGCGCCCCGTCATAGCTCTTGTTGACGGTGAACTCGGCGATCTTGTTCTTGGTGTACTTGCCGATCGTGAACGGGCCGGAGAAGCCCTGGGCCTTGACGGCGGCCGCGTCGTCGAGGACCTTGTCGGCGGGGTACTCCTCCTCGTCGACGATGGGTCCGGCCGAGGTCACGAGCACCTGCGGGAACGTCTGGTCGTTCGGTGCCGAGAGCGTGAACGCCACGGTCTTGTCGTCGCGCGCCTCGACCGACTTCATGGCCGTCAGGAGCGACGCGGGACCGTTCGGGTCGTTGATCTTCTTGATGCGCGTGTAGGAGAACGCGACGTCCGAGGCCGTCAGGTCGTGGCCGTTGGCGAACTTCAGGCCGTCCTTCATGGTGCAGACGTAGACGGTCGGCTTCTCGAAGTCGCACTTCTGCGCCGCGTCGGGCGTGAGCTCGGTCGAGCCGGCCGGGAAGTTCATCAGGTACTGGTAGGCCTGCGTCTGGACGGTCGTCGAGCCGTTGTCGTACGAGCCGGCCGGGTCGATCGAGACGACCTTGTCGGTCGTGCCGACGACGAGCCCGTCGCCGCTGTCGCCGTCGCGGCCTGCGCCACAGGCGGCGAGGGTCAGCCCGCCGACGGCGGTGGCCGCGACGATCGCGACCGCGCGCTTCATGTGCTTCATGTCGCTCCTTGTTTCCCCAGGAAGGTGTCGAGGTGTCCGGATGGCGGACACGACTGGACGGCACGCTACACCGCTGCGGACGGGCAGGTCAGCGCCAAGATGTTGCGAATCGGTGACGGAGACTCGGCCTCCGGTCACGCCTCCGGGCCCAGAAAATGGTCGAGCCCCCGGGTGGGAGGACCCGGGGGCTGAAGACCTCCGGCGACGTCAGCCGCCGTCAGCGCGCGCGGCCCCGGCGGAGTGGGAGGACTCCGTCGGACCCGTGTGGCCTCTTCTATGGGGAGACGTGGCCGCCGGCGGGAGAAGCCGGGTTCACGGGTTCCGTGCGTTGGATCCATCATGACTCGCTCGCTCGCGACTCATCAGTGCCGAAGGTCCCGACATTTCCGGGCCCCTTGCCCGGGCCCGATGTCGCCGAACCCGGCGTCCCAGGCGGGCATCGGACGTAGGCTCAGAGCCGGAGAGGGAGTGGGTCACCCGTGATGTCGCAGGCGGATCCCGTCACGAGCGAGCGTCTACGAGGACTGCTTGACGCGGTCGTCGCGATGTCTCGCGAGCTGACGCTGGACGCGGTCCTCGACCACGTCGTCCGCACCGCCTGCACCGTCGTCGGGGCCGAGCACGGCTTCCTGGGTGTCCTCGAGACCCGGCCCGAGCGCCGGTTCGGCACGTTCGTCGTCCACGGGCTGGACCACCGGCAGGTGCAGCAGGCCCTCCTGCTGCCGAGCGGCGGCATGCTCGCCGACCTGCTCGACCCACCGGGACCGTTGCGTGTCGACGACGTCCGCACGCGGCACGACCGGGACAGGTTCCCCGCTCTCCACGCCGACATGACGTCGTTCCTGGGCGTCCCGATCGTGATCCACGACCAGGTCTTCGGCCACCTCTACCTGACCGACAGGATCGGTGCGCCGACGTTCACCGCCGAGGACGAGCAGGCACTCGTCGCGCTGGCCGCGGCCGCCGCGGTCGTCGTCGAGAACGCCCGGCTGTACGAGCAGACCGAGCACCAGCGGCGGTGGCTGGCCGGACGCGCCGAGATGACCACGGCCCTGCTCGAGCCCGTCACCCGGCTCGGCATGATGCGGATGGTCGTCGACAAGGTGCGCGAGGTCTCCGACGCCGAGGTCGCCGTCATGCTCATGCCCGACGACGACGGCCGCCAGCGGGTCCGCGCGGTGTCCGGGCTCGACGCACGGATCGTCGGCTCGGTGCCGACCCTCCCGGACGGCGTCGCGATGGTCCCC
Organism: Aeromicrobium sp.; assembly: GCA_023257515.1. Taxonomy (GTDB): domain Bacteria; phylum Actinomycetota; class Actinomycetes; order Propionibacteriales; family Nocardioidaceae; genus Aeromicrobium. Next base: position 12,705 of record JALRCA010000033.1, read on the forward strand.
GAGGACCGTGAGCCCGTCGTCGTCGACCGGTTCGACGACGAGCTCGACCCGTGGGGTGCCGACTGGCCCCGCCTCACGACCTACCTGGCCGTCGCCATCTCGGCGATCGACGGCACCGGACTCCTGCTGATCGGCTGGACGGCCGGCCGGCGGGTGCCCACGACCAGTCTCGACCCGGCGTTCCTGCAGGCGTTCGCGCAGCAGGCCTCCCTCGGGATGCAGGTCGCCCGGGCGCAGGACGACCAGGCGCGCCTCGCGGTCTACGAGGACCGCGACCGCATCGGTCGAGACCTGCACGACCTGGTGATCCAGCGCCTGTTCGCGGTCGGGCTGTCGCTCGAGGGGATGATGCGCGAGGTCCTCACCGACCAGGCGCGGACCCGCCTCGACCAGGCCGTCGACGACCTCGACAACACCATCAAGGACATCCGCCGCACGATCTTCGACCTGGGCCGCACCGTCGCCTCGACCGGCCTGCGTCAGGACCTCGAGCAGATCGTCGACGAGGCGTCCCCGCTGCTCGGCTTCCTGCCCGAGATGAGGATCTCGGGACGTCTCGAGACGGTGCCCGACGCGGTGGGGGTCAACCTGCTGCACGTCGTGCGGGAGCAGCTCTCGAACATCGTGCGCCACGCCGGCGCGCGACACGTCACGATCCAGCTCGACTGCACCCGACAGGTTGAGCTCACCATCAGGGATGATGGTCACGGAAAACAAGGAGAGTCGGTGGGGAACGGACTGCAGAACATGCAGCACCGAGCACGACAGCTCGGTGGAGCGTGCCGGATCGACAGCCAACCCGGACGGGGATTCGAGATCCGCTGGGCCGTGCCGAAGGAGCAGCCATGACGGAGACCACGAGCGACCGGGTCAGGATCTTCCTGCTCGACGACCACGAGGTGGTGCGTCGCGGGATCCGCGACCTGCTGGAGTCCGAGCCCGGTCTCGAGGTCGTCGGCGAGGCCGCCACCGCCGGCGAGGCGGTCGACGCCATCGTCCGGCTCGCGCCCGACGTCGCCGTGCTCGACGCCCGCCTTCCCGACGGGTCCGGGATCCAGGTGTGCCGCGACGTGCGTGCTCGCAACAGCGCCATCTCGGTCGTCATCCTCACGTCCTACGACGACGACGAGGCGCTCTTCTCCGCGATCATGGCCGGCGCCGCCGGCTACGCGCTCAAGCAGATCCGCGGCAACGACCTGATCGACGCCGTCCGGCGGGTGGCGTCGGGACAGTCGCTGCTCGACCCCGCCGTCACGCAGCGCGTGCTCGAGCGCATCCGCACCCAGAACCCGGAGGGACCTCTGTCGGGTCTCACGCAGCAGGAGCGCCGCGTGCTGCAGCTGATCGGCGACGGTCTCACGAACCGCGAGATCGCCGACCAGATGTTCCTGGCCGAGAAGACCGTCAAGAACTACGTCTCGCAGCTCCTCGCGAAGCTCAACATGCAGCGGCGCACGCAGATCGCCGTCCTCGCCGCCCGCCAGCGCGACCAGGCCTGACCTCGCGGGGACCCGACTTCGACGGATCCGTGCGGTCGACGCAGGGTCCGGCGACTACGCTGGGGGCATGGACCACAACCAGCACCTCGCCGCGTTCGACCCCGAGATCGCGCGCCTCGACCATCACCCGTACCAGGGGCTCGGTGCCGGACGGACGGATCAGCACCCGGCCATCCTTGCCCAGCTCAGCTTCGGCGCTCGCCTTGGCAGCCACCAGGTCCTTGCTGGACTGCCAGTCAAAACCGGCCGGCACGCGCACGTTCAGCAAGACCTGCGGCCACAGCTGCATGTCCGCCGTGATCTCGGCCAGGGTCTTGCCACCACGACGCAGCGCCGACAACACCTGCAGCGCAGAAATAATGCCGTCGCCGGTCGTATGCTTGTCGAGGAACAGCAGGTGGCCCGAACCCTCGCCGCCCACTTCCCAGCCGTGCTCAAGCAGTTTTTCCAGCACATAGCGGTCGCCCACCTTGGCGCGCGCAAAACCGACCCCCATGCCGCCCAGCGCCGACTCGACGGCCATATTGGTCATCAGCGTGCCCACCGCGCCGGTAATGCCGCCATTGGCCTGGCGGTCTTTCACCATCACATACAGCAGTTCATCGCCGTTGTAGATGCGGCCGGACGCATCGACCATCAGCAGGCGGTCGGCATCGCCATCCAGGGCAATGCCCAGATCGGCGCCATGCTGCTTCACGGCGGCCGACAGCGCCTCGGGATGGGTCGCGCCGAGACCATCGTTGATGTTCAGGCCGTTCGGCTGGTTGCCGATGGCGATCACTTCCGCGCCCAGCTCATGCAGCACATCTGGCGCGATGTGGTACGCGGCGCCATGCGCGCAATCGACCACCAGCTTCATGCCGCGCAGGTCGAGCTCGTTGGGGAAAGTGCTCTTGCAGAATTCGATGTAGCGGCCGCGCGCGTCATCGAGGCGGCGTGCCTTGCCCAGCTTGTCGGAGGTGACGCAGCTCATCGGCTCGTCGAGCGCAGCTTCGATCGCCAGCTCCACAGCGTCCGGCAGCTTGTTGCCCGACGCCGAGAAGAACTTGATGCCGTTGTCCTGGAAAGGATTGTGGGATGCGGAGATCACGACACCGGCCGACAGGCGCAGCGCGCGCGTCAGATACGCAATTGCCGGCGTCGGCATCGGACCGGCCAGCATCACGTCAACGCCGGCGGCCGAGAAGCCGGCTTCGAGCGCTGCTTCCAGCATGTAGCCGGAAATGCGCGTGTCCTTGCCGATCAACACCGTCGGTCGGCCACCGCCTTGGGCGCTGGCACTGCCCGCCTTGGCCAGCACCTTGCCCGCGGCATAACCGAGCCGCATCACGAAATCCGGCGTGATCGGCGCGATGCCCACTTCACCGCGCACACCGTCGGTGCCAAAGTACTTTCGTCCCATCTTCTTGTCCCGTCTGTGGTTCGTTGTCCTTGCGTCCTGCTTGTGTACTGCCTGCTTCGTGCCTGCCTGCGTCGTCCCTGGGTCGCGACGCCCGGATGCTGCCGGTCGGCCCCGCGTCACAACGCTCGCCGCCTCAGGCCGCCGCCGCCCAGACCTTTAATGCATCGACAGTCTCGGCCACGTCATGCACACGCACGATGCGGGCGCCATTCTTGACTGCCACCAGCGCTGCAGCCACGCTGCCGGCCATGCGTTGCTCGACGGGCTTGCCGGTCAGCTTGCCGATCATGGTCTTGCGCGACAGCCCGGCCAGCACCGGCAGTTGCAGCCTGTCCTGCAGCGCCGCCAGTTGCGCGAGCAACGCAAGATTATGATCCAGCGTCTTGCCAAAGCCGAAGCCGGGATCGATGCACAGCCGTTGCGCGGCAATGCCAGCCTCGTGTGCCGCCTGGGCTCGCACTGCGAGGAAGTCGCCGACTTCGGCCACCACATCACGATATTGCGGATCAGCTTGCATGGTGCGCGGCTCGCCCTGCATGTGCATGATACACAGCGCACATTCGCCGTCGCTGACAGCCGCCAAGCTCGCCGGTTCACGGAAGCCTTCGATGTCATTGATCATGTCGGCGCCGGCCGCGATCGCTTCGCGCATCACGTCGGGACGGCGCGTGTCGACTGACAAGGGCTTGCCGCAGTCGCGCAGCACATACAGCACCGGCATCACGCGATCCATCTCCTGCGCGGCTGACACTGACGCAGAACCCGGACGCGTCGACTCACCGCCAATGTCGATGATGTCGACGCCATCGGCGATCATCTGTTCCGCACGCGACAACGCGAGGTCAAGCGTCGCATGCGCGCCGCCATCGGAAAAGGAATCGGGCGTCACGTTCAGCCCCCCCATCACCAGCGGGCGAAAGCCTTCGCCCTGCATGGGCAACAGGTAACGGCCGCAATGCAATTTGTCGTGCAGGAGTTTGCTCACGTGATCAGGATGGCGGTATCGGAAAAAGAAAGTGACGAATGCACGCGCTGAAATTGAAACGGGGTGGGGATCACTCCCCACCCCGTTATTCAGCAATGGCCCGTCAAAAAGATTTTACGCAAATGGTTTGCTGCATCTGCGTCAGGCCGGTGCTGCGGCGGGCTCGACGCCGCCGTCGGGTGAACCATCGCTGGGACGTGAAGTCGGCGGCACCTTCGGAGGACGCGGCTCGCGTCCTGCCATGATGTCGTTGACCTGGTCTGCATCGATGGTTTCCCATTCTAGCAAGGCTTTCGCCATCATTTCCACTTTCTCTTTATTGCGTTCCAGCAAGCCACGCGCATGCGCGTACTGCTGGTCGAGAATGCTGCGAATTTCCAGATCAACCTTCTGTTGCGTTGCCTCGGACACGGTCTTCGACGATGTGCGGCCGAAATAAGATTCCTGATCCGTGTCTTCATAGACCATGGTGCCCAGGGTCTCGGACATACCGAAGCGCGTCACCATCGCGCGCGCCAGCTTGGTCGCGCGCTCGAAGTCATTCGATGCACCGGTCGACATCGAATCGAGGAAGATCTCTTCCGCAATGCGGCCCGCGAACAGGATGGAAATATCTTCCAGCATTTTGTCCTTGTACATGTTCACGCGGTCATGCTCGGGCAGCTGCCAGGTCAGGCCCAGCGCCATGCCGCGCGGCATGATGGTGACCTTGTGCACCGGGTCCGCCTTGGGCAACAGCTTGGCGACCACCGCATGGCCAGACTCGTGGAACGCCGTGTTGCGACGTTCTTCCTCGCGCAT
>JALRCA010000062.1 GCA_023257515.1 Aeromicrobium sp.
CCTGCCGTTCTACGGCTACGCCCGCCAGGACAAGAAGCACCTCGGGCGGGAGCCGATCTCGGCGCGGCTGATGGCCGACCTGTTCACGACGGCGGGCGCCGACCGGCTCATGACGGTCGACCTGCACACCGCCCAGATCCAGGGCTTCTTCGACGGGCCCGTGGACCACCTGCTCGCGATGCCGGTGCTCACGCGTCACGTCAAGAAGAAGTACGGCGACAAGCCGCTCGCCGTCGTCTCGCCCGACGCCGGCCGCATCAAGGTCGCCGAGTCGTGGGCCAACTCCCTGGGTGGCGCCCCGCTGGCGTTCATCCACAAGACCCGCGACCCACGTCGGCCGAACGAGTCCAAGGCCAACCGCGTCGTCGGTGACGTCGAGGGCCGCGTCTGCATCCTCGTCGACGACCTCATCGACACCGGCGGCACGATCGTCCAGGCCGCCGAGGCCCTCATGAACGACGGCGCCGAGGCGGTCGTCATCGCCGCGACGCACGCCGTGTTCTCGGGTCCGGCCGTCGAGCGGCTCAAGAACTCCTCGGCCGTCGAGGTCATCGTGACCAACACGCTGCCGATCGAGGACGAGAAGCGCTTCGACAAGCTGACCGTCCTGTCGATCGCCCCGCTGCTGGCTCAGGCCACGGCGGCGGTCTTCGAGGACGGCTCCGTGACGAGCCTGTTCAAGGACTGACCGAGGTCGTCGCCGTCGGCGTCGGTGAGGCCGTCGGCGTCGGGCTCGTGGTCGGCGTGGGTGTCGGGCTCGGCACCCGCGTGAGGGCGATCGTGCCGACCTGGGCCGTCGAGCCGGCGGTCAGCACGTAGGGCCCGAGGTGGTTGCGCTCGACGTAGCGGACCTCGTCGATGGGGTTCCGCGCGCGGATCGTGAGCGACGCCGGGTCGTCGCCGTCGGGGATCGACCCGCCGACCGTGAACCAGCCCGCGGCGTTGGTCCGCACGGTGTCGAACGGGTGGTCGTACTTGTCGTAGACGGTCACCTCGACGCCCGGCAGAGGCTTCTTGGTGCCCGCGTCGACGACCTGGCCCGACAGCATGCCGCCCTGACGGGTCAGGTCGAGGTAGCCGGCCGCCGTCGTGCGTCCGGCCCGCAGCGCGGGCAGCGAGAAGGTGCGACCGAGGTAGTGGTCGACGCCGGGGACCTTGAGCGAGTAGCGGCCGGGTGCCAGCCCCCGCAGGGACACCAGGTTCCCGCTGAAGACCTGGATGACGTAGAACTGGCCGGTCGACCGGTTGACCGCGGTCACGAACGGCGACTCCGACAGGCTGATGCCACCGGCGCGGATGCGGCCCGAGTAGCGACCCGCCCGCGTGTTCATGGCGAAGCCGACACCCGTGCCCTTCCCCAGCCTGGTCAGGCGTGCGCGGCGCGGCTTGGCGGACCAGGTTTTGGCCGCGTCGTAGACGAACACCGTGTAGCGCCCCTTGGGCAGACCCGCCAGGCAGTAGCCGCCGGAGCGGTCGGCGCGCACCGAGTAGACCGTGCCGGTCGTGTCGCCGTCGCGGACGGCCCGGACGAGCGCGCTGCGGCCCGGGCCCTTGCGCGTCCGGACCGTGCCGTACAGGTACGCCCCGCGCGCCATGAACCCGTTGACCCGCACCGTGGCGCCCGTGTCGGGCACCGTGGCCTTGACGTCGGTCGTGACGTGCTTGGTCTTGTCCCACGACGGACGCGTGTCCACGAACTGCAGGACGTAGCGGCCGGGCTGGACCTCCGCGAGCTCGAAGTCGCCACGCGAGGAGGCCTTGACGCTCGTGCGGTACGCCCAGCTCCCCGACGCGTCGACGCTGAAGAGTCGCACGGTGACGCGGCTCAGCCGCGTGCCCTCGCGATCGACGGCCGTGCCCTGGATGGTCCCGGTGGTCGCGGCTGCTGCGCCGGACAGACCCGACATGACCACCACCGGCAGTAGGGTCAGGGCCAGCAGGATCCGCCAGGGGCGCGAAGTCGTCACGGGATCTCCAGATCGTCAGGTGCGGACGCCGAGTGGCCCGCCGTCGGCAGGGGAGGCACGAGGTGGCACGTCGTCGTCGGGTCGTGGTGGCCGTGGGAGCGGCGGCGCTGGTGGTCGTCGGTCTCGTGGTCGTGCTGGTGACGCGTACCGGCGCCGCGCCCGAGCGCAACCCGTTCGCGTCGGCGCGACCGCTCGTCGATCCCGACTCGGCCGCCGCACGGGCCGCGGCCGATGCCGACCCGGCCGATCGAGCGATCCTGCGACGGCTGGCCGGCGTGCCGACCGCGACCTGGCTCGTGCCCGAGGCGCTCGACGCCCAGCACGTCGGTCGCCGCGTCGAGTCGCTCGTCGAGCGGGCCGACGCGCAGGGGCGGGTGGCCGTCCTCGTCGTCTACGGACTGCCGCAGCGCGACTGCTCGGGCCAGGAGTCCGCCGGTGGGCTCGACGCGGACGCCTACCAGTCGTGGGTCGAGGCCATCGCCGAGTCCGGCAAGGGTGCCGTCGCGATCCTCGAGCCGGACGCGCTGGCCACGGCCGACGAGTGCGACCTCGTCGGCTCGCGCGTGCGCCTGCTGCGCCAGGCCGCGAGGACCCTCGACGAGCACGGTGTGTGGACCTACGTCGACGCCGGCCACTCGTCGTGGATCGAGCCGCGACGCATGGCGCAGCTCGTGCGGTCCGTCGGTCCCGACCACCTCAGGGGCTTCGCGACCAACGTCGCGGGCTACGAGACCGACGCCGACGAGACGGCCTACGCCGAGGCCGTCAACGCGGCCCTCGACCGCCCTCTCGCCTACGTGGTCGACACCGGCCGCAACGGCGTCGGGCCGGGTGCACCGGGTGACTTCTGCAACCCTCCCGGGCGAGCCCTGGGTCGTGAGCCCGCCCGCGGCCGTGGGCGGCTCGACGCGTGGCTGTGGATCAAGCCCCCGGGCGAGAGCGACGGCCAGTGCGGCGGCGGGCCTCCCGCCGGGGAGTTCTGGACGACAGGAGCCCTGGCGCTGGCGACCGCGGCCGGCTGGAGCTGATCGGGCGCTGAGTAGGACGATCGACCAACGATTGACCACGTGCGGCCCTAGGCTGAACCCATGGGAGCAGGGATGGTCGAGCCAACGGCCGTGGTGATCGAGGACGACCCGGACATCCGGGAGCTCGTGAGACTCATCTTGACGCAGAGCGGGTTCCAGGTCGTCACGGCCGCCGACGGACCGACGGGCCTCGAGGCCGTGCGCGAGCACGACCCGGTGCTCACCACGCTCGACGTCTCGATGCCGGGGATGGACGGGTTCGCGGTCGCCACGCGGCTGCGTGAGTTCAGCCAGACGTACATCATCATGCTCACCGGCCAGACCGACGAGATCGACGTCATCCAGGGACTGCAGTCCGGCGCCGACGACTACCTCGTCAAGCCGTTCCGTCCGCGCGAGCTCAGGGTTCGGGTCGAGGCGATGCTGCGACGGCCGCGCACCTACGTCCCGGACAGGGCCGAGCCCGCGGTCCCCGCGCCGGCGGTCGCCGACCAGGACGAGCGCAGCGAGGGTCGCGCGGCATGGATCGCCGAGGACTCCCTGCCCGGGATCCCGGTCGCGCAGCCGCAGGAGCCGGTCGAGCAGGCCGCCGCCCCGCCGCCGACCCCGGCCCCGGTCGCGGAGCGCCCCACGCCGTCGGTCGACGCCCCGTCCACCGCTGCCGGGCCGACCGCCGTCCCCACGGCCGACGGCGGCGCCACCGACGGCGAGCGCCTCGAGTGGTTCGGGCTGGCGGCCAACGTCGCGACCCGTGTCGCGACGGCCGACGGTCGGGGCCTCGACCTGACCCGCAGCGAGTTCGACCTCCTGGCCGCGCTCCTCAGGACCGGTCGCCGCGTGCGCAGCAAGGCCGACCTGGTCCTGGCGCTGCGGGGCGAGGACTACGTCACGACCTACTACGTCACCGACGCCGACAAGCGGGCGATCGAGGTCCACATGGCGAACCTGCGGCGCAAGGTCGGCGACTCGAGCGCGACCCCGCGCTGGATCGAGACGGTGCGCGGCGTCGGCTACCGCCTCGCGGCCGACTGAGCTCATCACGGGCCTCAGTTCGCGTCCACGGGGATGCGCGTGGACGGCGTGGGCCGCTTCGACGCGAAGATCGTGATCGGGACCTTCTGGCTCACGCGGTGGCGGTCGTACCGGTCCGAGCCGGCGCGACGCTGGATGAACACGGTCGCGGAGATCCTCAACGTCACCAGACGCGTCTCGAGGGGCATCTCACCGATCTTCTGGTTCCTCAGCTCGAACGCGCCCTTCGGCGACGTGATGAGCATGCCGTAGCCGCGCTTCTGCGTGGGCTCGGGATCCATCGTGATCGTGCGCGCCTGGGCGTTGAGCGAGTACGGCATCGCGCTCGAGCCGTCCGGGCCCTCGCTGTCGGTCGTCGACGCGACCGAGATCCGGTCGAGGTAGACCTTGCGCTTCGTCGCGAAGCGGTCGCGCAGCTTGCGGTCGAGGTCGTACGCCGTCAGGGCGATCGTGAAGAACTTGTTGCCGAGCGGGTACCACTCGTGGGTCCGCGGCGTCGACTTGGTCGGGTAGAGCGTGTAGACGAAGTCGACACCGTCGATGTCGATGTGTGACTGGAACGTCCCGTCACGCGTGAACTGCGTCTCCTCGACCGCGGGGGTGGCGGACGTGGCCGCGGGCGTCGGCACCGGGTCGGCCTTCGCGCCCCCGAGCTGCGAGCACGCGGACGTCGAGACCGCCAGGGCGGTCGACAGCACGGCGACGACCAGACGGGAGAGGCGGGGACGACTCATCGGACGGCTCCAGGAGTGACGGGATCGGGTGGCGGGGTGTCGCGGGCTCATACCTCGTACCCCCGGTACGGGCGGAGGACCTTGAGGGCCATCCACGAGGTCTGCAGGATCGTGACGAGACCGAGGACGGTCCAGCCCACGACCAGGACGTCGGACTTGGCGCCCTCGGGAAGCTGGGCCCAGGACGCGACGGCGACGCCGAGCACGGCGAGGAGCGCGAAGACCGGCAGCAGGTGTGCCGGGACGAGGCTCGTGTTGCCGCCGCTCTCGGCGCGAGCCTGCAGGGCCCAGTTGTCGGTCTGGGAACGACCGAGGAACTTGGTCCACGACCGGGCGAAGTGTCCGAGACGGACCCACATGTAGAGCTCCGCCGGCACGATCCCGATCGCGAACCAGTAGTCGCGACGGTTGCGGAACTTCATGGCGTGCGCGATCCGCGCGTTGAGCGCGACGGCGGCCAGCGGCGGCACGAGCCAGATCGGGCTGAACAGGAAGGCGTGGAACATGAGCGAGCAGGTGAGCAGGAAGAAGAAGGCCGACCGGGTGAAGCCGTTGATCGCCATCGAGATGTTCTCGAACCAGCGCAGGCGCAGGTTCGGGTGCAGCGGCTGGCCCTTGGTGTCGCCGCGCTGGCCCGGCCACATCAGGTCGATCGCACCGGTGTTCCACTTGACCTGCTGGGCGTCCAGGGCGCGCAGCGTGGTCATGCCGCCGACGTTCGCGCGTGCCCCGGCGCTGATCTTGGTCAGGTAGCCGGCCGACTTGATCTGCAGCGACAGCAGCGAGTCCTCGATCTCGCTGTCGCGCACCCAGGGGCTGCGCTGGTGGGTCTGCGCGATGACCTGGTGCAGCGCCGCCACCGAGAAGATCGAGTACTGGCCACCGAGGACGGCCATGTTCCGCCCGCGCAGCAGGTTCTGCAGGTTGAAGGCGGCGAACTGGGCCCGCTGGCCGGCCACCAGGAACTTGCCGATGATCCCGGTGACGGCGGAGTCGTCGATGCTGTAGATCGCCGAGATGCCGCCGAGGCGGTCGTCGCTGGCCATCTCCTCGACCAGGAGCTCCAGCGCGCGAGGGTCCGCCGTCGTGTCGCCGTCGACGCCGAGCAGGTAGTCCATCCCCTCGACGAGGGAGAAGCCATAGTTGAGCGCGCCGACCTTCTTGTCGGGGTTCTCGCCGATGTCGTGCACGTAGATCGCGGTCAGCTGCTGGTCGTCGCCGTGGCCGCGGACGTGCGGTCCGGCGTAGTGCGACGCGATCTCGGCGGTGTGGTCGGTCGTGTTGTTGACGACGACGTGGATGGCGTCCGGGAGCCGGGTCTGCGACAGCAGCGAGTCGAGGACCCCCGCGATCGTCTCCTGCTCGTTGTAGGCAGGGACGACGCACCCCACGGTGGGACGCGGACGACGCAGGCTCAGGGCGTCCTCGGGCGCCTCGTCGAGCGGGGCGCCCGGCAGGCCGGTGTGGTGCATGGACATCGTGGTGTCGTTCCTCCCGGGGGGTGTTCGCCCCATCGTGGCCGCCGGACCTCAGGGTCGACGCAGCGTGACCTCAGGACTTCGTCAGTTCTGCGGTCCCACCCGATGACGGCACGAGTGGCCGGTCCCTAGGGTGGGTCCATGGGAGCCGGAGGGAGCGGCGGTCGCGGCACTGCCGTGGTGGTCGAGGACGACGTGGACATCCGCGAGCTGTTGCGCATCATTCTGCGCCAGAGCGGGTTCGACGTCGTGGCGACCGGGGACGGGCTCGACGGCATCGAGGCCGTGCGTGAGCACGATCCCGTGCTCGTGACGCTCGACGTCTCGATGCCCGGGATGGACGGGTTCGCGGTCACCCGGGCGCTGCGCGAGTTCAGCGACGCCTACGTGGTCCTGCTCACCGGACGCACGGACGAGGACGCCCTCGAGCAGGGTCGTCGAGCCGGTGCCGACGACCTCGTCGTCAAGCCCTTCCGTCCGGCCGAGCTGCGGGCGCGGATCGACGCCGCCGAGGCCGCGGGCTACCGACGCGCGGGTATCGAGGACCGACCGGGTCCGTCGTGATCCGCCTCAGGTGAGCTTGCGTGGCGACGGGACGATCTGGTGGAGCGCCGCGGTGTCCAGGTCGCGGGCGACGACCTCGACGTTCGTCGTCATGCGCAGCGGGAGTCCGTCGGGGGTCGGACTCGTCGCGAGTCCGCGCCGCAGGTCGTCGACCGACTCGCTCGAGGGTGCGCGGTGCACGAGGAGCGCGGCGAACCGGCCGCCGCCCAGGTAGCCGAGCAGGGTCGCAGCGGACAGGTGCTCGCGGAGCGCGGTCGACATGTGCACGACGGCGAGCTCGCGAGCCTGCAGCCCGTAGGCCGTCGCGAGCGACTCCAGGTCATCGACCTGGGCGAGGAGGAACGTCGTGTGCTCCCCGGTCATGCCGGCCCTGGTGATCTGGTCCTCGGCCCGCACGAGGAAGTCGGGTCCGGTCAGCAGGCCTGCCACCGTGGTGCGGCCGATCCGCGCTCCCAGCGTGCGCTCGGCCTCGCCCTCGCGGAGGGCGCTGAGCGCGACCATGAGGGTGACCTGGAACAAGGCGGCGACCGCGAGCACGCGCCAGTCCGAGGCCTCCGCCCCCGGGACGTCGCCGAACGTCTGCCGCGCTGCGGCGCCGAGGGACAGCAGGGCGAGTCCGATCATGAGGATGCGGACCAGGCGCGCCTCGACGTACGAGCGCGTCGCGCCCCGGCCGAACTCGTGCACGGCGAGTCCCGACAGGACCGCAGCACCCAGCAGCTGCACGATCCGAGCGGCCTCGAGATCGATCGCGCTGACCAGGCCGACGACGACGGCCGCGGCGCCGGCGACGGGCCAGCTGGCCCGACGGCCGTGGAGCAGGCGCGCACCCATCCAGACCGCCGCGAGCCCGAGCGTGACCGCGACCGCGAGCACGACGTCGATGCCCCGCCCCAGGTCCTGACCGTCGCGGACGACGGCCACGGACATGGCGGCGGTCGTCATGAGGAACCCGACCGACCACAGTCGGCTCGACGGGTCGTTGTGGCGCTGCGTGGTCGCCGCGACGAACATCGCGGTCGGGAAGCCGATGCCGAGGGCAGCAGCGACCCGGACGCTCTCCGGATCAAGCACCACGGACGGACTCCTCGCTCCTGACGAGGTGGACCGACACGACGGTGCCGCGTCCGACGGCGCTCTCGACCTCGATCGTCCCACCGTGCTGCTCGACGATCTCGCGACAGATGGTGAGTCCGAGCCCCGTGCCGACGGTTCCCGACGTGCGCGCGCCCTCGGTCCGGAAGAACGGCTCGAACAGGCGGGCGGCGTCCGCGGGCTCCAGCCCCTGACCGGTGTCGCTCACCCGGACGACGTGACCGCCATCGTCCTCGGGCTCCACGGCCACGACGACGTCACCGCCCGGCTTGTTGTACTTGATGGCGTTCGACAGCAGGTTGTCGAGCACCTGGCGCAGGCGGAACGCGTCGACCCGCACCCACGCGGGTCCGGTCGACTCGACCCGCAACGACACCGAGCGGTCCGCCGCGACCGGATCGAGCGAGCGCACCGCCTCCGCGGCCAGGCCGGTCAGGTCGACCCGCTCGAGCGTCAGGTCGGCGGACACGGTCTCGCGCGACCGGGTCACGAGCAGGTCGCCGACCATCGACTGCAGGCGCACGGTGTTGCGCCGAGCGATGTCGAGCTGCTCGCGGGCGGCCTCCGGCAGGTCCGGGTCGTCCATCGCGAGCTCGAGGTAGCCGAGGACCGAGCTGAGCGGGGTGCGGAACTCGTGCGACAGGCTCGTGACCAGGTCGTCGCGTCGGCGTTCGGCCGCCAGGTCGGCGGTCATGTCGCGCAGCACGAGCACGACGCGGTCGATGCTGCCGTCGGGACGCATGATCAGCTGAGCGGCGACGTCGACCGCCACGCGCGGACCGTCGCGATGACCGATCCACATGACGTCGTTGACGACCTCCTGGCCACGGAGCGCGCGGGCGAGCGGCATGTCCTCGCGCCGCAGCCGCGTCGTTCCGTCGGCCGCGTACAACGGCATGTCCTCGACCGGGGTCCCACGGTCGATGCCGAAGCGACCCATGAGCTCGCGAGCCGCGCGGTTCGAGTGCGTGATCCGGCCCGTGGCGTCGAACGTCACCAGGCCGAACCGGACGACGTCCATGATCGAGCGCAGCGTGGACTCCTGGACGGACGTCGTCTGCAGGGCGGACTCGAGCTCGGAGCTCTGACGGCGCAGCATGCCGCGCTGGACGCGGAGGCGACGGTAGGAGAGCGAGACGACCGCCGAGACGAAGGCCAGCGTCAGGATGATGCTGCCGGTCGCCGGCAGGCTGGCCAGACGGATCGGGTCGATGACGCCGCTGCGTTCGAGCACGGCCTGCGTCACGAGCACGACGGCCGGGACGACGGCCCCCAGGGCGGGGCCGAGGCGTCCGCGCGAGGTCGCGAGCCAGATCACGGGGATCGTCATGATGATGCCGAACCCGGCCTCCGGCTGACCGATCCTCAGCAGGTCGATGGCCACGACGTCGAGCGTGGGCACCGCGAGCCGCCAGGCGCTGTCGTAGCGGTCCCACGGCGCCGCCGAGGCGGCCACCGTCACGGCCAGGAGGGAGATGACCCCCCACGAGAGGAAGCCGGCTGCCGAGGACCTGTTCGGTGGCGCGAGGGAGAAGACGAGCACGAGAACGGCGGCCACCGACGCCACGACAGCCATCTGCTGTCGGAAGACGTCGTCGCGTGGGGACATGCCAGTCGGCTGTGCTGGCGTCGCAGATCCCCTGTCAATCGTGCGGGCCATGCCTGAATCGTAGGGATCGAAGGGGTCACGGCGACGGGATCCGAACAAGTCCGGGGACGGCTGCGGGCGATTTCCTCGGCCCGGGGCCCCTGGGCTAGACTCGCCGGGTTGCCTCGGCGAGGGTCGGCGTGAGCCGACCGTGATCGACAGGGCGCTCCACGGGAGTGCTGTGTCGAGCGCCCAGCCAGCCTGACAGCCCCGGCGCCCCGCGCCCACCACCCGCACCAGCACGTACTTCGAGGAGCATCACCCCGTGGCCGAGATCAAGATCCCCGCCGAGACCCGTACCGAGTTCGGCAAGGGCGCCGCCCGCCGCATCCGTCGCGACGACAAGGTCCCCGCCGTGCTCTACGGTCACGGCACCGACCCGGTCCACGTCACGCTGCCGGGCCACGACCTGATGCTCGCGCTCAAGAACTCCAACGCCCTGCTGTCGATCGACCTGGGCTCGGAGCAGCACCTCGTGATCCCCAAGCAGGTCCAGCGCGACCCGCTCAAGGGCTTCATCGAGCACGCCGACCTGCTCATCGTCAAGAAGGGCGAGAAGGTCACCGTCGACATCGACGTCACCGTCGAGGGCGAGGCCGCCAGTGGCTCGCTCGTCGTGCTCGAGAACGCCTCGGTCGCGCTCGAGGTCGAGGCCACCGCGATCCCCGAGGGCCTGATCGTCTCGGTCGAGGACCTGGCGGTCGGCGAGCAGATCCTCGCCTCGCAGCTCGAGCTGCCGGCCGGGGCCGAGCTCGCCGTCGAGGACGACCTGCTGATCGTCAACATCACGCACGCACCGACCGCCGAGGAGGTCGAGGCCGAGCTCGAGGAGGCCGAGGCCGAGGCCGGCATCGAGCGTGACGAGTCCGACGACGAGTCCGAGGGCACCGAGGGCGACTCCGCCGAGGGCGACGAGGCTCCCGCCGAGGACTCCGAGTCGGAGTGACCTGGCTGGTCGTCGGGCTCGGCAACCCGGGCCCGACGTATGCCGCCACCCGGCACAACGTCGGGTACCTCGTCACCGACGTGCTGGCGGCCCGCATGGGCGGCCGGTTCACGAAGCACAAGCCCTCCGGGGTGGCCGAGGTGGTCGAGGGACGCCTCGCCGGCGAGCGGACCGTCCTGGGTCGCTCGCGTGGCTACATGAACGAGAGCGGTGGACCGGTCTCGGCCCTGCTCAAGTACTACGACGTCGACCCGGAGCAGCTCGTGGTGATCCATGACGAGCTCGACATCGACTTCGGCGCCCTGCGCCTCAAGCTCGGCGGGGGCGACAACGGGCACAACGGGCTGAAGTCGATCCGGCAGTCGATCGGCACGGGTGACTTCCACCGCGTCCGCATGGGCATCGGCCGGCCGCCTGGACGTCAGAGCGTGCACGACTTCGTGCTGAAGCCGTTCTCGGCGACCGAGCGCAAGGAGCTCGACGTCAACGTCGAGGAGGCGGCCGATGCCGTCGAGTCGTTGATCCAGCAGGGACTATCCGCGACCCAGAGCGCGTTCAACCGATAGATGAGCACCCCCGGTCCCACCGCCCTCGCCGACCGTCCCGCTGACGGCCAGGCCCTCGACCTGTTCGACCTCGTCCGTGACGAGCCGACGCTCGCCCAGGTCCTGCGCGAGCGTCCCCGCGAGCTCACGCTGCAGGCGCCGGCGGCCCTGCGGCCGTTCGTCGCGCGGGGGCTGGCGGAGCAGTCCATCGTCCTCGTCGTCACCGCCACGGCCCGCGAGGCCGACGACCTGGCGGCCGACCTGGGATGCCTGGTCGACCCCGAGTCCGTCGCGGTCTACCCGGCCTGGGAGACGCTGCCGCACGAGCGACTGTCGCCCCGGTCCGACACCGTGGGTCGTCGGCTCGCGGTGCTGCGTCGTCTCGTGCACCCGGGTCCGGGTGCCCCGGCGATCCGGGTGCTCGTGGCGCCGGTGCGCTCGGTGCTGCAGCCGCAGGTCAAGGGTCTCGCCGATCTCGAGCCCGTCGAGCTGCGGCCGGGGGACCAGCGCAACCTCGAGGACGTCGTGCGCGCGCTCTCGGCCGCCGCCTACGCGCGTGTCGACCTCGTCGAGCGGCGTGGCGAGTTCGCGGTGCGCGGCGGCATCGTCGACGTCTTCCCGCCCACCGAGGACCACCCGCTCCGCGTCGAGTTCTGGGGCGACGACGTCGAGGAGATCCGGCGCTTCTCCGTCGCCGACCAGCGCACCCTGCAGGCCGTCGACCGCATGTGGGCGCCGCCGTGCCGGGAGCTGCTGCTCACCGACGAGGTCCGCGAGCGCGCCGCGGAGCTGGGCCGTGCGCACCCGTCGCTGGCCGAGCTGTTCGGCAAGCTCGCCGAGGGCCACGCCGTCGAGGGCATGGAGTCCCTCGCGCCGGTGCTGGTCGACGACTTGGAGATGCTCGTCGACCTGCTGCCCGACGACACCGTCGTCGTGGTCAACGACCCCGAGCGCGTCGCCGCACGCGCCGTCGACCTGAACGCCACGAGCGAGGAGTTCCTGCAGGCCTCGTGGGCCGCGGCCGCCACCGGTGCCGAGGCCCCGATCGACCTCGGGGCCGCCGGGTTCCGCGAGCTCGACGACGTCCGCCTCGAGAGCTCGCGCCTGCGTTGGTGGGGCATCTCGCCGTTCGGTCTCGACGACGACACCACCCGCCCGGTCTCGCTCGAGGCCGCCCCGACCTACCGCGGCGACGCCGAGAAGGCCGTCGCCGACGTGCGTGGCTGGCTGGCCGAGGGGCGACGCGTCGTCATCGCCGTGCCGGGACACGGGCAGGCGCAGCGCACCGTCGAGTGGCTCGCCGAGCACGACGTGCCGGCCGGCACCGACGCGAGCGACCGGCCGACCGGCGCGCCCGGCCAGGCCGGCAGCGGCGTCGTGCTGGTCCAGGTCGCGGATCTCGACCACGGGCTCGTCGGCCCCGACGCGGTGCTGCTGACGCACGACGACCTCGTCGGCCAGCGCGCCGCCGAGCGCGCGGACCGCGCGAGCATGCCGGCGCGACGGCGCAAGCAGGTCGACCCGCTCGAGCTCAAGCCGGGCGACTCGGTCGTGCACCAGCAGCACGGCGTCGGGCGCTACGTCGAGCTCGTCACCCGCACCGTGCAGGGCGCGGCGCGCGAGTACCTCGTGATCGAGTACGCCCCCAGCAAGCGCGGCCAGCCGGGCGACCGGCTCTTCGTGCCGATGGACCAGCTCGACCTCGTCAGTCGCTACATCGGCGGCGAGTCCCCGAGCCTCGACAAGCTCGGTGGCAGCGACTGGTCGAACCGCAAGAGCAAGGCTCGCCGGGCGGTCCGCCAGATCGCGAGCGAGCTGATCAAGCTCTACGCCGCGCGCCAGTCGACCCAGGGCCACGCCTTCGGCCCGGACACGCCGTGGCAGCGCGAGCTCGAGGACGCGTTCGCGTTCGTCGAGACGCCCGACCAGCTGGTCACGATCGACGAGGTCAAGCGCGACATGGAGCGCACGGTCCCGATGGACCGCCTCGTGTGCGGCGACGTGGGCTACGGCAAGACCGAGATCGCGGTGCGCGCGGCGTTCAAGGCGATCCAGGACGGCAAGCAGGTCATCCTGCTCGTCCCGACCACGTTGCTGGTCCAGCAGCACTACGCGACGTTCGCCGAGCGGTTCGGCCAGTTCCCCATCACGATCAGGGGACTGTCGCGGTTCCAGAGCGAGAAGGAGTCCAAGGAGACCCTCGCGGGGCTCGCCGACGGCAGTGTCGACCTGGTGATCGGCACCCACCGGCTCCTGCAGCCAGGCGTGCGCATCAAGGACCTGGGGCTCGTCATCGTCGACGAGGAGCAGCGCTTCGGCGTCGAGCACAAGGAGGCGCTCAAGCACCTGCGCGCCGCCGTCGACGTGCTGTCGATGTCGGCGACCCCGATCCCGCGCACGCTCGAGATGGCGATCACCGGCATCCGGGAGATGTCGACCATCGCGACCCCGCCCGAGGAGCGGCACCCCGTGCTCTCGTTCGTCGGCGCCTACGACGACAAGCAGGTCGCGGCGGCGATCCGGCGCGAGCTGCTGCGTGAGGGCCAGGCGTTCTTCATCCACAACCGGGTGCAGTCGATCGACAAGGTCGTCAAGAGGCTCTCCGAGCTCGTGCCCGAGGCACGCATCACCGCCGCGCACGGTCAGATGGGCGAGCACCAGCTCGAGCAGGTCATGGTCGACTTCTGGGAGAAGCGCTACGACGTGCTCGTCTGCACCACGATCGTGGAGTCGGGGCTCGACGTCTCGAACGCCAACACCATGATCATCGAGCGATCCGACACGCTCGGGCTCTCGCAGCTGCACCAGCTGCGCGGACGCGTCGGACGTGGGCGCGAGCGGGCCTACGCCTACTTCCTGTACCCGCCGGACAAGCCGTTGACCGAGACAGCGCACGACCGGCTCGCCACGATCGCCCAGCACTCCGAGCTCGGCGGTGGCATGCAGGTCGCCATGAAGGACCTCGAGATCCGTGGCGCCGGCAACCTGCTCGGCGGTGAGCAGTCGGGGCACATCGCCGACGTCGGCTTCGACCTGTACGTCCGGCTCGTCGGCGAGGCCGTCGCGGAGTTCCGGGGGGAGGGCGAGCCCGAGAAGGAGGTCAAGCTCGAGCTGCCCGTCGAGGCGCACCTGCCGCACGACTACGTGCCGAGCGAGCGGCTGCGGCTCGAGATGTACAAGCGTCTCGCGGCCGTACGCTCCGACGCCGAGGTCGACGAGGTGCGCGCCGAGCTGGTCGACCGCTACGGCGAGCCGCCCGAGACGGTCGAGGTGCTGCTCGAGGTCGCGCGGGTCCGCGTGGCGGTGCGGGCGGCGGGGCTCACCGAGGTCACGTCGGCCGGCACGAACGTGCGCTTCGCCGAGGTCGACCTGCCCGAGTCGGGTCGTATGCGCCTGGCCCGCATCTATCCCAAGAGCGTCTACAAGCAGGCGGTCAAGGTCGCGCTCGTCCCGGCGCCGCGCACCGCGCCCGTCGGCGGCAAGCCCGTCACCGGCCGTGACCTGCTGGCCTGGGTGCGCACCGTCGTCGACACCCTCACCGCCTGACCCCCACCCCCCACCCACCCCACTCAGCGGGTGGTGAGGGGGTGGACGGGTGAACGACAGGTTGCGGGCCGGGACGAATTCCCTAAAGGTTGACCGCATGTCATGGCGAGAGCTCGTGCGCACGAAGGACGTCGACGACGTCATCCACCAGAACGACGTCGAGCCGGGGAGTGAGCACCACGTCCGGCTGAGCAAGCGGCTCGGGGTCACCGACCTGATCGGGTTCGGGATCGGCATCGTGATCGGCACGGGCATCTTCACGCTCACGGGCACGGCCGCCAAGAACAACGCCGGTCCCGCCGTCATGCTCTCGTTCCTCATCGCCGGCATCGTCGCGATGCTCGCGGCGGTCTGCTACGCCGAGCTCGCGGCCGCCGTCCCCACCGCCGGCAGCTCCTACACCTACGCCTACACGACGATCGGCGAGATCTTCGCCTGGATCATCGCGTGGGACCTGATCCTCGAGTTCGCCCTCGGCGCGGCCGTCGTCGCGCGCGGCTGGTCCGGCTACCTGCAGGGCGTCTTCGACCTGCCGAAGGAGTTCTTCGGCGAGGAGGGCTCGGTCGTCAACGTCGGCGCGGTCTTCATCGTCGTCGTCCTCGGGTTCGTCGCGGCGATCGGGATCCGCGAGTCCAAGCTCGTCACCAACGCCCTCGTCGTCATCAAGGTCTCGGTCTGCCTGTTCATCATCGGCGTCGGGCTGTTCTTCGTGGACCTCGCCAACCAGAAGCCCTACATCCCGGAGTCGCGACCCGTCACCGGCAAGGACGAGATCTCCGGCCTGCAGCAGCCGCTCTGGCAGTGGATCACCGGAGCCGACCAGACCGCCTACGGCGTCACCGGCGTGCTGGTGGCCGCGGCGATCGTGTTCTTCGCCTACTCCGGCTTCGAGGCCGTCGCCAACCTGGGCGAGGAGTCCAAGGAGCCCGCGAAGGACATGCCGCGCGGTCTCATCTGGACGCTCGTGATCTGCACGATTCTCTACGTCGCGGTGACGTTCGTGTTGACCGGCATGGTGAAGTACACGAAGGTCAGCGAGGGCGAACCCCTCGCCGACGCCTTCGACCAGCGCGGCCTCGGCTGGGCCGGCATCCTCATCGGCATCGCCGCCGTGGCCGGCCTGACGTCCGTCATCCTCGTCGACATCGTGGCGATGGGTCGCATCGGGTTCGCCCTGTGCCGCGACGGGCTGCTTCCTGCGAGCGTCGGCAAGATCCACGAGAAGTACCAGACCCCGGTCCGCATCACGGTCGCGACCACCGTCGTCGTCGCGATCCTGGGCGCGTTCGTGCCGCTCAAGGTGCTGGCCGAGATGGTCAGCATCGGCACGTTGTTCGCGTTCCTGGTCGTCTCGATCGCCGTGATCGTGCTGCGACGCACGAAGCCGCGCATGAAACGACCGTTCAAGGCGCCCCAGGTGCCGATCCTGCCGATCACGTCGGCCGTGCTCTGCGTGGGCCTCATGTCGAACCTGGCGGTCGAGACGTGGCTGCGGTTCCTGGTCTGGCTCGCGATCGGCATCCTGGTCTACGTCTTCTACGGCCGCCGCCACTCCAAGCTCGGCCTCAACGCTCGCAACGGCGCGTGACCTGCGTCTCGTAGGCTGAGGCCATGTTGCGCAAGATCGCCCTCATCCTCCCCGTCCTGGTGCTGGCGGCGTGCGGCACCACCCGGCCGGGAGCCGCCGCGATCGTCGACGGCGAGGAGATCTCGCAGACGTCGGCCGACGAGACCGCTCAGGTCTTCTGCCGCATCAACCTGCTGAGTGCGCAGCAGCAGGGTGTCGAGGAGCTGAGCAACGCCGAGATCCGACGCGAGGCGATCCGGCAGATGGTGCTGGGGGTCGCCGCCGACCGCGTGGCCGAGCGCGACGACCTGTCCATCCCGAGCAGCCTCACGACCTTGTCGACCGAGGACCGTGCCCAGGCCGTCCGGGCGGTCCGCGGCCTCGACCGCGACACGGTCATCCGGGTGCTCGAGGACAGCCAGCGTCTCTACGCCATCGTGACCGCCCTGGGCGAGAGGCAGCTCGGCGAGAAGGTCGACGAGAAGAACCAGCAGCAGGTGCAGGAGGCGGGTCGGGCGCTCGTCGAGGCGGAGCTCAAGAAGCTGACGGTGCGCTACGCCCCGCGCTACGGCCTCGACGCCGACGGCACGCAGGAGGCCCGCACCGGTTCGCTGTCGACGACGATCGAGACGGCCGACTCGTCCGCGAAGCTGCCGGACACGCAGCGCTGTGCCTGAGCGTCCTGAGGAGGTGACCTCCACCCGGCGGGGCGAACGGCTGCTCGACCTGGTCGAGGTCATGGACCGACTCCGCGCCGAGTGCCCCTGGACCCAGCAGCAGACGCACGCGTCGCTGGCGCGCTACCTGCTCGAGGAGGCGCACGAGACGCTCGAGGCGCTCGACGCGGGCGATGCCGATCTGCTGCGCGAGGAGCTGGGTGACCTGCTGATGCAGGTCGTCTTCCACGCTGCGGTCGCGGACACGACGGGAGAAGGCTGGGACGTCGACGACGTCGCGGTCGGCATCACCGACAAACTCGTCCGGCGCAATCCCCACGTGTTCGCCGACGGCACGGCGACCACGGCCGAGGAGGTCGACGCCGCGTGGCAGGCCGTCAAGGCGACCGAGAAGGCACGCACGTCGCCCCTCGAGGGCATCGCCCCGACCCTTCCCGCGCTGGCGACAGCCGCCAAGGCCCTCGAGCGCGTGCCCGACCTCGACACCTCCGGCGACGACGTCGGCTCGCGGCTCCTGCAGCTCGTGGCCGAGGCGTCCGCCCAGGGCGTCGACGCCGAGGAGGCGCTCCGGCGCGCCTTGCGGGAGCGGCTGGCGTAGGTCAGTCGCGACAGCCCTCGAGTCGGTCGGCGACGTTGCGGATCGAGAAGGTGAGCCCCGGGTCGACCGTCAGGGTTCGTCCGTGGGTCCGCACGCGGAGCGTGATGAGGGACGTGCCGGTGACGCCCGCGGACTGGCAGGTGCTCGGGTTGTTCTCGACCTGCCAGCTCAGCTGGACGGAGTCCCGGCCCTCGAGGACGAACGGGTCGTCGATCACGGCGTCCGTGGACTGCCCGGGTCCGTCCCCAGCCGTGCGTGACTCCCCGCGCAGCCGTCCGGGAAACCCGGAGTCGCGATCCGGCCTCATGGCCTTGAGGGTGTAGTCGAGGACGCGGACCGTGCCGTCGCCGTTGTTCTGCACCTGGACGAACACCGTGCAGTAGCGGGCCCGATCCAGGTCGCGGTCGCTGAGACCGAAGCCCGGGATCGTGCTCAGCTCATCTCTCTCGGAGGGATCAGCGCCGTAGCGCAGGAGCCGGTCTCCGCACGCTACGGCGATGGGCTCGACCTTGACCTGGTCGCGTGCACGATCCGCGGCAACGCCGATGCGCATGACGACGATCGTCGCGACGAGTGCTGCGACGACGCCGAGGGCTCCGATCCAAAGGACGACCGACCGACGTCTCTTGGCATCGTCGGACCATGGCCGCGGAGCTGTCATGCGCTGATGCTGGCACGCGCGCGCCGCCGCTGTCCGCGGTTCGACGGGTGTGGCCGCGGTCCCGGGACCAACGAAGGATTCTGCATTCGGCACGACCGGTCGTGCCGAATGCAGAATCCTTCGTCGGCCACGCCTCCCGGGTTGCGGCTGGCGGTGGGGGAGCAACGATGGCGTGCATGGACACGATCGTGGTCGTCGGGGCGGGTCTGGCCGCCGCCAAGGCAGTCGAGACGTTGCGCGACGAGGGGTTCGAGGGGCGGATCACGCTCGTCGGGTCGGAGAAGCACCTGCCGTACGAGCGGCCGCCGTTGTCGAAGGAGGTGCTGCTCGGCGACAAGCAGACGTCCGAGGCAGTCCTGCACGACGCGGACTGGTACGCCGAGCGCGACGTCACGGTCCGTGACGGCGTCACGGTCACGTCGCTCGACACGGAGGCGAAGCGGCTGCAGCTCGACTCCGGCGAGCCGCTCGAGTACGACGCCCTGCTCCTCGCGACGGGCGCCGAGCCGCGGGTGCTCGACGTGCCCGGCGCGGACAGGGCCGTCTACCTGCGCACGATCGAGGACTGCGAGCGGCTCGACGCCGTGCTCGGTTCCGGCGGACCGCTCGTGGTCGTCGGCGGTGGGTGGATCGGCCTGGAGGTCGCGGCGGCGGCGCGCTCGCGCGACGTCCCGGTCACCCTGCTCGAGCGCGGCGACCTGCCCCTGGCGAACGTGCTGGGTCGCGAGCTCGCGCAGCACCTCGCGGAGCTGCACCTGACCCACGGCGTCGACCTGCGGACCCGCACCGAGGTGTCGCAGATCCTCGTCGAGGGCGACGAGACCACCGGTGTCGTCACGCCCGACGGGACCGTCCGGGGCACGGTGGTCGTCGCGGTCGGCGCCGAGCCGTCCGTCGACCTGGCACGCGACGCGGGCCTCGACGTCGACGACGGCATCGTGACCGACGAGCGCTTCCGCACCTCCGCCGACGGCGTCTGGGCGGCCGGCGACGTCGCCACGGTCGCGCACCCGCGCTACGGGTCCCTGCGCGTCGAGCACTGGGACAACGCGATCCGCCAGGGCCAGGCGGCGGCGCGCTCGATCCTGGGCCAGGACGTCACGCACGACTGGGAGCCGTACTTCTTCACCGATCAGTACGACTTCGGCATGGAGTACGTCGGTCACGCCGGGCCCGACGACGACGTCGAGCTGCGCGGCGACGTCAGCGAGGACGCGTTCATCGCCTACTGGCTCGACGGCGACACCGTCACGGCCGCGATGAACGTCGGCATCTGGGACGTCAACGACCAGCTCCGCGAGCTCGTCGGCACCACCGTCGACCGGGCGGACCTGACCGACCTGCGCTGAGGCGGGGGAGCGCGGCGACGAAGGATTCTGCATACGGCAGGACCGGTCGTGGCGGATGCAGAATCCTGCGTCACCCGTGCGGAAGGCAGAATCCTCCGTCCCACGGCCGGGGTCCGCGGGACGAGAGACCGCACGCACTAGGCTGGGCCACGCCCGTCCGGAACCCACCCAGGAGCATTTGTGGCCAGCATCGAAGCCGTCGGAGCCCGCGAGATCCTCGACTCACGAGGCAACCCCACCGTCGAGGTCGAGGTCGCCCTCGACGACGGCACGATCGGCCGTGCGGCCGTCCCGTCCGGAGCGTCGACCGGCCAGTTCGAGGCCGTCGAGCTGCGCGACGGCGGCAAGCGCTACCTCGGCAAGGGTGTCGAGAAGGCGGTCAAGGGCGTCAACGACAAGATCGGCCCCGCGCTCCTCGGCTACGAGGCCGACGACCAGCGCGCCGTCGACCAGGCGATGCTCAGCCTCGACGGCACGGCCAACAAGGGCAAGCTGGGCGCCAACGCGATCCTGGGCGTCTCGCTCGCCGTCTCGAAGGCTGCGGCCGACTCCGCGCGGCTCCCGCTCTACCGCTACGTCGGCGGCCCCAACGCTCACGTGCTCCCGGTGCCGATGATGAACATCCTCAACGGTGGCGCCCACGCCGACTCCAACGTCGACGTCCAGGAGTTCATGATCGCGCCGATCGGCGCACCCACCTTCGCCGAGGCGCTGCGTCAGGGCACCGAGGTCTACCACGCGCTCAAGTCCGTGCTGAAGGCCAAGGGCCTGTCGACCGGGCTCGGCGACGAGGGCGGCTTCGCCCCTGATCTGCCGTCGAACCGCGCGGCCCTCGACCTGATCGCGACCGCCGTCGAGAAGGCCGGCCTCACGCTCGGCTCCGACATCGCCCTCGCGCTCGACGTCGCCAGCTCGGAGTTCTTCGAGGACGGCAGCTACACGTTCGAGAGCGAGGCCAAGTCGGCCGACGACATGGCCGCCTACTACGCCGAGCTCGTCGAGGCCTACCCGATCGTCTCGATCGAGGACCCGCTCGACGAGGAGGACTGGGACGGCTGGGTCGGCCTGACCGAGCGCATCGGCGACGCGGTCCAGCTCGTCGGCGACGACCTGTTCGTCACCAACGTCGAGCGCCTGCAGCGCGGCATCGACGGCGGCCAGGCCAACGCCATGCTGGTCAAGGTCAACCAGATCG
>JALRCA010000098.1 GCA_023257515.1 Aeromicrobium sp.
CTCGGCAAGATCCACTTCTGGCTGCTGTTCGTCGGCTTCCACCTGACCTTCCTCGTGCAGCACTGGCTGGGCGTCGAGGGCATGCCGCGCCGCTACGCCGACTACGGGCCCAACGACGGCTTCACGACGCTGAACGAGATCTCGAGCGTGGGTGCGTTCCTGCTGGGCGCCTCGACCCTGCCGTTCTTCTACAACGTCTGGAAGTCGCGCAAGAACCCGCTCGTCAAGCTCGACGACCCGTGGGGCTGGGGCCGCTCCCTGGAGTGGGCCACGAGCTCGCCCCCGCCGCGTCACAACTTCCACTCGCTGCCGCGCGTGCGGTCCGAGAGCCCGGCGTTCGACCTCCACCACCCGGAGATCGCCGAGCTCGAGCTGCTGCACAACCCGGACGAGAACGGCACGTTCGCCGACGCGCCGAACGTCAACGGCAAGGCCGAGGTCGTCGTCGATGAGCACAAGAAGAACGAGAAGGGCGGTCACTGACCGATGAAGGCTGAGTTCTGGACCATCATCGGCTGCGGGATCTTCTTCTTCCTCATCGCGCCGATCTACTGGTTCCTCACCTACGACTGGACCGGCACGACCGCGCTGGTCATGACGTTCCTGCTGTGCGCGCTGCTCGGCTTCTACCTCTACGTCGTCGCGAAGCAGATCCCGGCGCGTCCGGAGGACCGCGACGACGGCGAGATCGCCGACGGTGCCGGCGAGCAGGGCTTCTTCCCGCCCTACAGCTGGTGGCCGCTCGCGTGCGCGTCGACCCTCGCGATCATCGTGCTCGGCGTCGTCATCGGCTGGTGGCTGTTCATCATCGGTCTGGCCTTCGGCACCATCGCCGTGGTCGGCTGGATCTTCGAGTACTACCGCGGCGTCCACGCGCACTGACATCACACGCCCGTTGGTCTGACACGTTGGTCCTGGGCCGTATCATGGTGCGGTGACCATGAACTTCCGGGGCTCTCGCGCGCGCTCTCTCGGTGCGGTGCTGATCAGTGGCCTCCTCCTGTCGGCGTGCACGTCGACCTCCGGTGACGACGGCTCCTCCGAGACCACGAAGGAGTCGGGCCGGCCGGTCGAGCTGACCTCGAACGTCAAGGCTCAGGCCAAGCAGGTCCGGGTCGACACTCTCGTCACGGTCGGGGCCGAGAACGGTGAGGTCCAGGACGTCACGCTGCGCGACGCCGCCGGCAAGAAGTCCGTCAAGGGCTCGGTGCAGGACGGCACCTGGAAGGCGACGCAGCGCCTCGAGCCCGGGACGAGCTACGTGCTGACGGCCACCGGCGAGGGCACGGACGACAAGGTCAAGCAGCTCAAGCAGACGTTCACGACGCAGGCCCTCACGTTGCAGCAGCAGGTCTACCCCTCGGTCGCCCCGCTGCGGGGCGAGACAGTCGGCGTGGGCATGCCGATCATCGTGACGTTCGACCTGCCGGTCAAGAACCGCGCGAAGTTCCAGG
Source organism: Aeromicrobium sp. (assembly GCA_023257515.1). Lineage (GTDB taxonomy): Bacteria > Actinomycetota > Actinomycetes > Propionibacteriales > Nocardioidaceae > Aeromicrobium. The sequence goes on from JALRCA010000098.1 coordinate 1,455, forward strand.
AGCACATGCACGTCCGCTCCGACAAGCGTGTCGAGGGATCGTGGAACTGGCTGTCCGACCGCGAGGTCCACTACCGCCCCAAGAACTACTGGCCGGCGAACACCAAGGTCACCGTCGACCTCGACCTGAACAGCCTGCCCGCCGGCAACGGGATCTACGGCCAGCGCGGCCAGTCGGTCCCGTTCACGATCGGCAGCCGCATGGTGAGCGTCGTCGACGTCGCGAACCACCAGATGCGGGTGACGAAGGATGGCAAGACCATCCGGACGCTCCCCGTCACGACGGGCGACGCGACGCACCAGACGCGTCAGGGCACCAAGGTGATCATGGAGAAGTTCGACTCCGTCGACATGGACGCCGCCTCGACCGGCGTCGACGCGGACGCGCCGGACTACTACAACATCCAGGGCGTCAAGTGGGCCATGCGCCTGACGAACTCCGGTGAGTTCGTGCACGCCGCCCCGTGGTCGGTCGGCTCCCAGGGCCGGGCGAACGTCAGCCACGGCTGCACCGGCATGAGCACCGCGAACGCGGGCTGGCTCTACTCGGTCAGCAAGCGCGGCGACATCATCAAGTACGTCAACAGCCCGCGCGGCCTGGAGGACCAGAACGGTTGGACCGACTGGAACGTCTCGTGGTCGGACTGGCTCGAGGGTTCGGCCATCCAGGAGGGCGCCGACCCGTCGCCCACCGCGAGCTCGGCCACCACGCCGAACCCCAACGCCTGACCGGGCCCCGCGGCCGCTGAGCCGCGGTGGAGACGCAATCTGAGGGTTCGTGGTCGCTGGGGCGACCGCTGGCGCTCAGATCCTCGTGTGGTGACGTAGAGGTCGAGGGTTCCTGGTGGCTGGGGCGACCGTGATCCCTCAGGCTGCGTCCAGAGCCGCGCCCCGGAGTCGCCCGGCGCTGGCCCCGGGAACGACAGCGGGCCCGCCACCGCAGTGCGGTGACGGGCCCGGGCCGGCCGTGCTCAGTGCGATTTCGGGATGCCGGTCTCCGAGACGCCCTGGAAATTCTCTCCCAGCTCGTTCGGGTGACCGTCGTGCTCACCGAGGTGCTCCTCGGCGTGGGCCACGTCGTCCGACGTCGGCTTGTCGAGCACACCGCGGTAGTAGCGGCGACGCAGACGCTGACGCAGCTTCTCGCGACGACCGTGCGGGGCCGCGACCCCGTTCTCGTCCTCCAGCGGGGGAGCGGTGAGCTCCGGCAGGCGGTCGTGCGCCGTGAGCGTGTACTGCGTCGCGACAGGCAGCGGTGCGTGACGCTCGGAGTAGCCGCCGTCGGGCGTGCGCTCGATGACACCGGTCTCGTAGCCGTGCAGGATCCGGTTCTCGTCCGCACGCTGCAGGCTGATGCAGATCCGCTTCGTCACGATGTAGGCGATGATCGGGAACACGAAGATCCCGACCCGGAAGATGTGCGTCATCGTGTAGATGTCGAGGTGGAACTTGGTGGCGATGATGTCGTTGCCGCCGGCCATCCAGCCGACCGCGTAGACCGTCATGCCGGCCACGCCGAGCCCGGTGCGCGTCGGGTTGTTGCGGGGGCGCTCGAGCAGGTGGTGCTCACGGTCGTCCTTGGTGATCCACCGCTCGATGAACGGCCAGAGCGCCAGGGACGTGAAGAGCAGGCCCAGACCGCCCATGCCCGGGATGAAGACGTTCCAGCTCCAGGTGTGGCCGAGGAACGTGCTCTCCCAGCCGGGCATGATGCGCACGAGCCCCTCGGAGAAGCCCATGTACCAGTCGGGCTGCGAGCCGGCCGTGACCTCGGACGGGTTGTAGGGGCCGTACGCCCAGACCGGGTTGATCTGGATGAACGCTCCCATGAGCGCGGTGAAGCCGAAGACGACGAAGAAGAAGCCGCCGGCCTTGGCCGCGTACACCGGGAGCATCGGGTAGCCGACGACGTTCTTCTCGGTGCGTCCGGGTCCGGGCCACTGCGTGTGCTTGTGGTAGACGAGCAGCAGCATGTGGGCGCCGATGAGGCCCAGCAGCAGTGCCGGGATCAGCAGGATGTGCGCCATGTACAGGCGCGGGATGATCTCCTCGCCCGGGAACTCGCCACCGAAGAGGAAGAACTCGACGTACGAGCCCACGATCGGGATCGAGCGGATCAGGCCGTCGACGAAGCGCAGGCCCGTGCCGGAGAGCAGGTCGTCGGGCAGCGAGTAACCCGCGAAGCCCTCGACCATGCCGAGTGCCAGCAGACCGACGCCGATGAGCCAGTTGACCTCGCGCGGCTTGCGGTAGGCGCCCGTGAAGAACACGCGCAGCATGTGCACGAGCATCGCCGCGACGAAGAGCGCGGCCGCCCAGTGGTGGATCTGGCGGATGAGCAGACCGCCGCGGATCTCGAAGGAGATGTCGAGCGTCGAGGCATAGGCCTGCGACATCTCGAGGCCCTTGAGCGGTGCGTACGGGCCCTCGTACGTGGTCTCGGCCATGCTCGGCTGGAACCACAGGGTCAGGAAGACGCCCGTGATGAGCAGGACCACGAAGCTCCAGAGCGCGATCTCGCCGAGCATGAACGACCAGTGCTCGGGGAAGACCTTGCGCAGGTTCTTCTTGGCCGCGGTGGCGAGGCCGAGGCGGTCGTCGAGCCACTCCACGGGCCCGGCGGCCTTCTTGCCGACCCCGGTCTCCTGGATCGGCGTGTACTCCTGGTCAGTCGTCGTCATGACTTCTCATCCAGCTTCTTCTGGTCGCGGGCCAGCTCCGGGTAGCTCGGGGCGACGATCTCGGGGAAGTCGCTCTGGGCCACGAGATAACCCTCGGAGTCCACCATGAGCGGCAGCTGCGGGAGCGGCCGGTGGGCGGGTCCGAAGATCACCTTGCCGTTGTCCGCCAGGTCGAAGGTCGACTGGTGGCACGGGCACAGCAGGTGGTGCGTCTGCTGCTCCCACAGGCTGATGGGGCAGCCGACGTGGGTGCAGATCTTGGAGTAGCAGAGGATGCCGTCGACGCCCCAGTTCTCGCGGTTCTTCGCCGGGGTGATGTCCTCGGGGCGCATGCGCACGACGATGACGGCGGCCTTGGACTTGGCGGCGAGCAGGTCGTGGCCGTGGACCTCGGCCCCCTCCTCGCCCTCGGCCGGGAAGAACGCGGCGGGCTCGGCGTTGACGAGCTGGCCGACCTCGAGGTCCTCCGGCTTGATCGGCAGGCCCGAGACGTCGTTGACGACGCGCATCCCGCGCTTCCAGACCGTCTTGTCCTGGCTGTGGGGGAGGGGGCCCAGGTCGCGCAGCAGCACGACGCCGGGCAGCGCGAGCGCGCCGACCGCTCCCAGGAGGCTGTTGCGGATGAGCGGACGTCGGCCGATGGTCGACTCCTCGATGCCGGCGTTGATCGCCTCGAGCGTCGCCTCGCGGTCCTCGTCGGAGGACTTGGCGGGGTGACGCAGCTCGACCATCTCCTGGTCGGCCATGAGCTTCTTGGCCCACTGGATGATGCCGACGCCGATGAGCAGCAGCGCGCCGCCGAGGGTCGCGCCGAGTGCGAAGTTCATGGCGGACCAGCCGAGGAACGTCTGGTCGTCCTCGATCGTCACGTACGCGACGACGAAGCCGATCGCGAGCAGCGTCGCGACGCCGAACATCGCCGAGATCTGGCGCTCCGTGCGACGTTCCTGGGCCGCGTCGACGTCCTGGGGACGCCAGTGGTGCTCCGGCAGGCCCGGGTTCTGGATCGGCTC
>JALRCA010000107.1 GCA_023257515.1 Aeromicrobium sp.
CGACACTCGGCTAAGCGCTGAACGAACCCAACCTCACACCCACTGCACCCCCATCCCCACCACCACACAAACGGCCAGCACCCGCATCACCGGCCACTGCCGCGCAATCAGCAGCCACGCCGCCAGTGCCGTGAGCGCCAATGCGGGCCAGTCAGCTTGGGTCCATTGCGCCGGAAGCCATCCTCCTGTACGCCCGGCTTCTGGCGGACATTCCGGCGGCAGACTTGCAAACGGTTGTGGACCAGGCCATAGCCGAAAGCAAGTTTTTGCCGACGGTGGCGGATTCGCTCATGGGTTCAGCGCTGCGGCGTGACTTCCTGCCAGCCACCGGTCTGTGCGGGCACCCCGCCCTTGCCGCGCAGGCGCAGCACGCCCGCGACAGAGCCGGCAATGCTGAGCACCAGGAGAACGCGGCGGATGAACTTCACCCGGTTCAGGCTAGACCCTGCTTCCGCCACCCAAACAGGGATGTCTCGCCCCGGCATTGCCGTAAATTCGGGAATCGGCGACGAGATTCCAACCCGCCTCGCCCTGCACCAGATGTGAGCCGATGCGAGGAAGCTCCACCGAGTCCACCTTGCCTACGAGCTTCTGCGCGAAGTCGTCCATCCCGACGACGCCCTGATCCAGCTCGACATGTCGGAGTACTCCGAGAAGCACACCGTGGCTCGACTCTTCGGTGCGCCTCCCGGCTACGTCGGCTACGAGGAGGGCGGCCAGCTCACCGAGAAGGTCCGCCGTCGTCCGTTCAGCGTGGTGCTGTTCGACGAGGTCGAGAAGGCCCACCCGGACATCTTCAACTCGTTGCTGCAGATCCTCGAGGAAGGTCGCCTGACCGACTCGCAGGGCCGCGTCATCGACTTCAAGAACACCGTCATCATCATGACGACCAACCTCGGCACGCGTGACATCGCGAAGGGCGTCAACCTGGGCTTCAGCCAGGCCGACGACGTTGCCGGGTCGTACAACACGATGAAGGCGAAGGTCGCGGAGGAGCTCAAGCAGCACTTCCGTCCGGAGTTCCTGAACCGCGTCGACGAGATCGTGGTGTTCCCGCCGCTCACGCAGGACGAGATCATCGAGATGGTCGACATGATGATCGCCTCGCTCGAGAAGCGCCTGGCCGATCGCGACATGAGCATCGAGCTCACGCCGGCGGCCAAGGACCTGCTCGCCAAGCGCGGGTTCGACCCGGTGCTCGGTGCCCGTCCGCTGCGCCGCACGGTGCAGCGCGAGATCGAGGACACGCTGGCCGAGAAGATGCTCTACGGCGAGCTGAGCGCCGGTGAGATCGTCCTGGTCGACGTCGAGGGCGAGGGTGTGGACGCGATCTTCACCTTCACCGGCACGCCGAAGGCCGACCTGGAGCTGACCGAGGGCCACGACCCGCTCGCGGTCGAGGCCGGCAGCGGCCAGCCCGAGTAACCAGCACGACGACAGGACCCCGCCCGATCATCCGGGCGGGGTCCTCGTCGTTTCAGGGTGCGTGACCGGGGGCGGCTCAGAGGCTGAAGGTGCCGTCGGCCCGCAGCGTCACGAGCCCGTCGTCGAGCAGGGAGTCGAGGCATCGCTCGCGCTGGGTCTCGTCGTCCCAGACCGCGTCGAGGGTCGCCTTGGGCACGGGGTCGGTGCTGTCACGCAGGACGGCCATGAGCCGTCCGCGCACCATCCGGTCCGTCCCGGCCCACGTCTGACCCCGGCGAGCGGGTCCGTCGTGCGCGGGGTGGCCGAGGGCGTGCCAGCGACACAGGTCCTCGACGGGACAGACGTCGCAGTGCGGGGTCCGAGCGGTGCAGACGACGGCTCCGAGCTCCATCGTCGCTGCGGCCCAGCGGTCCGCGCCGTCCGCGGGGAGGAGCGAGCGCGCGAGGCGGCGTTCGTCGGCGTTGACCGCGTCGGCCGGGAACTGCTCGCCGCGGACGACCCGCGCCAGGACCCGGCGCACGTTGGTGTCGAGCACCGCGTGTCGTCCGCCGAAGGCGAACGAGGAGACCGCTGCGGCCGTGTACTCGCCCACGCCGGGGAGCGCGAGCAGCGCGTCGTGGTCGGACGGCACCTCGCCGTCGTGACGCTCCGTAATCGCGACGGCGGCGGCGTGCAGCCGCTGGGCGCGCCGGGGGTACCCGAGGCGCCCCCACATCCGCACGGCCTCGCCGACCGGCTCGGCCGCGAGGTCGGACGGAGTCGGCCAGCGTTCCATCCAGGCCTCGAAGACGGGCAGCACGCGCACGACCGGTGTCTGCTGCAGCATGACCTCGGACACGAGGACGGCCCAGCCGCCCGTGTCACGCCGCCAAGGCAGGTCGCGGGCGTGGGCGTCGAACCAGTCGGCCAGGCGTCGGTGCAGGGTCTCGAGCGGCAGCACGTCGGGGGAGTCCATGGCGCGTCGAGTCTGCCACGGGCGTCCACGTCGATAGCGTGAACCCGTGAGTCGTCGTCCCCTGCCCGCAGCGATCTACTGGCGTCGGCGACTCCTGCTGCTGGCCGTCGTGCTGCTCGTGGTGTGGGGCGCCGTCCAGCTCTGGCCGAGTGGCGGAGGGAGCGACCCGACGCCGCGGGCCACCGCCCCGCGCACCACCGCGACACCCGGCTCGGACGGTGACGGCGAGACCACGGTGTCGCTCGCGTCGTCGGGCACGGCGTGCCAGGCCGAGGACGTGCGCATCGTGCCTTCTGTGCGGGCCGACCAGCGCGCCGGTGAATCAGTGGACCTCGACCTCGTCGTCAGCACGACCTCGACCAAGGCCTGCACCCTCACCCTGGGCGCCGACGACGTCCTCGCGGTCGTGTCGGCCGGCAAGACCGCCGTGTGGGACTCGAGCGTGTGCCGGACGGCGCTCGTGAGCGACCCGGTGGGCCTCTCGCCCGGCTGGTCCACCGTCGTGCCGGTGCGCTGGAGCGGTCGCGGCTCGGGCGGCGGCTGCAGTCCGCAGGAGGGTTACGCCTCGCCCGGCCGCTACACCGTGCGTGTCGGCACGCTCGGTGGGGAGCCGGGAGCCACGACCTTCCGCCTCGGCCAGCCGAAGCCCAAGCCCAAGCCGACGAAGAAGCCCAGCCACGAGGCGTCCGACGACGAGACGAAGCCGAGCCCGAAACCGTCGTCGAGCTCGTCGTCACCGAGTCCCAAGCCCTCGGCGAGCGCCTCGCGCCGCTGAGGACTCAGACTGCTTTTGCTGTCCGGCTTCATGGGGCGGCGACGTGTTGGACGGTGCCCAACTCTGCCCTTTCATGATGCGGTGAGCCATGATCGTTTCGACTGCCCACGGGGCCGCGTCGCCACGCATACGTGCAAGTGCGAAGGTCATGCCGAGCATCCACAGAGCCAGTGACGTGACGAGAAGCACCACGTAGAGGAATACGACGAGCGTCGTCGGCGAAGCGAACAGCGCCATTGCGTAGTCGACAACCGCGATGAGGAAGCCGATCGTGAGGCACAGCAAAGCTTGAGTCCCCATGGTGCGGTCCTCGTCCCTCTGAGGGCTCCGATATTCCGCGTACTTCCTGATGGACGAGTCGAGCACCGCGAGCATTCGAGCGCGGTGGTCGCCATCGGGCGGGAGCGAGGCGATCACCTCGGCTTCATCGCGAATGCGCGCGAGGAGATCTCGTTCTCGATGGCGCAGCAGAGCCGCAAATGCCGTCAAGGCCCCACCGACAGCGGAGAACGCAATAATCACCTGAGCCACCATGGCTCTGAAGATAACCGGCGAGAGGTCTCAGACGTAGCGCTCGAGGATGCTGGACTCCGCGAGCCGCGAGAGTCCCTCGCGCACGCCCCGCGCGCGCAGGTCACCGACGCCGTCGACCGCCTGCAGGTCGTCGACGCTCGCGGCGAGCAGCTTCTGCAGCGACCCGAAGTGCTCCACGAGGCGGTCGACCACCGTGGCGGGCAGCCGGGGCACGCGGGCGAGGAGGCGGTGACCGCGCGGGGCGAGCGGGGCGTCGAGCGAGTCGCCGCTGCCGATGCGCATCGCGGCCGCCACGGTACCGAGGTCCACCAGGTCGGTCGCGTCGATCGCGGCAAGCGACTCGAGCGTCTGCTCCACGGTGCGCTTGCGGCGACCCGTCGGCATGTAGTCGCGGATGATGAGCTCGCGCTCGGCGTCGACTCCGCTCACGAGCTCCTCGAGCTGCAGCAGCAGGAGCCGGCCGTCGGACCCCAGCTCCAGCACGTAGGTGTCGATCTCGGCCGCGATGCGGCTGACCATCTCGAGCCGCTGGGCGACCGCGGTGACGTCGCGGACGGTGACGAGGTCCTCGATCTCGAGGGCCGACAGGGTGTCGGAGACCTCGTCGAGGCGATGACGGTAGCGCTCGAGGGTGGCGATGGCCTGGTTCGCCCGGCCGATCACGGCGGCCCCGTCCTCGAGGACGTAGCGGGTCTCGTCGAGGTAGAGCGCGATGATGTGCATCGAGGCGGAGACCGAGATCACGGGGACGCCGGTCTGGCGTGCGACGCGGTCGGCGGTGCGGTGGCGGGTGCCGGTCTCCTCGGTCTGGATCGACGGATCGGGCATGAGGTGGACCCCGGCGCGCACGATCCGAGCGGCGTCACGGTCGAGGATGATCGCGCCGTCCATCTTGGCGAGCTCGCGAAGCGCCGTGGCGGTGAACGGCACGTCGAGCACGAACCCACCGGTGGAGATGGCGTCGACCTGCTTGTCGTGGCCGATCACGATGAGCGCACCGGTGCGGCCGCGCAGGATGCGCTCGAGACCCTCGCGGAGCGAGGTGCCCGGCGCGACGGCGGCGAGGGCGGCGCGGAGCTCGGACGGAAGGGCCACGCTCGACAGTGTAAGCGGCCGGACCGGCTCAGCGGACGAGAGCGCGCACGGCGGTGCCCACGTCGGCGACGGCGAGGATCTCGAGGCCCTCGACCGCTTCGTGGCGTGCGCCGCGGGGGATCACGGCGTGCGTGAAGCCGAGGCGAGCGGCCTCGCGCAGCCGTTCGGTGACGTGCAGGACGCTGCGGACCTCGCCGGCGAGGCCGACCTCGCCGATCACGACGACACCCGGTGGCGTGGCCACGCCGCTCACGGCGGACGCCGCCGCGACGCAGATCGCGAGGTCGACGGCGGGCTCGACCAGGCGGGCGCCACCGACCGAGGCGGTGTAGACGTCCTGGTCGGCGAGGCGGACGTTGCAGTGCTTGGTGAGCACGGCCAGGATCATCGCGACGCGTGAGGAGTCCAGTCCGCTCGACGTGCGCCGGGGCGACGGGTTGGTCGTGGAGACCGCGAGTCCCTGCACCTCGGCCGGGAGCGGGCGTCGTCCCTCCATCGTGATGGTGAGGCACGTGCCGGGCACGGGCTGCTCGTGGCGGGACACGAAGAGACCGGTCGGGTCGGGAACCTCGACCAGCCCGCCGTCGGTCAGGTCGAAGCAGCCGATCTCGTCGACCGGGCCGAAGCGGTTCTTGGTGGCGCGCAGCAGTCGCAGTCGCGACGTGCGGTCGCCCTCGAACTGGAGCACGACGTCGACGAGGTGCTCGAGCACGCGCGGCCCCGCCACCGTGCCGTCCTTGGTGACGTGGCCGACGAGCAGCGTCGCGATGCCCGCGGACTTGGCGCGGCCGATGACGGCGGCGGCGACCTCGCGCACCTGGGTGACGCCGCCCGGCACGCCGTCGACGTCGGCCGAGGCGATCGTCTGGACGGAATCCACCACCAGCAAGGACGGCTGCACCTGCTCCACGTGGGTGAGGAGCGCCCCCAGGTCGGTCTCGGCGGCGAGGTAGAGCTCGTCGTGGACGGCACCCGTGCGCTCGGCGCGCAGGCGCACCTGGGCGGCCGACTCCTCGCCGGAGACGTACAGGACGCGGCGCCCCGCGCGCGCCCACTGGGCGGCGAGCTCGAGCAGCAGCGTGGACTTGCCGACGCCCGGCTCGCCCGCCATGAGCAGCACGCCGCCCGGCACGACGCCGCCGCCGAGGACGCGGTCGAGCTCACCGATGCCGGAGCGGACGGACTGGGCGTCCTCGACGGTGACCTGGCTGATGGGGCGCGCGGCGGTGACGGCCGCCGCCGGCGCAGTGCGGCCGGTGGTGCGGTTCGCGCCCTGCACGTCGACCGTGCCCCACGCCTGGCACTCGCCGCAGCGGCCCACCCACTTGACGGTCGTCCACCCGCACTCCGTGCACCGGTATGCCGGTCGCGCGCCCTTCGCTGCCATGGCCGCCAACCTAGGTCAGGGCACCGACACCGGCTCGGCGACGCCCCGGGCGGCGTGGCCGGCGGCGAGGGCGAGCGC
>JALRCA010000180.1 GCA_023257515.1 Aeromicrobium sp.
AGAGGCTCGTGATCACGAAGCCGAACATCCGCATCCGCAGCCCATACGCGGACTCGAGCCGGACCGTGATCGCGCCGTCGGTCGACGTGCGGGCGCCCGGCTTCCAGCTCGAGAACGTCACGGTGGGTCCCGGCGAGGCCCGCGAGGCCGACCTCGGCGTCGCGTCGGGCAACGGCAAGGGCCAGATCTTCGTCAAGGGCGAGGTCATCAAGACGGTGCCCGAGAAGGACATCGTCGAGACGTTGATCGAGGAGGCCATGCGCATCGCCGAGGACATGGAGCCCGTCGACGGCGGCGGCGCCATCGTCGACGTCCACTGACCCACGACGTCCCGGCCGGTCGCGGCGCGTCCGGTGGCACCAGGACCTACGCTGTTCCCCACGGACGGGCTCCAGCTGGTGGGCACGAGTCCGGGTGAGCATGAGGAGGCGACGGTGCTCGAGACGACGCAGCTGCGCACGCTCACGCCCCAGGACGTCCCGCGCCTGGTCGAGCTGCTCGACACCGACCCCGACGTCAACCTGTTCGTGCGTCACCGCGTCGACGTGACGGGGCTGGATCCAGCGCTCATGGGCGGTCGGGTGTGGGGCTGGTTCGAGGGCGACGAGCTCGTCTCGGCGTGCCACGTCGGCGCGAACGTGGTGCCGGTGTCGGCGACGCCCCAGGCGCTCGACGAGTTCGGGGCCCGGCTCGCGTCGTCGGCGGTGCGGCCCGCCTCGCTCGTCGGGCTGCGCGACGACGTCATGACGCTCTGGCGCGCACTCGAGCCGCGATGGGGCCCGGCCCGGTCGCCTCGTCCCGAGCAGCCCTTCCTGCGCCTCGCACGGGCGCCCTCGGTCGCGCCCGACCCGCGGCTGCGCCGCGTCGCGATCGACGAGCTCGACACGATCTACCCAGCGTGCGTCGCCATGTTCCGCGAAGAGGTCGGTGTCGACCCCGAGGTCCAGGGCGGCGGACAGTACCGGGCGCGCGTCGCGCACCTGATCGCGCAGGGGCACGCCTTCGCGATCATCGAGGACGGCCAGGTGCTGTTCAAGGCCGAGGTCGGCGCGCACACCGTGCACGGCTGCCAGCTCCAGGGGGTGTTCGTGCCGCCGCCGCTGCGCGGGCAGGGGATCGCCGCCCCGGCGCTGGCGGGCGTCGTGCACCTGGCGATGCAGCAGGTGGCCCCGGTCGTCTCGCTCTACGTGAACGACCACAACGTCGCCGCCCGACGGGCCTACGAGCGCGTCGGGTTCGAGCAGACTGCGACGTTCGCGTCGATCCTGCTCTGACCCCACGTCGTTCGCCGTCTAGGGTGCCTCCATGCGCCGTGACACCGCTGCCCTCGCCGCCCTGTTCGCCGTCGCCGGCGTCGGACACTTCGTGAAGCCGGAGCCGTTCGAGCACATCGTGCCCAAGTCGCTGCCGGCCAAGCGCGAGCTCGTGTACGCCTCGGGCGTCGCGGAGCTCGCCTGCTCCGCGGGTCTGCTGCACCCCCGGACCCGCCCGGTCGCCGGCCGCCTGGCGGCGCTCCTCCTGGCCGCGGTGTTCCCGGCGAACGTGCAGATGGCGCTCGACGCGCAGCGCAGCAGCAAGGCACCGCGCTGGTACACGATCGGCACGTTCCTGCGCCTTCCGCTGCAGGTCCCGCTGATCCGTACCGCGCTGCGGGCGTCCTCCGACACCTGAGCGGCCCGCAGGGCGCACGACCTCCTAGGCTGACGCCCATGCGCATGTCCCAGCTCTTCGTCCGCACCCTCCGCGACGACCCCGCGGACGCCGAGGTCCCCAGCCACAAGCTGCTGGTCCGTGCCGGCTACGTGCGACGCGTCGCGCCCGGCATCTACACCTGGCTGCCGCTCGGGCTGAAGGTCCTGGGCAAGGTCGAGCAGATCGTGCGCGAGGAGATGGACGCGATCGGCGCGCAGGAGGTGCGCTTCCCGGCACTGCTGCCGCGCGAGCCCTACGAGGCCTCGAACCGCTGGACCGAGTACGGTCCCAACCTGTTCCGCCTGCAGGACCGCCGCGGCAACGACATGCTGCTCGGACCCACGCACGAGGAGCTGTTCACGCTGCTGGTCAAGGACCTGTACTCCTCGTACAAGGACCTGCCGCTGAAGCTCTACCAGGTACAGACCAAGTACCGCGACGAGTCGCGTCCCCGGGCCGGCATCCTGCGCGGCCGCGAGTTCGTCATGAAGGACTCGTACTCCTTCGACGTCGACGACGCGGGGCTCGCCGCGGCGTACCAGGCGCACCGTGACGCCTACGTCCGGATCTTCGACCGGCTCGGGTTCGAGTACGTGATCGTCCACGCGGACTCCGGGGCCATGGGGGGCTCTGCCAGCGAGGAGTTCCTGGCCGTCGCCGAGACGGGCGAGGACACGTTCGTGCGCTCGGCCGGGGGCTACGCGGCGAACGTGGAGGCCGTCACGACCGTGGTGCCCGAGGCCACCGGGTGGGAGGGCGTGCCGCCGGCCCGTGCCGAGCAGACGCCCGACACGCCGACGATCGCGACGCTCGTCGACCACCTGAACGAGCACCACCCGCGTGACGACCGCCCGTGGGAGGCGTCCGACACGCTCAAGAACGTGCTGCTCGTGCTGCGCCACCCCGACGGCTCGACGGAGCCGCTGGCCGTGGGTCTCCCGGGCGACCGCGAGGTCGACGCCAAGCGCCTCGAGGCGCAGGTCGCGCCCGCCGAGGCCGTGCCGTTCGCCGACGAGGACTTCGCCCGTCACCCTGAGCTGGTCAAGGGCTACATCGGACCCGGGGTGCTGGGCAGCGAGTCCGAGAGCGGCATCCGCTACCTCGTCGACCCGCGCGTCGTGGACGGCACCCGCTGGGTGACCGGCGCGAACGTCGCCGGGTCGCACGTGATCGATCTCGTCGCCGGCCGCGACTTCGCGCCCGACGGCACGATCGAGGCGGCCGAGGTGCGCGCCGGCGACCCCGCACCCGACGGGTCGGGTCCGCTCGAGCTCGCTCGCGGCATCGA
>JALRCA010000253.1 GCA_023257515.1 Aeromicrobium sp.
GTCAACACGGCTCGCGGCGGCGTGGTCGACGAGGCGGCGGTCGCCGCCGCGCTGCGCAGCGGCCACCTTGGCGGCGCGGCGCTCGACGTCTTCGGCAAGGAGCCGCTGCCCGCGGGATCTTCCGCGTGCACTGGTTCGACCAGGTCGAGAGGTTCGTCTACACGACGATCGAGGAGGCCGCCGCGGAGCACGAGAGGATCCTGGGCTGGGAGCGCGAGTGGCTCGACGCCCTCGAGCTCCCGTACCGCGTGATCGACGTCGCGGCGGGCGACCTGGGCCTGTCGGCGGTCCGCAAGTTCGACTGCGAGGCGTGGATCCCCACGCAGGGCAAGTACCGCGAGGTGTCGTCCGCCTCGAACTGCACGCAGTTCCAGTCACGGCGCCTCGACATCCGGCGTCGCCTCGACGACGGCTCCACGACGCCGGCTGCCACGCTCAACGGCACGCTGTGCGCCATGCCGCGCACGATCATCGCGCTGCTCGAGAACGGCCAGCAGGCCGACGGGTCGGTCCGCCTGCCGGCGGCGCTGCACCCGTTCCTCGGCGAGGTCCTGGAGCCGCTCGCGTGAGCTTCCGTCTCGTCGCCCTCGACATCGACGGCACCGTCGTCGACGACACCAACGCGATCAGCCCCGCCGTGGCCGAGGCGGTCCTGGCGGCGCGAGCCGCGGGACTGACCGTCGTCCTCTCGACGGGACGCGGTGTGCCGGGCACGATCGAGGTCGCCGAGCGGCTCGCGATCGACGACGGCCTGGGCGTCTCGAGCAACGGCGCGATCGTGTTCACCTACGACCCGTACGAGGTCGTGCACTCGGTGACCTTCGACGCGGGCCCCGTCGTGCGGCGCATCGTCGAGGAGCTGCCCGACGTCATGGTCGGCGTCGAGGAGGTCGGGGTCGGGTTCCGCGTCAGCCACCCGTTCCCCGAGGGCGAGATCTCCGGACGCATCGTCGTCGAGCCGGTCGAGGACCTGATCGCGGAGCCGTCGACGCGCGTCGTCATCCGCTCGCCCGAGCACGACGCGATCGAGTTCGCCAAGGTCGTCGAGGGGCTCGGCCTGCAGGGCACCAACTACTTCATCGGCTACACCGCGTGGCTCGACCTCGCGCCCGAGGGCGTCTCCAAGGCGTCGGGCCTCGAGGTCGTGTGCGAGCGGCTCGGCATCGCGCAGGACGAGGTCCTCGCGCTCGGCGACGGGCGCAACGACGTCGAGATGCTGCAGTGGGCCGGCCGCGGTGTCGCGATGGGCCAGGCACCGGCCGAGGTCAAGGCCGTCGCCGACGCCGTCACGGGAACGGTCGACGAGGACGGCCTCGCCACCGAGCTCCACCGCTGGCTCTGAACCCCGCAACCCCGCACTCCCCTACCCCCTGAGTGTGACGATTCCGGGCGAGAACCTGGCGTTTCCGCCCGGGATCGTCACACTCAGCGAGTGGGTGAGGTGGGAGGAGTGAGGCGTTCAGGGTCGTCTCAGCCCGTGCCTGCCACAATGGCGCCCATGCGTGTCGCCCTCGTCCAGCTCGCCTCGAGCACGGACTCCGCGGCGAACCGTGACACGGTCGCGGCTCGCCTGGGTGCCGTCGACCCCGCGTCCGACCTCGTGGTGCTGCCCGAGGCGACGATGCACGACTTCGGTGCCACGGACCACCCGCTCGCTCCCGCCGCCGAACCGCTCGACGGCCCGTTCGTCGCCCTCCTGGCCCAGCACGCGCGGCGCCTCTCGGCGACGGTCGTGGCCGGCATGTTCGAGCGCACCGACGACCTGCCCTTCAACACGCTCGTGGCCGTCGGACCGGACGGGGACCTGCGGGCCACCTATCGCAAGATCCACCTCTACGACTCCTTCGGCTACCGCGAGTCCGAGCGTCTCGCCGCAGGCGACCCGGCCCCGGCGGTCCTCCACGTCGCGGGCACCCGGGTCGGGCTCCAGACGTGCTACGACCTGCGCTTCCCCGAGATGACCCGCCTGCTCGTCGACGCAGGCGCCGACACCGTGCTGGTCCCGGCGGCCTGGGTGGCCGGCGAGCACAAGCTCGACCACTGGCGCACGTTGCTCACGGCCCGTGCGATCGAGAACGTCGTCCACGTCGCGGCGGCGGCCCAGGGTGGCGACCGCTACACCGGGCACTCGATCGTGCTCGACCCCCTCGGGCGGGTGCTCGCCGAGGCCGGCGACGGTGTCGACGAGACGATCGAGGCGACGATCGACCCGGGCGTCACCGCGAAGGCCCGCGAGCTGAACCCGTCGCTCGACAACCGCCGGATCGGGGTGGGCGCATGACACCGCCTCCTGCCGGCCGCCGTCGGCTCGACACGACCGTCCCGCGCGAGTACGAGGTCCCGACCCGCGCTCCGCGGCTCGCCGACGCCGAGACGGCACGTCTCGCGATGTGGGGCGTCTTCGGTGCCTGGGTCGTCGCCACCCTCGCCGCGGCCACCGCCGTGATCAAGGTCCCGGGGGCACCCGAGTGGCTCGAGCGTCCAGCGGCCGCCGTTCTCCTGGTGGCCTTCAGCATCGGGCTGACCCACCGCGCCGGCGGTCACATGCGCATCTGGACCCTCATGGCGACGCTGCTCGGCGTCTCGGCCGTCGCGTCCCAGGCGTCCGTGCTCCTGACGGCGGCCACCGTCACCACGGCCGTGCTCGGCTCGGTCTACGCCGTCATGATCACGCGACCAGCGGAGACCACGGGTGCCGTCGTGCGGGAGTACGGCGTCGCGCTCGTGATCGCGCTCAGCTCGACGATGGCGGTGGCTGCGTGGAACGCGCCGGTCAACTTCCAGCGGTTCAACCTCATCGTGCTGTTCGGCGCGTTGGCCGTCATCATCGCGCTCGTGTGGAGCCTCGGTGCCGGTCTGCACGGTCTGGGCCGACAGAACCTCGGCATCCTGATCGGCGTCGCGGTCGTCCTGCTCGCGCTGCTGGCGTACTCGAGCTTCGTGCGCACCTACGGATCGCAGGCGCTCGTCGAGGGCATCGACGACACGGTCATCTGGATGCGCACCAACATCGGCGGGGTGCCGCGGCCCGTCGAGGTGCTGCTGGGATTCCCGACGCTCATCGTGGGCGTCGCCCTGCGCTCGCGCCGCCGCGAGGGCTGGTGGATCCTCGTGTTCGCCGTCATCGGCACCGGCGTGCTGAGCACCTCGCTCGTCTCGCCCGGCGCGTTCCCGACCTACATCGCCTGGTCGACGCTCTACTCGGTCGTGCTGGGGCTCGGCATCGGGCTGCTCGCGCGGTGGCTGTTCCTCAAGCCCCAGTCGGCACGGCGCACTCGGGCGATCCTGCCGGAGCGGCGCGTCGAGCCCGGCCGGTTCGCACCGCTGCGGTAGTCGGCTCGCGGCTGGTGCGACAATTGGGGTGGAACGTCCCGTGGACCCCGGTCGCGGGACGGCCGGGAGAGGTGCCGGAGTGGCCGATCGGAACCGCCTTGAAAGCGGTCGCTGGCAGCGATGTCAGCCGCGGGTTCGAATCCCGCCCTCTCTGCTGATACGCGTAGCGTCGGCCCGGAGAGGCCTCCATTCGGGGAGGAGGGACGACGGAGTCCCGCCCTCTCTGCTGATCAAACCG
Source organism: Aeromicrobium sp. (assembly GCA_023257515.1). Classification (GTDB taxonomy): domain Bacteria; phylum Actinomycetota; class Actinomycetes; order Propionibacteriales; family Nocardioidaceae; genus Aeromicrobium. The sequence continues at coordinate 3,572 of JALRCA010000253.1, forward strand.
CCTCCTCGACAGGACCTCCCGTGACGACGTACCGGCTCGACCGCGCCATCGCCCTGCAGGCCGTGGGTGCGCTCGTGATCGGAGCAGCCGTCCTCGTGTTCGTCGGGTTCCTGCTGACCGGCCGCGACGGCTGGATCGGGGTCGTCGGTTGGGTGCTCGCAGCCCTGGCCGTCGTGGGGCTGCTGGCGGGGGCGCGGTTCGCGTGGCGGCCGCCGGTGGTGGTGCGTCTTGACGAGCAGGGTTTGCGTGGTCGTGGTCAACGGGTGCGCTGGACCGACGTCGAGAAGGTCGACGTCGCCGACGGGATGCTCGTGCTGTCCGGCGACGACGTCGTGACCGCCGGCGTGCCGCTGCAGCGCGTCGGCCGGCGTCAGGTCGAGCTCATGCGCGAGGTCTACGACCGCCTCAACACCGCGCACGGCTACCGCCGCTTCGACCCCGCCTGAGCATGGCCGCGCCGTCGACCGCGACCGGACGCGAGTGGTCGTCCTGGCGCACGATCGTGGTGTTCGGCCTCGTCAGCCTGACGGCCGACATGCTCTACGAGGGCATGCGCGCGATCGCGGGTCCTTTCCTGGGCTCGCTGGGCGCTTCCGCGCTCGTCGTGGGCGTCGTCACCGGCGCGGGCGAGGGCGTCGCGTTGGTCCTGCGCCTCGTGACCGGCGCCTGGGCCGACCGGGCGCAGCGGCACTGGCGCCTGACCGTGGTCGGCTACGCGATGACCGCGATCTGCGTGCCGCTCCTGGCGCTCGCGCCGTTCCTGGGTGCCGCGGGGCTCGGTGTCGCGGTGGCGTTGATCCTGCTCGAGCGGGTAGGCAAGGCGGTGCGGAGCCCGGCCAAGTCGGCCCTGCTCGCCCGCGTCGCTCGCCCGACCGGCCGCGGCCGCGGCTTCGGCGTCCACAAGGCGCTCGACCAGGTCGGCGCCTTCTCCGGCCCGCTACTGCTGGCCGGCGTGGCCGCGTGGACCGGGCTGCAATGGCCGGGCCTCGCGCTGCTCGCCGTGCCGGGCGTGATCTGCCTGGTGCTGCTCGCGCTGCTGCGTCGTCACGCCCCGGTGCTGGCGGTCCCCGACCAGGAGCTCGTCGCGGCTCAGCGGGCCGAGCCGACCCCGCGTGGTCCCCGCGCGCTCGCCGCCTCGCTCGGTGCCGGTCTGCCCCGACGCTTCCACGTCTTCTCGCTCGCGACCGCGCTGACGACCGCCGGGCTCACGACGTTCGGCGTCATCTCGTACCGGTTCGTCGACGTCGGGCTCGTCCCCCTCGCCGCCGTCCCCCTGGTCTACGCCCTCGCGATGGTGGTCGGCGCGGTGGCCTCGCTCGTGACCGGTGACCTGTTCGACCGCTGGGGCGGGCGGGTGCTGCTCGTCGTCCCGGTCCTCGTGGCTGTCGTCCCGTTCCTCGTGTTCGGCGACGCGCTGGCCGCGGTCCTCGGCGGCATCGGCCTCTGGGGCGCCGCGATCGGCGTGCAGGACTCGACGGTCAAGGCGTTCGTCGCCGACCTGGTTCCCGACACCCGCCGCGCGACCGCCTACGGCGTGTTCGCCGCGGTCCAGGGGGTCGGTGCGCTCGTGGGCGGCGCGGTCGCGGGCGCCCTCGTCGAGGACCACGTGCCCCGGCTCGTCGGCGGCATCGCCGTCGTCCAGGTGGTCGCGTTCGTCCTCACCCTGCGTGCGCAGCGGGCGGTGGACCAGCAGTCCTAGCGTGCCGTCGTCAGCTTGCCTGGCGATCGAGCAGCTGCACAGCAGTCGACGTCCGGTGGACGGTTGCCTGTTCGGCCTGGCGGGACACTATTCCACGCTGCAGTGGGCGGTCGACACCCGTGATTCAGCTGCTCAGAGGCAGTCTGAAGCGATCTTCTGGTTGATCTCCCGTACGGCCTTCTGGTCGTCCTCGTTCGTGGCAGCCAGGGACTTGCCGTCCTGCAAGCGCTTGAGCGACTTGTCGCTGAGCCCGGCCTCGAGATAGATCTTGGCGACGCAGTTGGCTCGGTCCTTGGGCAGCGGAACGCCTACCGGGCTCTGCTTGCTCTGCAGCTGCTTCGAGAGCGCGGAGACTTCCTGCGGCTCGGCGGACTGCGAGCACGCGGCGAGCAGCGCTGCGCTTGCGAGGAGGACGACGGGGCGGCGCATGGATCCCAAGGTATGGCGGAATCCGGGGTCGCGTAGTCATTACCGGACATCTTTTGCGATTCTGCTGCGGACAGCCCGGACGTGCTGAATGAATACCGCCATGATCCTTGTGCGCGTACTGCACGCTGCCCCGGTGATGGTCTGATCTGCCGTGGGTGGAGCTCGTCGCCTTCCGCGTCGTCGGTCCTGGAACCGTCGGCATGTCACGTTCATCTCGATCGGCGTCTCGGCCGCCGTGGTGGGTTCATTGTTGGTCGCTGCGGCGATCACGTCGCCGTTCGACGTCTCGGGCAAGTCCATCGACATGGCGCTCGAGCAGATCGAGCCGATGGAGCGACCGACCGAGGCCAAGGGCGAGAAGCTCGCAGAGCCGAAGGCACACGTCGACAAGCGTGAGCAGGAGGATCAGCTGCCGGTCAACCCGAAGCCCTCCTGCGACGAGACCGAGGTCAACGTCCCCCAGCTCGGGATGGAGTCGGGTGAGGAGGCGTGCGGCAAACCAGCATCGGGCCAGTCGTCGAAGGTGCTGGACGCCCCGCACTTCGAGGTCGTCGAGGGCTCGGAGACCACTCGGGTCCCGAAGGTGAGCGAGTCGGCGAGGGAGTCGGGGCCGAGCGGCGGCCAGGACCGTGGGGATGATGACGACGAGGAGTCAGACCCAGATCCCTCTCCGAGTCCTGAGGGCGGCGCGAGCCCGTCGCCTTCGGCGGACGCTAGCGACGATGCGGTGGACCCGGCGTCGTTCCGTGCGCCGATGTCGGACTTCACGTCGGTTGCGCGCGGTCTGCCGTCTGTTGAGACGAACGGCCCGGGGACGTTCCTGTCCCCGAACTGGGCGCAGTCCTCCAGCACGCCGTCTCCGTCGGCACGTCAGCTGAGTGCGATGGCCTATGACCGGATCCGCAACCAGATGGTCTTGTTCGGCGGCCGCAAGGCTGACGGCACGTACAGCAATGACACGTGGGTCTGGGCGCAGGGCACGTGGACGCAGGTCTCGCCGGCGACGAGTCCCACCGCGCGTCAGGCGTCCTCGATGGCGTGGGATCCGACACTGCAGGCCGTGGTCATGTTCGGCGGTAACGACGGTTCCACGTTCATGTCGGATACGTGGAAGTGGACCGGCACCACCTGGTCTCAGATCACGTTGACGAGCGGTTCGCCGACACCGGCTGCTCGCACGGGTGCGGCAATGGCCTACGACCCGGACCGAGGCGCACTGGTCGTCTTCGGCGGCTCCACGGCTACCTCGCAGCGCAACGACACGTGGCAGCTCAAGGACAACACGTGGACCCAGATCCAGGCCCAGGGGGCGTCCGGAGCTCCGACGGCTCGCAGTGGCGCGTCTCTGGCGTACTCGGAGTCCACGAGCCAGCTCGTGATGTTCGGCGGGTACGACGGCTCCGGGGCGACGGCGCAGCGTCTGAACGACACGAAGATCCTCGCTCCCACGGCTTCGTCGTGGACGGCGGTGAACCCTGTCCACAAGCCGACCGGTCGCAATCTGGCGTCGATGGCCTACGACCGTGGCATCGAGGGTCTCGTGCTGTTTGGTGGCACCAGCGCCGACGGCAGCACCATCACGTACCGCAGCGACACCTGGGCGTGGAACGGCGAGGACTGGCTCCTCGCAGACGGCATCGCATCGCCCGCCGCGCGCAACGCCGCGGCCATGGCGGCGACGCCGACCGGGCAGGTTGTGATGTTCGGCGGCTCGAATGCCTCCGCCGTCCGGTCTGACACCTGGGTCTACGACGCGGGCCTGCCCGTTCTGGACGTCTCGGTCAGCAATGGTTCTGCCGAGGCAGGCTCGGACCGCGTGTACTACGCGGGCGAGTCCGCCAAGATCAAGATCACTGCCGTCAACGCCGGCGCTCACGCGATTGACGCGTCCAAGCGCAGCACCATCACCTCGCCGCTGACCAGCACGCTGCTGGCCTCGGGCACCCAGATCAAGTTCGGCGGCACCACCCTCGACAAGTGCGAGGGAGTGGTCTCTGTCCTGTGTGGCGGCGTCTCGAACCTCGTCACGACCATCGCGAACATCGAGATCCCAGCAGCCGGGACGAGGGTCGCGGACTTCGTGGCCACGATCGCGGGCACGCAGCGCGGCTGCGAGCTCATCAACATCCCGGCGCTCGCTTCGTCCATCTTCGGCGGGACGGCCCAGGTCTCGACCAACCTCACGGTCTGTGGCGGCGGCCTCGGCATCGAGGACTGGTGGACCTACGACACGACCGATCTCGGGAGCGGCGGTACCGCCAGCGTCAACGTCGCCAACGGCAACCTCGTCGTCAAGCAGTACGACTCCACCCCGGTCCAGACCCGCGGGCAGCTCGCGATGGCACTCGGCCGTGCCTACAACTCCCAGGACCTGATGTCCGGTGGAGGACCGATCGGTGCGGGCTGGCAGTTCGACATCGGCGAGACCGGGGAGACCGCCGGGGGCTTCGGCATCGCCGGACTCAAGCTTCCCAACCTGCAGACCGTGACTCAGCCGTTGTCGATGCCCTACATCGACCGAGACGGCACCAGGCACGTCTTCAAGTTGCGATCCATCGGCCTCGCGGTGGGTGACCTCAGTCTTCCGATCGACCTCTCGAAGGGTGTCGGGGGAGTCGGTGCGTCGATCCTGGGGCTTCTGAACGTCGGGACGTTGCCGTTCGAGCAAGAGCGCGTTCAGGAGAGCGAAGGGCAGACGGGTCCGTTCTGGAGAGGCCTGTGCATCGACCAGGCATACACGGGCCCGCCCGGCAGCGACATGTTCTTGTTCCGTTACGTCGGGGTCGGACAGAACGGCTGCTCCAACCCGGCTTCGAGCGACCCCATCACGCTGGGCTGGTCGCTCGTCAAGCCTGACCGGGTGCGCTACGACTTCAACGTCACGGGTGACCTGATCGCGGTCACCGATCCTTCGGGCCAGCAGCTGAAGTACACCCCGGGAGTTCAGTACGGACCGACGAAGATCACGACCGGATCGTGCGAGAGTGGCGCCGCCTGCCCAGCCACCACCATCAACTACGACGCTGGCGGTGTAGGTACGGGGCTGCGCCACGTCAAGGTCACCGATTCTGCCGACCGGGTGACCTCCTACGTCGTGACCACGACAGGGCTGATTCCGCTCCTCAAGGAGGTCTGGGAGCCGGGCAACCCGGTCTCAGACGCTCCAGGGGCCCGACCGTCGGCAAGCTACACCTACTCCGCTCCAGGTTCGCCGTGCCCGGAATCCAGTGGATCGACGTCGATCGCTCAGCTGTGCTCAGTGACGGACGCCAACGGCGCCACCACAAAGTTCGGGTACACGGCAGCGCCGAAGGGCGCCGACCGTGTTGTGAAGGTCGTCGATCGCCGAGGCACCGCCACCACTGACGGTGGCGCCAAGGGTCTGGCGACCGTCTACACCTACAACGACGCGAACGACTACGTCACAGCGGACATGGCCGCTCCGAACAACGTCGGCTCGTGCAGTGGCAACGCTTCGTGTCAACGCATCCGGTACTCCGACATCGACTCGGCCGGACGCGTCGGCCAGATCGCCGAGGGCTCGGCCAACGACACCTACCTGCGCCAGACCGGCTACTTCTGGGACGGCAACAAGATCGCCTCGTGCTCGTTCCCGCAGAACCAGGTCAACAACAACCTGTGCCAGACCATCCGGCGCGCGATCCCGTCCAACGCTCCGTTCCAACCCGGCGAGGCGACTACAGGCACCCAGAACGGCACAACGGTCTCGGACGAGGCCATCTCCTACACCTACGGCAGCCTCGGCCAGATGCTGCGCAAGAAGGTGCTGCTGAACGCCGCGCAGCCGTGGACCGACGCGAACTCCTCGATCACGACCTGGGGCAGCCACGAGCAGTACTTCGATGCCAACGGTCGCCAGAGAGCGTTCAACACCCACGTGAAGGGCAACGGCGAGCTCGGTGCCGGCGCGTCGCAGAACAACTACCGCGCCACCGTCATGGCCGACAACCCGACCGCGTACTGGCGACTCGACGAGCCTGCGAACAGTGGCACCACCATGTCGTCGGAGACAGGCAACAACCACGGCACCTATGTCGGTGACGTCACCAAGGGTCTGCGCGGGGCGCTGGCCGGCAACACCGCCGTGGGCGATCGGGTGACCTCGAACCTGCCGCCCGGAACTGACATCCCGGCGGGTGCCGAAGTCCCGTTGCAGGGATTCGCCCACGGAACGTCGAGCACGGACTCGGACTTCACCATCGAGTCGTGGGCCAACACCACTTCGACCGGCACCCAGGGAACGTTCCAGTGGCACGGCACAGCCGATCGCAACAAGCGCGCCGTCGTGGGCCGCATGAACGGCGGGTACCCGCTGATCCGGATCTTCTCCGACGTCGCAGCGGGCAAGGACATCACCGTCTACTCACCCGTCTCGATCGCCGACGGCCAGTGGCACCACCTCGCCTACACCTATGACGGGTCGGGTCAGGCCTCGGGCGCAGCGATCTGGGTCGACGGCGTCAAGGTGCCGTTGACGGTGCTGTCCGACGACCTGGACGGCAACTACGCCGTCGCCAACACCGGCGGACTGATGCTTGCGTCGGCAACCGCTGGTTCGATCACCGACGAGGTCTCGATCTACAGCCGGGTGCTGTCCGACAGGACCATCGGCAAGCACCGCGACGCCGGCCTGGGAGGCACCAAGGTCGAGGGCGACACCCTCTATGGCGTCACCGACCAGACCCAGGAGCTCTCCCCGCGCGGCAACTCCGCCACCAGCTGGGGTGACTACCTGACCAGGTTCCGTCGAGACATCCCGGCCGACGGCAGCATGGCCTCGACCAACCGGGCCGCAGGCGAGACCATCTGCGGCGACGCCGTCCGTGGCAACACCGGACTCCTGTGTGAGACCGACACCCCAGCATCCGCGGGCGTGCCAAAGGGTGTGTGTGAACGCCCGGTCGACGGGCTCCCCGCGGGCAGCCCGGTCGCGCCCACCTCGGGCTCCTACACCTCGACGTGCAGCACCTACACGTACAACAAGTACGGCCAGCGCACGACCATGCGCACGCCGAAGATCAACGCGGGCGGGGCGACATCGGATCCGTTCAGGTACGAGTACTACGAGGTCACGGAATCTTGCGACGGCAGTGAACGCGCCAACTGTGACCTGTCAGGGACGGTCAATGCGGGTGGCTGGCTGAAGGCGGTCACGGATCCCGACAAGAAGAGCGTGGTCTACGCCTATGACGCGGCCGGCAACGTCGCGCGCACCTGGGATCGCAACGCCACGCAGGGCAAGAGCCTCACCGACAGCTGGAGCGACGCGAACGCCGCTCCGTCGAAGGAGTACACCGACACCGTCTCCGCCACCCCGGTGACGTCGGACTCCTTGTCGGTCTCGCAGAACGCCATCGTCACCGTCGGACCGGATGGAATCGCCCGGGGCGCCGGCGCGAACGCCGCGGGCGAGCTCGGCGACGGCACGACCACGTCCCGGAACACCCAGGTCCCGGCGCGTGCCGTGGACAACGTCGTACAGGTGGCGCAGAGCGCTACCGGTGCCCTGTCCGGCTGCACCTCCACGATCTATCGCACCGGATCCGGCGACGTCTGGGTCTCGGGTGCGGGCACCAGTACTCCCACCAAGCTCAACATCAAGGACGCCATCTCCATCGCGGCCGGCGGTTGCCACGGACTGGCCCTCGACGCCAAGGGCCAGCTCTGGGCCTGGGGCTCCAACAGCAACGGCCAGCTCGGCAACGGATCGACCGGCGACTCGACCACCCCGGTCAAGGTCCTCGACGACGTCTCGACCATCGGCGCCGGCTACCTGCAGTCCCTGGCCGTCAAGACCGACGGCTCGCTGTGGACCTGGGGCGCCAACAACCTCGGCCAGCTCGGACTCGGCGACACCAACCAGCGCACCACCCCCACCAAGAACACGACCCTCAAGGAGGTCCGCGCCGTCTCAGGTGGCGTCACGGCCTCCTACGCGATCCGCCGCGACGGCACGGTCTGGTCCTGGGGTGGCAACACCTACGGCGAGCTCGGGCAGGGCGACACCACCCAGCGCAACACCCCGACGCGCATCACGACCCTCGGACCGAGCTCGACCGCGGGCGACGTGCGCCAGGTCGTCGGCTCCGGCTACGGTGCCGCCGCTCTCATGAGCGACGGCAAGGTCCGCGCCTGGGGCGCCAACAACGCCGGCCAGCTCGGCGGCGCAACGACCGACTTCACCGCCTCCAGCCCCGTCGCAGTCCCCGGAGTGACCGGTCAGATCGCCATCGCGGGCGGCTGGGCCACCTGGGTCACCGCCAACGCCGCAGGTCGCATGACCGTGTGGGGCTCGACGAGCAACAACCAGCTCGCCAACGGCTCCGCCCCGGCGACCTCCACCCCGACCACGGTTGGCTACGACATCTCGCCCTACCGCAAGCCGTGGCGCTACGCGCGAGGCACCAGAGACGCCACGGGCAAGCTCGCGACCAGCGTGGTCGACCGGCTGGGCAACGTCCGCAGCACACGCTCCGGTCGTGGCAATGCGATCTACAGCTCCATGTACGACCAGGCCACCGGCTTCGACCAGGCTCAGAGACCGTCGTGGTCGGTCACAGCGGCGAACCGCGAGGGCGCGAAGACCAACACGGTCAGCTACGACCCGTTCGGCAACGCCGTCAAGACCATCAACGCGCGCGGATTCGCCTCGATCGCCCTGTACGACTCGGTCAATCGTCAGCTCTCTGCCCGCACCACGCGGCCAGCCGACGCTGTGAAGGATGGCAGCTGCCCGACCACCGCCAGCTCGAGCGCCTACACGCTCGCACAGAGTGGGCACCGCGTGTGTGTCTCGAGCGCGACTTACGACGGGCTGGACCGGACCGTCTCGTCGACCGATCCCGAATCGATGGTGACACGTGCCTGGTACGACGCGGCCGGCCGCCAGACGCGGCTCGACGCGCCACGGACGTCCACGGAGATCCTGACGTCCCGCTGGACCTACGACAAGGACGGCAACGTCCTCGACGCGTGCAGCCCTCGCCAGCGCGTGGCGACCAACACCTGCACCAGCAGCGGCGTCCACTCGAGCCACATGACCTGGGACCGAGCCGGTCGCACCAGCGTCGAGACCCGCTACCGGGACGGCAGCCCGACCACGACGCTGACCACCGGCTACGGCTACGACGCTGACGGCAACCCCACCAGGGTCACGGACCCGAACGATCACACGACGACGTCGACCTTCGACGAGCAGGGTCGCCAGCTGACCCAGACCAAGCCCCGATCGGCCAACCGCGCCTACACGACGTCGTGGAACTACGACCCGTCCGGCAACATCAAGGCCATTCGTGCCCCCGGTTCGCTGAACACCGGCTCCGGATCCGACGGCAACCTCGTCATCGATGGCGCCACCGCAGCCAACAGCACCGACGGCGTCGCGCACGGCGCATCGAACCCGTTCAAGGTCCCCGATGGTGCCCAGTACCGCAACGTCACCCTGCAGAACGGCGCCGTGATCACCTCGACCACGGCCAACGGCCTGATGTTCCACGCCACCGGCACGGTCAACGTCTGCTCGACCTGCTCGATCGACATGTCCGGCAAGGGCCGAGCCGGCGGCGCCGGCGCGGGGAGCACCGGGAAGGGCAGCGACGCCGACAACCCCAACACCGCCGAGACCAAGGGCAACGGCGGTATCGGTGGCGGCGGCGACCTCCTCAACGCCGGGTCAGGCGGAGGCGGCGGGGGTCATGCCGACGACGGTTCGACCGGTGTCGGCCCGGCCGGTGGTGCTGGTGGACGGAAGACCGGAGCGAAGGACTTCACCGACGTCGGCACCAGCTACGCCCGCGGTTCCGGCGGCGGCGGTGGCGGCGGCGGTAAGGGCCTGCTCGGCACCGGAGGAAAGGGCGGCAATGGCGGCGGCTACATCCGCATCACTGCCACCAAGATCATCGTCAACGGAACCGTCAACGCCTCGGGCAGCAACGGTGCCAACGGCGATACCAACTCCGCCGGCGGCGGAGGAGGAGCGGGCGGCGGCATCTGGCTCGCCGCCCCCACCATCGACCTCGCCGCGTCCAACAAGCTCAACGTCACCGGCGGAACCGGGGGCACCGGCGGACAGGATCGATCCGGCGGAAAGGGATCGGCGGGTCTGATCAGGCTCGACGCCGACGACGTGACGAACAAGCCGGCCGGCGCCGACACGACCCGTGCGGCGATGATCACGGCCTACTCCTATGATGCTGCCAACCGTGTCGTCGACATCGTCGAAGGAGCTCAGACGGTCGAGGCCGACGCCGCGATCGACAACGGGGAGTTCGCCATCCCCGACCCCAACGGCTTCGCCAACACCCGTACCCGCACCGTCTACACCCCTGACGGTGAGGTCGGCGCGATCCTGCCTCCCCAGGCTTTCAGCGACGGGGCATCTCTCACCGACCCGAAGGTCAACACGGCTCGACGGGTGGACTACGACCTCGATGGTCGGGAAACCGCTGTCTACAGCCCTCGGTTCGACAGCTCGGCGACGTCTGTTGGCGACGGAAATGACGGCGCCGCAGGTTCCGACCAGCAGAGCAGCCAGTGCACGACCGGACGAGTGAACGACGCGGTCGAAGGACTCCCAGGTTACGGAGCGTCAGTCGGGGTCTGCGTCACCCGCACGTTCTTCGATGCTGTCGGCAACATCGAGCGCCAAGTCATGCCCACGTCGAACGGCAGCGACAACAGGTTCCTGACCTACATCTACACGCCGGACGACCTGCCGCAGAAGGTCACCGGCCCGGACCCGCGAAATGACGGCGCTCGCGTCGCGGTGGCCACGACGACCTACGACGGGAACGGGCGGCCCACGACGGTCAAGGACGCCAACACCTACTCCACAGTGACGTCCTACTTCGCCGACGGACTCGTCGCGGAGACTCAGGAGCAGAACTACAAGTACGACCAAGGTGGCACGGAGGTCGAGGTCAAGCCCAAGATCTCGTACAGCTACGACGCCAACGGCAACGTCAAGACCACGACGGATGGACTTGGTGCGGTCACGACGAACACGTGGACGAGCGACAACCTGCTGCAGTCCATCCAGGCCCCCGGTCAAACGTCGGGATCGTCGAACACGACCGAGTACGGCTACGACAAGGTGGGCAACCCGACGTCTGCCCGGCTTCCCGAGCAGGTCGCGAACGGTGGTAAAGCTGTCGTCAACGAGTTCACCGACGACAATCTGTTGGCGGCGACTCACACGCCGATCGACGCCGATAGCTACCGCTCGGTGCGGTACGCCTACTCGATGGCCGGACGCAAGGTTGCTACCGAGACCGCGCGTTGCGCCTCCGGATCCGTTTCCAGCTGCACAGCGGACAGCGGCTCGTGGAACTCCGCGGGCGTGATTCGGTTGACCTACGGCGCGAACGGCAGGGTCGCCGACGAGATCGGACGCAATCGCAAGTCCATCTCCACGACGTACGACGCCTCGGGTGGACCGAAGAAGGTTCGCGACCCCATCAGCGGAATCACGATCGAGTCTTCCTACTACCTCGACGGGATGCTCCGAACCGTTGACGATGGGCGGAACGAGAACACCTACGCCTACGACGCGTCCGGCCAGCCGACGGTGCGGACGGACAAGACGACGACCGCCGGCGTGACCGGTGGATCGAAGGTCGCGACCAGCTACGCCTACAGCGCCGCCGGACTCGTCAAGAAGATGACCTCCGGTGTGCTCGGCAAGACGACCGACTACTCGTGGGATGCCGGCGGGCGACTCCAGGCCGAGGAGACCGACGGTCACAAGAATGAGTGGTCCTGGCATCCGGACAACACCGTGGCGGGCATCAAGACGGTCGCCGGGGGCTCGACCAAGGCTGAGTTCGTGTACCGCTACAACGCCAACGGCGACATCATCCGGCAGGTGGCCAGCGGCGCTCAGGCCTACACCAACGAGTACACCTACACGCCTGCGCGGAACCTGAGCACCTGGAAGCGGACCCCCAGTAGCGGTGGCGAGCAGCAGACGAGCTACACGTGGGACCGCAACAACAACCGCACCTCGGTCACCGCCGATGGCAAGAAGCGGGAGTGGACGTACCGGCAGGACAACTCGATCGCGAAGCTGACCACGCCCGCCCCGACGCCGCAGAACCCGAACGCGACGAAGGACGATCTCTACAGCTACAACAACGCCGGCCTCCTCACGAAGGACCAGTGCAGCACCTACGCCTACGACGACTTCGACCGTGTCGAGACCGTCGACTCCTCCGGTTCTGAGGCGTGTGGTGGGGACGGTCGTTCGACGACGTACACCTATGACGGGCTCGACCGCCAACGCACCAGCAAGGTCACGGGATCGAACAAGGGCACCCCTGCAGGCAACCCGAACGTCACGACCTCAACGGTCTACGACGGTCTGACACCGGCGATCGTCGGGCAGACGAATGCGATCGCAAGCGACCGCAAGAACCCGAACGTCCTCTACCAGCTCGACGTCAGCAACAACGCGTTCGGCATGGATCAATCGGGCAACGGCGCGGGCAAGTCGTTCCTGGACACCGACGGCCAGGGCAACGTCGTCACCCAGGTCACCACGGGCGACGAGACCGCCTGCGCGGTGGTCAACGACCCGTTCGGTGAACCGATCGCGACGAACGGCAACGACGTGTGCGCCTCTGGTTC
>JALRCA010000067.1 GCA_023257515.1 Aeromicrobium sp.
CACGAGGTCGGCGGGCGTGATGTCAGCAGGGAAGGCGACCTTGGCCTTCTCGGTCGCGTAGTTGACGGTCGCGGTGACGCCGTTGAGCTTGTTGAGCTTCTTCTCGATGCGCAGCGCGCACGAGGTGCAGCTCATGCCGCCGATGTCGAGCCGGTGGGTCTGGGTGGTCATGGTCTCCTCCGGGGAGAGGGGTGGGTCAGACGAGCGGCAGCGAGCCGCGCGGGGCGAGCGCGTACCCGGCCTCGTCGACCGCAGCCGCGACCTCGTCGCGGGACAGCTCGCGGTCGCTGGTGACGTGGACGGTCGAGGTACCGCCGGCGACGAGGTCGACCTCGACCTGCGTGACGCCCTCGAGGGCCGAGAGCTCGTCGGTGACGGCGGCCGTGCAGTGGGCACAGGTCATGCCGTCCACCCGGTAGTCGGTGGTGCTCATGGGGTTCTCCTGTTCGTGGGTGGGTTCAGCTGCGGACGAGGCGGGCGATGGCGTCGGAGGCCTCCTTGACCTTCGCCTCGGCCTCGGGGCCGCCGGCACGGGCCGCGTCGACGACGCAGTGGGCCAGGTGCTCGTCGAGCAGCTTGAGGGCCACCGCCTCGAGCGCCTTGGTCGTCGCGCTCACCTGAGTGAGCACGTCGATGCAGTAGGTGTCCTCCTCGACCATGCGGGTGATGCCCTTGACCTGGCCCTGGATGCGGGCGAGGCGCTTGAGGACCGCCTGCTTGTCGTCGGAGTAGCCGGGATGGACGTGGTGGTCGGTCATCGCAGGAGCTCCTTCATCTCGGCGATCTCCTTCTGCTGCGTCGCGGTGATGCCGCGAGCCAGCTTCTTCGCGTCGGCGTCCTTGCCGTCCTTGATCTCGGTGCGGCTCATCGTCACGGCGCCCTCGTGGTGCTCGATCATCATCTGGAGCCACTGGCGGTCGAACGCGGCGCCGCTCGCGCGGCCGAGGGCGCTCATGGCGGAGTCGGACATCATGCCCTCCATCCCCTCCATCGACCCGTGGTCGCCCCCGTGGTCCCCGTGGTCCCCGTGATCCATGCCGCCCCCCATCGACTCGTCGGCGTCCCAGTCGTCGAGCCAGTCCTTCATCTCGCGGATCTCGGGGCCCTGCGCCTTCTTGATGCGGGTCGCGAGGTCGCGGACCTCGGACGAGGCGTCCCGTGCCGGGTCGAGCGCCAGGTCGGCCATCTCGACCGCCTGCTCGTGGTGAGGCACCATCTGCTGCGCGAAGGTGACGTCGGCGTCGTTCTGGTCGGACGCGGCGCACCCGGTGAGGGAGAGGGTCAGGGCCGCGACCAGGAGGAGGAGTGGCTTCATGTCGTCGACCATACCCCTAGGGGGTAGGCGTATCAAGCGACGAAGGATTCTGCGTTCCGCACGACCGGTCGTGCGGAACGCAGAATCCTTCGTCCCCTAGGCTCACGGCATGAGCGAGATCCCCGGACTGGACGGAGTGCTCGGCGTCGAGCACGTGGAGCTGACGGCCGACAAGGTGGTGGCCCGGTTCACGATCGGCGACCAGCACCTGCAGCCCTTCGGCATCCCGCACGGGGGCATCTACTGCTCCGTGCACGAGTCGACCGCGTCGGTCGCCGGCCAGATCTGGCTCGGCACCAAGGGCGTCGTGGTCGGGACCAACAACTCGACCGACTTCCTGCGCCAGGCGAAGGTCGGTGACACGATCACGACGACCGCGACGCCGATCCACCGCGGTCGGTCCCAGCAGCTGTGGCACCTGGACTCCCACGACCAGGACGGTCGCCTGGTCGCCCAGGGACAGGTCCGGCTCGCCAACCTCGACCGCGAGCTGCCCGCCGAGGCCGTGGCGCAGTTCACGGGCGTCCCGGTGCCGTAGCCAGGAACCTTCGGGCGGTCGCGACCCGTTGGAAGGGTTGACCGTTCAATCGATCCATCGGGGGATCCCATGAGCACGCTCACTCGCACCCTGTCCACGCCGCCGCGCACCGCCCAGGACCTGGGACTGCTGGTCGGCCGCGTCGTCCTCGGTGTCGTCTTCGTCGCCCACGGCCTGCAGAAGTGGAGCCAGGGCATCGGCGGCACGCAGGAGGGATTCGCCGCGATGGGCGTCCCGCTCGCCGACGTCTCGGCGATCGCGATGGCCTCGCTCGAGGTCGGTGGCGGCATCCTCCTCGTGCTCGGCGCCCTCACGCCGGTCGTGGGCGCGCTGCTCGGGCTCGGCATGCTGGGCGCGGCCTGGTTCGCCCACCGCGACGCCTTCTTCGTCGCCGACGGAGGCTCGGAGTTCGTGCTCGTCCTGGCGGCGGGCGCGTTCCTGCTGGCCCTCGTGGGTGCCGGGCGTCTCAGCGTCGACGCGGTCCTCGCCCGCAACGCGCACTAGCCTGGGCCCTCTCACCGGGGACCGCTAGACTGGGCGCGTCGTCGCGACTGGCGCTGAGGTGGTCCAACCACCGGGGAGCGACGACACGATGGACGTCGGGACCGTACGCCTGGGCCCCGTGTCAGCACACCGCACACCGCTGACCGGAGGAGAACCGACATGATGATGTCCATGGACCCGCAGACGCTCGAGGCCACCGACCTGCTCGACGACACCGACGTCAAGGTGCTGCTGCTCGAGAACATCCACACCGACGGCGCGGAGTTCCTGCGCGGCAAGGGCTACCAGGTCGAGACCCGCGACGGTGCGCTCGGCGAGGACGAGCTGATCGAGGCGATCCAGGGCGTCCACCTGCTCGGCATCCGCTCCACGACCTACATCACCGAGCGCGTCCTCGAGGCCGCGCCCGACCTGCTGGCCATCGGTGCGTTCTGCATCGGCACGAACCAGATCGACCTCGCGGCCACGACGCGGCGGGGCATCGCGGTCTTCAACGCGCCCTACTCCAACACGCGCTCGGTCGTCGAGCTCGCGATCGCCGAGATCATCTCGCTCGCGCGCCGCCTGCACGAGAAGTCCACGGACATGCACAACGGCGTGTGGAACAAGTCCGCCGCCGGCAGCCACGAGGTCCGAGGTCGCACGCTCGGCATCGTCGGCTACGGCAACATCGGCAGCCAGCTGTCGGTCATCGCCGAGGCCCTCGGGT
>JALRCA010000279.1 GCA_023257515.1 Aeromicrobium sp.
GCGCGGGCCGTTCCTCGCGGCGTTCGCGCTCAAGGCGGCTCAGCGTCACTGGCGCACCAAGCCCGCCCCGCACAACGTCGAGCGTCCCCAGGTCGAGCTCGCCAAGGCCGACGCCGCCTGGTGGCGGGTCCCCGAGTTCGACTCGGCGCTGATCTCCAGCGCAGACGGACGCGGCAAGTCGGTCTACCGGCGTGATCGCGCGACCTTCCGCCAGCTGTGGCGCGAGAGCATGCGCCTGCACCGCGAGCTCGCCGACAACTGGGACCGCCTCGCCGCCGAGTACCGCGCGGCGCTGCCGGAGTTCACGTCGCAGGAGTCCTGGCGCAAGACCTTCGAGGGCTGAGCCGGTGGCACGCATGCGGACGGGGGTCTGGTTCGAGACCTCGGTCCTGACGATCGCGGTCTTCCTCGTGCTCGCGCTGTGGTCGCTCACGACGCCGCTGTACTCCACGGTCGACGAGACGCGGCACGCCAACTCCGTCGTTCGCCTCATGGAGGGCGGCGGCTGGCCCGCGCCCAAGACCGCCCCGATCCTCGAGGCGACCGAGCTCGGGGCCCGCGAGGCCGGTCGGCCCGTCACGGGGGCCAAGGTCCCGGGCGCGCCCGAGGCCGAGGGCACCCCGGCGCCGGCGCCCGACGGCCCCGTCCCCGCCGACGAGCGCTCGAGCCTGGCCGGGGTCGAGGGACCGCCGAGCGGGGTCGTGCCCCACCTGGACTGGATGACGCAGCACCCGCCCGGGTACTACGCCGCGCTCGCGCTCCCCCTCAAGGCCGTCGGGGCCGACGACTGGCGCTGGGACCACCTGCTCCTCGCGATGCGCCTCATGTCGTGCCTGTTCACGGCGCTCGCCGTCCCGTTCGTCGCGGGGGCCGCACGCGTGTTCACCCGCAGCCGCGCGGCAGGTCTTGCCGGCGGGGGGCTCATCCTGCTGGTCCCCCAGTGGTTCAACACCTCGAGCCTGGTCACGAACGACTCGCTCCTGACGCTGCTCGGTGCCGCGCTCCTCTACGCCGGCGTACGGGCCACGGTCCGGCCGGAGACGCTCGTGTCGTCGTCGGCGCTCGGCGCCCTGGCCCTCGGGGGCGGTCTGCTCACGAAGGGACTCATGCTCACCGCGATCCCGGTGCTGGCGGTCTTCCTGCTGGTCGCCGGCTGGCGCGCCGGTCGGACGTGGCGCCAGAGGTTCTGGATCCCCCTCGGCGCCGGCATCCTGGCCTTCGTCATCGGCGGCTGGTGGTGGGTGCGCAACATCCTCGTCTTCGGCACGCTGCAGCCGAGCAACTTCGGGTCGGGTCGCGACCCGGTCGCCGATCCTGCGTACTCGATGAGCTCCTACCTCGACCTCGGCATCCGGCGCCTCATGCAGACGTTCTGGGGATCGGTCCGCGAGTCGCTCACGTTCCCGCAGTGGATCCTGCTGACCGCGACCGTGCTGGCCGCCCTCGTGGTGGTCGCGGCGTTCGTGCTCAGCAAGCAGCGCCTCGTGCTGCTCCTGACCTTCCTCTACCCCGCCTTCGTCACGGGCCTGACCTTCCACCACTCGTGGGAGATCTACTGGAACCACGGCCGCATCCAGGGCATCCAGGGGCGCTACCTGTTCGGCGGCATCATCGCGCTCGCGCTCTGCGTCGCCACGGTGTGGGCGGCGTCCCTGCGCCGCCGTGCCGTCGGCCGCGTCGCGGGGACGGTGCTGGCCCTCGCCGTCGTCGTCGTCCCGGTCGCGGCATGGTTGTTCTCGGCGCGTCGCCTGTGGGACGGCGACCTGGGCGCGATGGTCGACGCCGGTCCGGCCGGTACGGCCGTCTACGTGCTCGTGGCGGCGGGCGCCGTCGCCGCGCTCGTCGTCACGGCGGCCACGATCGTCTCGCGCTTCGTGGTCGAGACCCGGCCGGCCGATCCCGAGCCGGAGCCGCTCGCCCCGACCGAGCCCGCCCCCGCCTGAACCCCCAAAAAGGGCCACCCGCCCCACCCCGGGGTGGGGGGCCTGGGGGTGGGGTCAGCCGCCGAGGCGGGGGCCGACCTGGTTGCGGAACGTCGACAGGGCCGCGCCGATGGCCATGTGCATGTCGAGGTACTTGTAGGTTCCCAGTCGTCCACCGAAGAACACGTCCTGCTCGCCCTCGGCCAGCGAGCGGTAGGCCAGCAGTCGCTCGCGGTCGTTCTCGGTGTTGACCGGGTAGTACGGCTCGTCCGTGCGCTCGGCGAACCGCGAGAACTCCCGCATGATCACGGTCTTGTCCTCGGGGTAGGACGTGCGCTCGGGGTGGAAGTGGCGGA
>JALRCA010000003.1 GCA_023257515.1 Aeromicrobium sp.
GCTGCAACGCCGCCATCGGCAAGGAAAACGTGGTCGGTTCGTTCGCCCCGCATTACGGTCCTAGCACGACCGCATCGCATGTGTAACACTGCGAGGACCCGCATCACCCCAGGAGGTCCCGTGAGCGCCACCCACACCGTCACGAACCAGGTCCCGCCCCTCGTCGGCCACGACGCCGCGGACTACCCGCCGTTCCTCGAGGCGCTCCGGCGCGAGGGCGCCGAGCACGCTCTCGACGAGGTGCACGAGGTCGGTCGGCTTGCGGGCAGCGCCGAGGCTCAGGAGTGGGGTGACCTCGCCGAGGCGCACCCGCCCGTCCTGCACACGCACGACCGCTACGGGAACCGCATCGACGAGGTCCGCTACGACCCGAGCTACCACCGGCTCATGGAGACGGCCGTCGGACTCGGTCTGCACGGCGCGGTGTGGGCCGACGCCCGTCCGAACCCGCACCTCACCCGTGCGGTGCGCTCGTCGGTGTGGGGCGCGGTCGACGCGGGCCACGGCTGCCCCATCTCGATGACGTACGCGGTGGTGCCGGCGCTGCGAGCGAACGCGGAGCTCTCGGCGCAGTACGAGCCGCTGCTGTCGACGCTGGAGTACGACACCTCCCACCGGCCACCGCTCGAGAAGCGCGGGCTGATCGCCGGCATGTCGATGACCGAGAAGCAGGGCGGCTCCGACGTCCGCGCCAACCGCACCGAGGCGGTCCCGCAGCCGGACGGCACCTACCGCCTGACCGGCCACAAGTGGTTCACGTCCGCCCCGATGTCGGACCTGCTGCTGGTGCTCGCCCAGGCGCCCGGCGGTCTCTCGTGCTTCTTCGTGCCGCGCATCCTGCCCGACGGCACCCGCAACGCGATGGCGGTCATGCGGCTCAAGGACAAGCTGGGTAACCACTCGAACGCCAGCAGCGAGGTCGAGTACGAGGGGGCCCACGGCTGGCTCGTCGGCGACGAGGGCCGCGGCGTCCCCACCATCATCGAGATGGTCAACATGACGCGTCTCGACTGCACCCTCGGCAGCGCGACCGGCATGCGGGTCGGGACGCAGCAGGCGATCCACCACGCGGTCCACCGCCGGGCCTTCGGTGCCGCGCTGGTCGACCAGCCCCTCATGCGCAACGTGCTGGCCGACCTGGCGGTCGAGGCCGAGGCGTCCACCACCGTCGCGCTGTGGCTGGCGGCCCTCACCGACCGCGCGGCTGGAGGCGACGAACGGGCGACCGACCTGCGGCGGATCTCGCTCGCGGTCAGCAAGTACCACGTGTGCAAGCGGGGGCCCCTGCACGCGGCCGAGGCGCTGGAGTGCCTCGGCGGCAACGGCTACGTCGAGGACTCCCGCATGCCCCGCCTGTACCGGGAGGCGCCGCTGCTGTCGGTGTGGGAGGGCTCCGGCAACGTCGCGGCGCTCGACGCGCTGCGCGCCATGGGACGTCAGCCGCAGACGGTCGAGGCGTTCTTCGAGGAGGTCGAACGCGCATCCGGCGCCGACCGCCACCTGGACGCCGCCACGCAGCGGCTGAAGGAGGCGTTCGCCGACGTCGAGACGCTCCAGCACCGCGCGCGGACCGTCGTCGGTGACATGGCCCAGCTGCTGCAGGGCTCGTTGCTCGTGCGGCACGGTCACCCGGCGGTCGCGGACGCGTTCACGCGCAGCCGTCTCGGCGGTGAGTGGGGCAACGTGCTCGGCACCCTGCCCACCGGCGTCGACACGGCGGCGATCATCGAGCGGTCCACGCCCAAGGTCGGCTCGTGAGCGGTGACCGGCCCGCCGCCTGGCGCGAGGGAACGACCGAGGGCGACGACTCGCCCTACGCCGACCGACCGACACCGGTCGACCACGCCACCTACCCGACCCTGACCTACGAGGTCACCGGGCGGATCGCCCGGCTGACGTTCGACCGGCCCGAGCGCGGCAACGCCATCACGAACGACACCCCGCTCGATCTCGCGCACGCCGTCGAGCGCGCCGACCTGGACCCCCGCGTCCACGTCATCCTGCTCAGCGGGCGGGGCAAGGGGTTCTGCGGCGGGTACGACCTGTCGATCTACGCCGAGGGCGCGAGCGAGGCGCCCGGTCAGCAGTCCACCGAGGGCACGGTGATCGACCCCGTGGTGCAGGCGCGCAACCACGACCCGTCGGGCACGTGGGACCCGATGGCCGACTACGCCATGATGAGCCGCTTCAACCGGGGGTTCGCCTCGCTCCTGCACGCCGACAAGCCGACCGTGGTCAAGATCCAAGGCTTCGCGGTCGCCGGCGGCAGCGACATCGCCCTGTTCGCCGACCAGATCATCTGCGCCGACGACGCGCGCATCGGCTACCCGCCCACCCGGGTGTGGGGCGTCCCGGCGGCGGGCATGTGGGCGCACCGGCTCGGCGACGCCCGCGCGAAGCGGTTGTTGCTGACGGGGGACTCGCTCACGGGTCGGCAGGCGGCCGAGTGGGGCCTCGCCGTGGAGTCCGTGCCCGCCGACCAGCTCGACGCGGCGACGGAGGAGCTGGTCGAGAAGATCTCGAACGTCCCGGTCAACCAGCTCATGATGATCAAGCTCGCCCTGAACAGTGCCCTGCTGTCGCAGGGCGTGCTCAACTCGGGGATGGTCAGCACGGTCTTCGACGGCGTCTCGCGCCACACGCGCGAGGGCTACGCGTTCCAGCAGCGGGCGGCCACCGTCGGCTTCCGCGAGGCCGTGCGGGAGCGCGACGAGCCGTTCGGCGACGCGAAGCCACGGCCCTCGTGACCACGACCCCCAACCGTGTGGTCGTGCGTCCGCTCACGGCACGGTCGGCGATCCTGAGCGTCCTGCTCGGCACCCACCCGCCGGAGGCGACGGGTCGCGCGCTCGTGGAATGGGGGCGCGGACTCGGCATCAGCGAGCAGGCCGTCCGCGTCGCGCTCACGCGGATGGTCGCGGCAGGCGACCTGGAGCGTCGGGACGGCGTGCACCGCCTGAGTCCGCGGCTGCTGGCGCGCCAGGAGCGGCAGGACGCCGCCCTGGTGGAGCCGACGGACCACTGGGACGGCACCTGGCGCGTCGCGGTCGTGACCGAGGTCGGAGCCGAGGCGTCGCGACGGGCCTCGCTGCGGCAGCGGATGGTCGACGCCCGGTTCGCCGAGCTGCGCGAGGGCGTGTGGACCCGGCCCGCCAACCTCGCGTGGACGCCGTCCGAGGAGTCGGCACCGAGCCTGGAGCTGCTGTCCGCTTGGCCGGACCGCGAGGCGCGCGACCTCGCATCGGAGCTGTTCGACCCGGCTGCGTGGGCGGACACGGCCCTGCTGCTGTCCGACCGCCTGGCGACGGAGTCCGACCTCGCCACCCGCACCGCGGTCGCCGCCGCGATCGTCCGTCACCTCGTCGCCGACCCCCTGCTCCCGCGCGAGCTGCTGCCCGACGACTGGCCGGGGACGGCGTTGCGCGAGACCTACGCCGCCTTCCGGCAGGAGCTCATCGAGCTCTGGCGGGGATAGAGCTCGGACCCTGAGCCTGCCTCGGACCCTGAGCAACGCGGTCCCTGAGGCTTGTCGAAGGCTCATGTCCCTTCGCCAAGCCCAGGGACCCACAGCCGGCCGAGCGCGCCGGATGGCATCACCCGGACCGTGGCCGGCGCCGGGGCTCGTCGTCGCCGGGTCCGAACCAGAAGCCGATGACGGCAGGGATGCACAGGCCCCCGAACCAGGCGGAGAGCCCGAGGAACCCGACGATCCCCGCCGCCGACAGCACCGGCCGCCCGTTCATGTCACCGTAGGCCGCGAGTGACATAGCGCCGATCATGAGCAGCCACGGCGGCAGCATCCTGGGAAACGAGCGGAGGAGAGAGTCGCGTCTCGAGGCGCGCCGCACCTGTCGGTAGGCGAATGGACTGATCGCACCGAGGCCGGCGACGACGCCGACGAGCGCCGCGGCGTCCCAGAAGAGGCTCACCAACCGCGCTCGCGCCACTCACCCAGGTGCGGCCGCTCGGCGCCGAGGGTCGAGTCGTCGCCGTGGCCGGGGTAGAACCACGTGTCGTCGGGGAAGCGGTCGAACAGCTTGTGCTCGACGTCGTCGATCAGGGTCGCGAAGTCCTCGGGGGACCAGGTCTTGCCGACGCCGCCGGGGAACAGGCAGTCGCCGGTGAAGAGGTGGACCACGCCGTCGGGGTCGTCGTAGGCGAGGGCGATCGAGCCGGGCGTGTGGCCGACGAGGTGGATGACCTCGAGCTCGCACGAGCCGACGCGGACTCGCGCGCCGTCGCCGACCCGGCGCGTGACGGGCACGGGGAGCTCGTCGGCGTCCAGCTCGCCGGCGACCGTCGCGGCGCCCGTCGCCCCGACGACCTGCTCGAGCGCCTGCCAGTGGTCGGGGTGGCGGTGGGTCGTGATGACGGTCGCGAGGCCGTCGTCGCCGGCGAGCTCGAGCAGCCGGTCGCCCTCGTTCGCGGCGTCGATCAACGCGCGCTCACCGGTCAGCGTGCAGCGCAGCAGGTAGGCGTTGTTGCTCATCGGGCCGACGGCGATCTTCGTGACGTGCAGGTCGCCCGCCTCGCGCTCGTCCCCAGGACCGCCGACCTCGACCTCACCCGTGTACGTCATGCGGCCGAGCCTAGGGGAGACGAAGGAATCTGCATTCGGCACGACCGGTCGTGCTGGATGCAGATTCTTCCGTCGCCCCGGCGCTTCCGTGCGCGATGCAGAATCCTTCGTGCCCCACCCGTCCCACCCGCCCCAGGGTCGCCCGCATCACGGCCGCTCGGGGTGTTTCTGTCGGTGGTCCGGACTAGGCTCGAAGCGCACACCCACGACCTCACAGAGGACTGCGTTGACCGACCAGATCATCGTCCGCGGAGCACGCGAGCACAACCTCAAGGACGTCTCGCTCGACCTGCCCCGCGACGCCCTCATCACGTTCACCGGGCTCTCGGGCTCGGGCAAGTCGTCGTTGGCGTTCGACACGATCTTCGCCGAGGGACAGCGACGCTACGTCGAGTCCCTGTCGGCCTACGCGCGCCAGTTCCTGGGTCAGATGGACAAGCCGGACGTCGACTTCATCGAGGGCCTGTCGCCCGCCGTCTCGATCGACCAGAAGTCCACGTCGCGCAACCCGCGCTCGACCGTCGGCACCATCACCGAGGTCTACGACTACCTGCGTCTGCTGTTCGCCCGCGCCGGCCGCCCGC
>JALRCA010000006.1 GCA_023257515.1 Aeromicrobium sp.
CTTGCGGGTGTACTGCCGCGGCGACGGGTGCACGTAGTCGGCACCGTAGAGCTCACGGGCCTGGTCCCGGGCTGCGGTGATCGCCGACTCCGACAGCGTCGTGGAGTCGGTACGCATGTAGGTGATGTAGCCGTTCTCGTACAGCCGCTGCGCGGTGCGCATCACCTGCTGCGCGGACCAGCGGAACTTGCGTCCCGCCTCCTGCTGCAGCGTGCTCGTCATGAACGGCGCGTAGGGCCGGCGACGGTAGGGCTTCTCGTCCACGCCCTGGACGGCGAAGTCGCGCCCCTCGAGCCGCGCCGCGAGCCCGCGGGCCCCCGACTCGTCCAGATGCAGGACGTTGCCCGGCGCGCGTCCGGTGGCGGGGTCGAAGTCGCGGCCGGCGGCGAGGCGGGTGTCGTCGACGCTCACCAGGGTCGCGGTGAACGTCGCGGGGTCGTTGGGCTTGGGCTGCTGCGGCGCGAAGGTGCCCACGACGTCCCAGTAGGACGCCGTGCGGAACGCCATGCGCTCGCGTTCCTTCTCCACGACCATGCGCGTGGCGACGGACTGCACGCGGCCGGCCGAGAGCCCGGGCAGCACCTTCTTCCACAGCACCGGGCTGACCTCGTAGCCGTAGAGACGGTCGAGGATGCGGCGGGTCTCCTGCGCGTCGACCAGATCCATGTCGACGTCGCGCGGGTTGGCCATCGCACGCTGGATGGCCTCCTTGGTGATCTCGTTGAAGGCGATCCGCTTGACCGGGACCTTCGGCTTGAGCTCGTCGAGCAGGTGCCACGCGATGGCCTCGCCCTCGCGGTCCTCATCCGTCGCCAGGACGAGCTCGTCGGCGTCCTTGAGGAGCTTCTTGAGCTTGGTGATCTGCGGCTTCTTGTCGGCCGAGACCACGTAGACCGGCTCGAAGCCGTTGTCGATGTCGACGCCGAGGCGGGCCCACGGCTGGCCCTTGAACTTGGCGGGGACCTGGTCGGCGCCCTGCGGGAGGTCGCGGATGTGGCCGACGCTCGAGTCCACGACGTAGCCGTCGCCGAGGTAGCCCGCGATGCTGCGGACCTTGTTCGGCGACTCGACGATGACGAGCGTGGTCACGGATGTTCCTCTCCCTGGGGCCGGACGGACTCCAGCGGGCACACCGTAGCGCGTGATGTCAACAGACGCGCACCACGGAGTCGAGCACCCAGCCTGCCACCCGACCCCGGGCGGCGACACCTCGGATCCTCACAGGGGCGTCAGGAACCCGTCCTGGACCAGCTCGGCGACGACGGGCGCATAGTCGGCGCGAAGCGCCTCGGCGTCCCGCTCGAGCAGGACCGCGAGCGCGTCGAGGATCTGGGCCGCCGTCAGGTCGCCGTCGCTCGCGCCGACGAGCCCGGCGGTCACGGTGTCGGCGACCCGCGAACGGCAGATGCCGTGGTCCTGGTGCAGCACGATGCGCTCGGGCTCGGCCGCACCGGGCCGGCTGAGCGACTCCTGCAGCAGGCCGGGCGCGTGGCGCCAGGCGACGTCGAGGACGGCGCCGGTGGCCAGGGCGTCCACCCGACGCTCGTGCTCGACGACCGCGTCGGCGACCGGCTGCGTCACGGCACCCGGCCACTCCTCGAGCCGCACGCTCGGCTCCTCGCGGTCGGTGCGGTGCAGGCTGATCCAGCCGAAGCCCATCGCGGCGATGCCCTGCTCGGCGAACCAGTCGAGCCAGCGGGCGTAGTGCTGCGGGTAGTCCGGCACGTGGCGCAGCCCGGCGTCCGCGAGCCACATCTCGGTGTAGGCGGGCAGGTCGAGCACCTCGCGCTGGACGACCCAGGCGTCGAGCCCGGTGCCGGCGACCCATCCTCCGAGGCGCTCCTGCCACGTCAGGTCGGCGTCGTGGACCCATGCGGCGAGGACCTGGCAGCGCCCGCCCTCGACCAGGTGGTCGGCCGCACCCGTCACGACCCGCCGCACGACGTCGTCGCCCGGGAACGCGGTCTCGCGGTAGACGAGTCGCTCCTCGCTGGGAGGCGACACGACGAAGGGCGGGTTCGTGGCGACGAGGTCGAAGCGCTCGCCCACGACGGGCTCGTAGAGGCTGCCGTCGCGCACGTCGAGCCCGACGTCGTTGAGCTCCGCGGTCAGGCCCGCCATCCAGAGCGCCCGTGGGTTGACGTCGGTGCCGACGACCTCACGCGCGTGGGTGGACAGGTGCAGGGCCTGGACGCCGCACCCGGTGCCGAGGTCGAGCGCCCGGGCCACCGGCTCCCGCACGGTGAGCTGCGCCAGGCTGCTCGAGGCCTCGCTGATGCCGAGCACGTGCTCCGGTCCGACCTCGACCGGACGCTGGTCCAGGCCGGGCGTCAGGTCGGCGACGACCCACCAGTCGTGCGTCTCGTCGCCGTAGGGACGGACGTCGACGAGCGCGCGCACGTCGTCGCCGTCGACCGCGAGGAGCCGTTCGGCCGCCAGCGGCTCGACGAGACCGGGCAACGCCTGCTCGACCTGGCCGCGCGGGACGTCGAGCTGCAGCTGGAACAGCCTGACGAGGGTCGAGAGCGGGGAGCCGTCCGTCGTCGCCCGTCGCGCCGGCGTCGTCTCGTTGCGGGCCAGGGCGCGGTGCGCGTCCGGACCGATCAGCCCGAAGACCGCGTCGACCGTGAACCCCACCTCGCGCAGCCGGTCCCGCAGTGCCTCGATCATGCGTCCACCCTTCCAGACCTGGGCCACCCGCACCGATGCGGCGCCGCGGGGCGGCGCTGATTCCCAGGCTCGCCAGGTCATCAGCGGATCGCGTCCATCGACCGAGCCCGGGAATCCGTCACCGGGCCCGGTGCGCGACCCGGGCTTCGTGAGGAGAACCGGGCTCGGCGCGCTGGTTCCCCGGCGAGCCTGGGAATCAGCGGGCTCGACGCGCTGGTTCCCCGGCGAGCCTGGGAATCAGCCGGATCGGGGCGGGCGCCCCGACGCGACGGGCGTCAGGTCGTGGCCGGCTCGGGCTCGTCCTTGACGGTCGGGGCGGGCGGCTCGTCGTCGCCGATCGCGATCGGGCGCTGCTTCGAGATGTAGACCGCCACGACGATGACGACGGCGGCGACGCCGGCGATGCCGTAGCGCAGCCACGGGTTCTCGTCGGTGCCGTAGGAGAACTTGACGATGACCGGCACCGCGAGCAGCGAGACCAGGTTCATCACCTTGAGCAGCGGGTTGATCGCCGGGCCGGCGGTGTCCTTGAACGGGTCGCCGACGGTGTCGCCGATGATCGTCGCCTCGTGGGCCTCCGAGCCCTTGCCGCCGTGGTTGCCGTCCTCGACGAGCTTCTTGGCGTTGTCCCACGCACCGCCGGAGTTCGCGAGGAACACCGCCATGAGCGTGCCCGTGCCGATCGCGCCGGCGAGGTAGGCACCCAGCGGGCCGATGCCGAGGCCGAAGCCCACGGCGATCGGGGCGAAGATCGCCAGCACGCCCGGCGTGGCCAGCTCGCGCAGCGAGTCGCGCGTGCAGATGTCGACGACCTTGCCGTACTCGGGACGACCCGTGCCCTCCATGATCCCGGGGATCTCGCGGAACTGGCGGCGGACCTCGTAGACGACCGCGCCCGCGGCGCGACCGACGGCGTTGATCGCGAGGCCCGAGAACAGGAACACGACCGAGACGCCGATCAGCAGACCGACGAGGTTCGCCGGGTCCGTGATGTTGATGATGCCCTGCAGAGCCTGCGAGACGCCGCGCGAGTCGTCGAGCTGGGCGCTGAGCTCCTGCGACAGGCTCTGGTCGGTCACGGCCTCGCGCAGGATCGGCGAGAACGCCTCCTTGATCGCGTCGGTGAAGGAGCCGAAGAGCGCCGTCGCGGCGAGCACGGCCGTCGCGATCGCGATGCCCTTGGTGATCGCCTTCGTGGTGTTGCCGACGGCGTCGAGCTCGGTGAGGATCTGCGCGCCCTCCTCGCTGACGTCGCCGGACATCTCGGCGATGCCCTGGGCGTTGTC
This sequence comes from Aeromicrobium sp., assembly GCA_023257515.1. Taxonomy (GTDB): domain Bacteria; phylum Actinomycetota; class Actinomycetes; order Propionibacteriales; family Nocardioidaceae; genus Aeromicrobium. The sequence goes on from JALRCA010000006.1 coordinate 3,957, forward strand.
GCTGACCGGGCCGAACGTGTCCATCGCGACGATGACGCCGACCGTCGTGAGCAGGCCGCAGCCCGCGAGCGCGACGGCGAACAGTGCCACGATGAGCGATCCGGCGCCGAGCCAGAACGCGCCGAAGACGGCCGCTCCGATCACGATCGCGGTGTAGACCGCCGACTCGAAGCCGACGGACAGGCCCGACAGGATCACGGTGGCCGGACCGGTGAGCGACGTCTTGCCGACGTCCTGCACCGGGCGGGTCTCGGTGCCGGTGAAGTACCCGGTGAGCGCCAGGATCACGGCCGCGAGCACGATGCCGATGAGCACCGCGAGCACCGCGATGAAGCGCGGGTCGGCGTCGAGCTGGCTGAGGTCCTCGCTGCCGAAGAACTGCGTGATGAGGGCCTCGACCTGGTCGTTCTGGTTGATGCCGGGCAGACCGAGCTTGTCGAAGCTGCTGGGCAGGTAGAACCAGGAGAAGATGCCGGAGCCGACGGCTCCCACGAAGGCGGAGACGTAGAAGGAGCGGTTGATCGTCGTCAGGCCGCTCTCGCCCACGCGGGCGCGGGTCAGGAACACGCCGAGGATGGCGGTGACGGCACCGATGGCCGGGATCACGAGCGGGAGGACGAGGCCCTTCTCGCCGAAGGCGACCGAGCCGAGGATCAGCGCGGCCACGAGCGTGACGGCGTAGGACTCGAACAGGTCGGCCGCCATGCCGGCGCAGTCACCCACGTTGTCGCCCACGTTGTCGGCGATCGTCGCGGCGTTGCGCGGGTCGTCCTCGGGGATGTTGTTCTCGACCTTGCCCACCAGGTCGGCACCGACGTCGGCCGCCTTGGTGAAGATGCCGCCGCCGACCCGCATGAACATCGCCAG
>JALRCA010000145.1 GCA_023257515.1 Aeromicrobium sp.
GCGGGCGCGGTCTACGGCGGCTGTGTGTTCCCCGACTGTGACTGTCCGATCCAGTGGACCGAGATGCACCACATCACCCCCTGGTCCCAAGGGGGCGCGACCAACCAGGACGAGGCCGCCCCCTACTGCAGCCGACACCACCACGTCGTCCACGACCACCACTGGGACACCAGAAAAGACCCCGACGGCACCATCTGGCACCGACCACCAGACGGCGGACCCTGGCAGCGCAACCACCGCTGGCGGCCCTAGACCGGTTGTCAGCTCGGATCGATCGTTCGCTCAGTCGCTAGCATGGCGGCGTCGAGAGGTGGAGAGATGTCCGAGACTCCGTCGTGGTGGCGCGACGAGCCACTGCGCTTCAGCCCCATCCTCGAGGCGGCGATCGCAGAGTTCGGTGCCAAGGGCTACCACGGCACGCCGGTCCGCGACATCGCCCGGCGCGTGGGCGTGACGGTGCCTGCGCTGTACTACCACCACGCGAACAAGGAGGCGATCCTGCTCGCACTCCTCGACGGCGTGACGCGGGACTTCGCCGACCGCGCTCGCGCGGCCGACGCCGACGCGGGCGACGACCCGGTGCGCCGGCTTCAGCAGGTCGTCGAGTCGATCGCGTCGGGCATGACCTCGCGACCCGAGCTCGCTGCCCTGCAGTCCGAGCTGGGCTACCTGTCGGGCGAGAACCGCGAGCGGCAGACCGCCGTGCGCGACGAGATCGAGGCCGTCCTGACCGCGGTGATCTCCGACGGGGTCGGATCCGGTGACTTCGTGGTCGACGACCTGGCCGAGACCGTCCGCGCCGTGCTGGGCATGCTGCAGTGGATCCCGACCTGGTACCAGCCGGGCGGCCCCTCGTCGCCGGCGGACATCGCCCTGCGCTACGCGCGCCTCGCCACCCGTCTGGTGGGCGTCAACGACCGAGCTCGTCGCTGAACCTCGGCGCGCGACGTTCCCGGAACGCCGACGTCCCCTCGGCGAAGTCCGGTGCGCCCAGCAGTCCGACCTGGCCCTCGCGCTCCCGGGCGAAGGCGCTGTCGAGCCCGTCGAGCGTCGCGTCGTTGATCGCGGCCTTGGTCCGTGCGTAGGCGACGGCCGGCCCCCGGCGCAGGACGCCGACGACCCGGTCGACCTCGGCGTCGTAGTCGCAGGTCGGCCACACGTGGGTGACGAGCCCGGCGGCGAGGGCCTCCGAAGCCGGGAGCCTCTCGGCCAGGAGCGCCAGGCGCAGGGCGCGCGCCCGCCCGATGGACGCGGCGACGAGAGCCGTCGCCCCGCCGTCGGGCATCAGGCCGATGCGGGTGAACGCCAGCAGGAGGTAGGAGTCCTCGTCGAGGAGCACCAGGTCGGCGGCCAGCGCGATCGAGACGCCGACGCCGGCGACCACACCACGGGCCTGCGCGACGACGATCTTCGGGCTCCTGACGATCGCGGCCACCAGGCGGTTGGCCGCATCGAGGCTCTCGCCACCGGCGCCGGACACGTCGGTGCCGTCGCCGATGTCGGCCCCGGAGCAGAACGCCCGTCCGTCGCCCGCGAGCACCACGACACGCACCGCGTCGTCCTTCGAGGCCCGCTCGATGGCCTCGGACGCCTCGTCCAGGTCGCCGGTGGTGACCGCGTTGAGTCGCTCCGGGTGGTCGAACGTCAGGGTCACGACCCCGTCCTGCGTGTCGGTGCGCATGGTGCTCCTCGGGTCAGGGCAGGGTCAGGATCTCCGCGCCGTCGGTCGTCACGAGCAGCGTGTGCTCGAACTGCGCCGTGCGCGACTTGTCCTGCGTGGTCGCGGTCCAGCCGTCGTCCCACAGATCCCACTCGACGGTGCCGAGCGTGAGCATGGGCTCGATCGTGAACGTCATGCCTGGCTCGATGAAGGTCGTGGCCTCGGGGTCGTCGACGTGCGGGATGACGAGTCCGTCGTGGAAGGCCGGGCCGACGCCGTGACCCGTGAAGTCGCGCACGACGCCGTAGCCGAAGCGCCGCGCGTAGGACTCGATGACCCGGCCGATCACGTTGATCTGACGCCCCGGCTTGACCGCGCGGATCGCTCGCAGCGTGGCCTCGTGGGTGCGCTCGACGAGCAGCCGGGAGTCCTCGTCGACGTCGCCGACGAGGTAGGTCTTGTTCGTGTCGCCGTGGACGCCGTCCTTGTAGGCCGTGATGTCGATGTTGACGATGTCGCCGTCCTCGAGCGGCCGGTCGTCGGGGATGCCGTGGCAGATGACCTCGTTGACGCTGCTGCACAGGGACTTGGGGTAGCCCCGGTAGCCGAGGGTCGACGGGTACGCGCCGTGGGCGAGCAGGAACTCGTGGCCGACGCGGTCGAGCTCGTCCGTCGTGACACCTGGCGCGATCGCGGCCTCGACGGCGTCGAGCGCCTGCGCGGCGATGCGCCCGGCCACCCGCATGCGCTCGATCGTGCGGGCGTCTCGCACGAGGGGTCCGCGGTAGGGGAGAGGCGCCGGCTGACCGACGTACTCGGGCTCCTCGATGTCGGCGGGGACGGCCCGCTGCGGTGAGACGGTTCCGGCGGTCAGGACAGGCACCCCGCGATGCTATCGACAGGTGCCGCACGTGCTGGTGGGGCAGGATGGGCCCATGAGTGACGGTGAGTTCTTCTTCTGCCTCAAGCACCACCGGGTCGAGGGCGAGGACGGGTGCCGCGCAGCGGACCGCCTGGGTCCCTACGCGACCGAGGCCGAGGCCGAGCACGCGCTCGAGAAGGTCCGCGAGCGCAACGAGTCCTGGGACGACGACCCGAAGTGGAACGACGACGCGCCGAGCGCGTGAGGCTCGAGCGCTCGGGCCCGTGGATCGGGACCGGCGGCCTGCTCGTCGTGCTGTGGCTCGTCGTCTCGACGGTCCTCTACGCACCGTGGTGGGGTGTCCTGCTGCACCTGCTCGTGCTCGCCTGCTTCGTCCCGGTGCTGGTGCGACGCGCCCGCACCGCGCCCGAGACCTGCGTGCTGGTCCCGGTCGCGGCGCTGGCTGCGTGGATCGCCGTCAACGTCGTCGGCGTCGTCGTGCTCGGCTGGCGCGCCTGATCACGCCCCGCCGGGGTACGGCTCAGCGGCACGGGCTGCGCGCAGGGCACGCGACCACCAGGCCAGCTGGTCGAGCATCGTCACGGCATAGGTCTCGGACCGCTCGTCGCTCGGTCCGTCCTCGCCCCACGTGAAGAAGTAGTTCGGGAACGACAGACCGTCGCGGATGGTCACGGCGTGCAGCTCGGTCAGCACGTTCTCGAGGTGCAGGACCGCGTGGCGACCACCGGCCGCGCCACCGTAGCTGACGAAGGCGACCGGCTTGGCCGTCCACTGCGTGAAGTGCCAGTCGATGAGCATCTTGAGCGACGCCGGGTAGGAGTGGTTGTACTCCGGCGTCACGACCAGGAACGCGTCCGCGGCCTCGAGCTGAGCGGTCACCGGGAGCATGGCCTCGGGCCGGGGGTAGTCGTCGCCGGCGATCTTGGCCGGGACCGGGGGCAGGGCGAGCGGCAGGTCGACGTCGGCGAGATCGAGGACCTCGACGTCGAATCCCGGGTGCTTGCGGGCGATGTCGGCGACCCAGGAGGCCACCGTCGGTCCGAACCGGCCCTCGCGGACGCTGCCGACGATGACGACCAGTCGGCTCTTCGTGTCAGGTGTGAGTGTCATGCCAGAACCGTGCGACGTGTGACGCGTGCGCAGGGAGCCCCTGACGAGGCTGGCCCTCCCACGGCCACCCTGAGGGGCAGACGAGCGGGGGCAGCCGCGCCTACGATCGTTCCCATGGGAACGCCACTAGGGGACTTCGTCCGGGCCAAGCGTGACGCGACGCGACCCGAGGACGTGGGTCTTGCCGTGCAGGAGCGTCGACGCGCTCCTGGTCTGCGCCGCATGGAGGTCGCCGCGCGCGCGGGTCTCAGCGTCGAGTACCTGACCCGCATCGAGCAGGGCCGTGACCGCAACCCGTCCCCGAGCGTGGTGAACGCGATCGCCGACGCCCTCAACCTGCAGCCGGCCGATCGGCGCCATCTGGTCTACCTGACCAAGATCAGTGGTGGCGCGTGCGCCTCGCACCGGGACCCCGAGCCGCCGGCGCGCGAGGTGCGCGAGAGCGCGCTGCGCATGCTGCAGCTGCTCGAGCCCGGCGTCGCCATGATCACCAACCGGCTCGGCGACGTGCTCGCCCACACGTCCGCGTTCGCCGGGCTCATGGCCGACACGGGCCTGCTCGACGGCGACGAGCCGAACCTCACCAGGTTCGTCTTCGTCGACCCGCGTGCCCGCCAGGTCTTCGCCGACTGGGACCAGGTCGCCGACGAGCAGGCCTTCGATCTGTGGATGGGACCGTCGGCTGCAGCCGTCGAGTGGTTCACCGCCGACCTGGCCCCGGTGGCCGGCCCCGCGTTGACCGAGCGCTACGGGAGCCCGGTGCCGCCGGCGCGCTCGGCGCTGGTCCTCGACCACCCACGGCTCGGTCGCCTGCGCCTCACACGCGAGCGCCTCGAGATCTCCGAGTCCGACGAGCAGCAGGTGGTCGTGCTGCTGGCCGAGGACGCCGCGACCGAGCAGGCCCTGGCCGCGCTCGCCCGGGACGAGGGTGCTCGTCCTGGCCTGCGCGCGGTCTGACCCGCGTCAGTCCTCGGCGTCCATCGACCGCGCCGAGGCCTCGACCGGCGCCGACGATGGCGAGGGTGGTCATGGCGCTCCTTCGGGTGGGGGTGGGGATCTTCTTCAGTCTCGCGCCGCCCGGACCGTCCCGCACGGCGGCCGAACCGGTCCTCACGAGTCCTAGGGTGGGTGCATGAGCGAGCTCGTGGAGCGCTTCGAGACCGGCCTCGACCCGGCGCGCTGGGTCGATGCCTACCTCCCGGCGTGGAGCTCCCGGGCCGCGAGCGCCGCGGCGTGGAGCACCGGCGTCGACGGACTGAGCCTCACGATCCCGGCGGACCATCCGCGGTGGTGCCCGGACTCGCACCCGGAGCCGTTGCGGGTCTCGGGGGTCCAGAGCGGCAGCTGGTCGGGACCGGTCGGCAGCACGCGGGGGCAGCAGCCGTTCCGCGAGGGTCTGGTCGTGCGCGAGGCACAGCCGGAGCTGCGGGGGATCGTGACCCGGCTGGGCCGTGTCGAGGTCGAGTGCCGCGCGGACGTGGGTCCGGGCTCGATGTTCTCGGCGTGGATGATCGGCATGGAGGACGAGCCGGAGCGTTGCGGCGAGATCTGCCTCGTCGAGGTGTTCGGCGACGCGGTGGCCGACGGGACCGTCGCGCTGGGGTCCGGCGTCCACCCGTTCCGTGATCCCGCCCTGGTCGAGGAGTTCTCGGCCGACCCGGTCGCCCTGGACGTGGGCGCCTGGCACACGTACGCGGTCGACTGGCGCGCCGACGGCATCACCTGGTTCCTCGACGGCGAGGTCGTCCGCGAGAGCCGCCAGTCACCGGGCTACCCGTTGCTGCTCGTCCTCGCGGTGTTCGACTTCCCGTCGCAGCGCCACGACGACCACGTGCCGCGGCTCGACGTGCGTCAGGTGCGGGTCGTCGACTGAGGGGCACGGCATCGCTGATTCCCAGGCTCACCGTGGAATCCGACGCGGGCCTGGCACGGTTTCTTGTCGCCTCGCCGGCGTTGCAACCCGCGCATCGGGCAGAAAGCCGTGCTCGGTGCGCTGATTCCCTGGCGAGCCTGGGAATCAGCGCACCGCGTCAGCGCGGCCGCGTCGGCGGCGCTCAGCCGGCGAGCCGAGCGCGCAGGAACGTCGCGAGGTCGAGCTGCAGCGTGCGGGCTACGTCGAGGACCGCGTCCATCCACCAGAAGCCGTGGATCATGCCCTCGTAGCGCCTCGCCTCGACCGGCACCCCGGCCTCCGCCAGACGGGCGGCGTAGGCCTCGCCCTCGTCGCGCAGCACGTCGTGCCCGGCGGTCGCGACGAACGTGGGCGGCAGGCCCGAGACGTCCTCGGCGAGGATCGGCGAGACCCGTGGATCGGTGCCCGGGTCGCGGTCGCCGAGGTAATGGCGCCAGAACCACGCCATGTCGACGTCGTCGAGTCCGGTCCCGCGGGCGAACGTCCGGTACGACTCCGAGCCCGCGCGGTGGTCGAGCGCCGGGTAGAGCAGCGCCTGCGCCGCGACGGGGCGACCGGCCGCAGCGAGCTCGGCCGACGCGGCGGCCACGAGGTTGCCGCCCGCGCTGTCGCCGACGAGGGCGAGCCGGCCTGCGTCGACGTCGAGCTCGGCCGCGTGGTCCTGGACCCACCGGATCGCCGCGACCGAGTCGTCGAGCGGCACGGGGAACGGGTGCTCCGGCGCCTTCTGGTAGTTCACCGTGACGACGGTGACGCCGGAGTCGACCGCCAGCACGCGCGCCGGCTCCTCGACGACGTCGAGGTTCGCGATGACCCAGCCGCTGCCGTGCAGGACGACCACGACCGGGCCACCCCGGGACGCTCCGTGCGGCCGGATCACGCGGATCGGCAGGTCGGCGGTCGGTCCCGGCACGAACCGGTGCTCGACGTCGACGTCGGTCGGCATCGGACGCTGCAGGCCCAGGTAGCCGAGTCCCGCCGCACGGGCCTCCGGCACGGTCAGCTCGGCGACGCCGGGGGCGTCCGCGGCGGCCGCGAGGTGCGCGGCGGCCTGCGGGTCCAGCCCTGTGGTGACCTCGGTGCTCATGCCGCCTCCTCGTGACGCAGCGAGAACACCAGGAGCGCACCGAGCAGGCTCATCGCGAGCCCGGCCCACACCGGTGAGACCCAGCCGAGGCCGAGGGCGATCGTCGCGCCGCCGAGGGCGGAGCCGATCGCGTTGCCCGCGTTGAAGGCGGCGATGTTGGCGGCGGACGCCATCGTCGGGGCGTCGCCGGCGAACCGCATGACGCGCAGCTGCAGCGGCGGCGTCGTGGCGAAGCCGACCAGGCCCAGGACGAGCAGGACCACGGCCACCGGGACCCGCCACGGCGCGACGAGGGCGTACACGACCAGCGTCACCGGCAGCAGCACGGCGAGGATGCGCAGGGTGCGGGTCAGGTTCGCGTCCGCCATGCGTCCACCGACGATGTTGCCGGCGAACAGGCCGAGACCGAACAGGACGAGCAGCCACGGCACGGCGGCGCTGGAGTAGCCGGTCACGTGGGTCACGAGCGGCTCGACGTAGATGAAGGCGCCGAACAGGCCACCGAAGATGAGCAGCGTCATCGCGATCGAGGTGAGCACCTGCGGTCGACGGAGCACCGCGTACTGCGACCCGGTGGTCGGAGCGGGGGCGGGTCGCGCCGGGACGAGCGTGGCGATGCCGATCGTGGCGAGGACCCCGATGCCGGCGATGATCCAGAACGTGGCGCGCCAGCCGAGCTGCTGACCGACGAACGTGCCGAACGGCACGCCCAGCACCGTCGCGGCCGTCAGGCCGCTGAACATGGTCGCGATCGCGCTGGCCCGCTTGTGCGGCGCCACGAGGTCGCCGGCGAGCACGGCCCCGATGCCGAAGAAGCCGCCGTGGCACATCGCGGTGACGACGCGTCCGACGAAGGCCAGCTCGAAGACCGGGGCCGCCGCGGTCAGCACGTTGCCGATCACGAAGAAACCGAGCAGCACGAGCAGCGCCGTCTTCGGCGGCTGCTTGGCGAGGAACGCCGTCACGGTGAACGCGCCCACCGCGACCGCGAGCGCGTAGCCCCAGATGAGGGCTCCGGCGGACGGGACGCTGACGTCGAGATCACGGGCGACGTCGCTCAGCAGGCCGGCGATGACGAACTCGGTGAGGCCGATCCCGAAGCCGCCGAGGGCCAGGGCGAGCAGGCCGAAACGGCCCTTCTCGGGGGTGTGCGCCCTGTATTCGGGCGCGACGGAGGTACTCATGTCAGTCTCCTTGACGGTGAGGTGGGTGAGCAGGGATGGGCCCGGACGCGGCCCGCCGCCTACTCGGTGACGGTCGAGCTGGCGAGCAGACGCAGGGCGTCGTCGTCCGGTGAGCCGGGCAGCGCGTGCATCATCAGCACGCGGGACCCGTCGTCCTGGGGCAGGTGCATGACCTCGTACTGCAGGTCGAGGCGACCCACCTGCGGGTGGTTGAAGCGCTTGGTGCCCGAGGAGCACAGCTGGACCGGGTGCTCGGCCCACAGGCGGGCGAAGTCCGTGCTCGCCAGACTGAGTCGTCCCACGAGGCGTGCGAGCCGGGGGTCGTCGGCGAACGTCGCGCTCACGTAGCGCAGCGAGGCGACGGCGAGGCAGGCCTCGTGCTCCCACTCGCGGTGCAGGAGCCGCGCGCGCTCGTCGGTGAACAGCAGCTCGACCTTGTTGGGAGGCGTCGCGCCGTACGGTGCACCGGGATCGAGGTGGTCGGCCAGGACGGCGTGACCGAGCCGGTTCCAGGCGACGATGTCCTGGAGGGGGGAGAGGGCGATCGCGGCGACGTCCGGCATGCGGTCGAGCAGGGTCTGGAGGCCCTGGCCCACAGGCCGTGACTCGACCGGCGGCGTCGTGCCCGCGAGGCGGTAGAGGTGGGCGCGGTCCACGCCCGACAGTCGCAGGCCGCGTGCGACGGCGTCGAGCACCTGCGTCGACGGGTTCGTCGCGAGACCCTGCTCGAGGCGCGTGTAGTACGTGAGCGAGACGCCGGCGATGTCGGCGATCTCCTCGCGACGCAGGCCAGGGACGCGGCGGGCGCCGTGACTGACGATGCCCGCGTCGTCCGGGCTCACGGCGGAGCGGCGACGGCGCAGGAAGTCCCCGAGCTGCTCGGCGGTGGTCAGGTCGTTCATGTCTCCATGATGACGCGCTGCGCGGCGACGTACCTGTCCCTGCGAGTGACAGGCACGTCGCCCGTGCGGGTCAGCTCTCGAACGAGTGCTCGGGACCGGGGAACGTCCCGGCGCTCACGTCGGCCGCGAACTCGCGGGCCGCCTCGAGCATGACCCCGTGCAGATCGGCGTAGCGCTTGACGAATCGCGGCGCGCGGCCGGTGCGCAGGCCCATCATGTCCTGCCACACGAGCACCTGGGCGTCGCAGTCCGGGCCGGCGCCGATGCCGATCGTGGGGATGCGCAGCGTCCGGGTGATCTCGGCGGCGATGGGGGCGGGGACCATCTCCATGACGACGGCGAAGGCGCCGGCGTCCTGCAGGGCCACGGCGTCCTGGAGCAGCTTCTGGGCCGCGTCGCCGCGACCTTGGACGCGGTAGCCGCCCAGGTTGTGCTCCGACTGCGGCGTGAACCCGATGTGCGCCACGACGGGCACGCCCCCCTTGGTCAGCAGCTCGACCTGCGGAGCCATCTCGGATCCGCCCTCGAGCTTGACGGCGTGGGCGCGGCCCTCCTTCATGAACCGCACCGCCGTGTCGTAGGCCTGCTCCGGGGAGCGCTGGTAGGAGCCGAACGGCAGGTCCGCGACCACGAGCGCGCGCTGCGTGGCGCGGGTGACGGCACGCACGAGCGGCAGCAGCTCGTCGACCGTGACCGGCAGCGACGACTCGTAGCCGTAGACGTTGTTCGCCGCCGAGTCGCCGACGAGGAAGACCGGGATGCCTGCCTCGTCGAACGTGGCGGCCGTGTACTGGTCGTAGGCGGTGAGCATGGACCACGTGTGGCCCTGCTGCTTCCACTGCTGCACGTGGTGCGTGCGGACGCGGCGGACGTCGTGCGACGTCGTGGCGTCGGTCGGTGTGGCGGAGCCGCACGGGGCGGGCTCCTCCGTCGGGGCAGGACGATCTGAGGACATGGTGGGACCTTTCTCTCTCGCGGCCCCACGGCGGGGGTCCACGGACACGTCCAGCCTGCCACAGCCGCGGCTCGGCACCCGCGGTTGTGCCGTACGTCACGGGGTCGGCGTCCCTCGGCCTCACTGGGCGGGGCAACCTGTCGCCGGGCGCAGGAAGTTTCCCGCGCCGAGTGACGGTTTACCCGGCCGGCCGGGTAAACCGCGACGCCCTCACGGGCCGGGGCTAGAGTGACTCGCGCCAGGCGTTCGTGATGGGGACGCGGCGGTCGCGGCCGAAGTTGCGGCGGCTGATCTTGGGGCCCGGCGGGTACTGGCGACGCTTGTACTCGGCGCGGTCGACCAGGGTCACGACCTTCTCCACCAGGTCGGGCTCGAACCCCTCGGCGATGACCTCGGCCGTGCCCAGGTCGCGCTCGACGTAGGCGTCGAGCACCGCGTCCAGCACCTCGTAGGGCGGCAGCGAGTCGGTGTCGAGCTGACCCGGGCGCAGCTCGGCCGAGGGCGCCTTCGTGATCACGCCCTCCGGGATGGGCGGCGTCTCGCCGCGCTGCTCCGCCCATGCGTTGCGCCAGCGCGACAGCTCCCACACGAGGGTCTTGGGCAGGTCCTTGATGGGGGCGTAGCCGCCGACCGCGTCGCCGTAGATCGTGGAGTAGCCGGTCGCGAGCTCGGACTTGTTCCCGCACGCGAGCACGAGGTGGCCGTGCTGGTTCGACAGGCCCATCCAGATGACGGCGCGGATGCGCGCCTGCAGGTTCTCCTCGGCGAGGCCGTCGAGGTGCAGGGCCTCCTGGTAGCTGTCGAAGATCGGGGCGATCGGCACCGTCGTGAGCGTCAGACCCGTGCGGCGCGCCTGCTCGGCGGCGTCGCTGCGGGAGTGGTCGGTCGACCAGGCCGACGGGTTCGAGACGCCGAAGACCCGGTCCGGGCCGAGGGCGTCGACCGCGATCGCGGCGACCAGCGTGGAGTCGATGCCGCCGGACATGCCCAGCAGGACCGAGCGGAAGCCGTTCTTCGCGACGTAGTCGCGCAGCCCGAGCACGAGCGCCTGGTACCGCTCGCCCGCGTCGTCCCAGCGCTCGGCGACCTCCGGCCTGAGCGGCTCGCGCGGCTCGAAGGGCTCGCTGCTCACGACGGTGCGCTCGACGCGCAGGCCGTGGAAGCGGGTCGACGGATCGGGCATGGGCGCGGTCGCCGCCGGCAGGTCCAGGTCGACGACGAGCAGCTCGGGCTCGAACTGCGCCGCCCGCGCGACGATCTCGCCGGCGGCGTCGACGACGAGCGAGTCGCCGTCGAAGACGAGCTCGTCCTGGCCGCCGACCAGGTTCACGTAGGCCAGGGCGCAGTCGCCCTCGCGAGCACGTCGCGCGCAGAGCTCGAGGCGCGTGTCGTCCTTGGCCGCCTCGTAGGGGGAGCCGTTGATCACGATCAGCAGACCGGCCTCGGCGGCGTCCGCCGCCGCCGACGGACCGTCCTGCCAGATGTCCTCGCAGATCGCGAGCGCGACGTCGATCCCGCCGACCTGGACCACCTGGGTCTCGTCGCCGGGCACGAAGTGCCGGAACTCGTCGAACACGCCGTAGTTGGGCAGGTGGTGCTTGTCGTAGCGTGCCACCACGCGTCCGCCGGTGATGACGGAGGCGGAGTTGGTGGGCTCGTTCTTCGGCACCCCCAGGCGGTCGGGCAGCTCGGCGAGCGTGGCCGCCTTGGCCGAGTCGAGGTGACCCGCGACCACGACCAGGTCGCCGAGCCCCTCGTCGAGGAGCCGCTGCGTCAGGTCGCGGACCCCCCGCTGCGAAGCCTCGATGAAGGAGCGGCGGTACGCCATGTCCTCGATCGGGTAGCCGGTCAGCACCATCTCGGGGAACGCGACGAGGTGCGCACCCGCCTGCGCGGCCGCGTGGCACTGGGCCACGACGAGGTCGATGTTCCCGGCGATGTCGCCGACGCGAGCATCGACCTGGGCCAGGGCGAGTCGTAGCTGAGGCACGCTCCGAGCCTAGTGCGGCACGATGGGTGCGTGCCTCCTGTGTGCCCCTGTGGGAGCGGATCCCGCTACGACGCCTGCTGCGGCCCGCTGCACCGTGGCGAGCCCGCGCCGACCGCCGAGCGGCTCATGCGCTCGCGCTACAGCGCGTTCGTCCTGGGGGACGAGGCGCACCTGCTGCGCACCTGGCACGTCACGACCCGTCCGGCCTCGGTCGACGTCCAGGGCGTCACGTGGACCGGGCTCGAGGTGCTGCGCACCGAGCGGGGCCGCGAGCGCGACACGCTGGGCGTCGTCGAGTTCCGGGCGACCTACGAGAGCGAGGGACAGCGGTCGGCGTTGCACGAGGTCAGCCGCTTCGCGCGGGACCCCGCGACGGGCTGGACCTACGTGCGCGGACGGCACCCGGCCTGAGTCCGTGAGTGGGAAACCTCGCTGTAACGGTCTGCGTGCGAGGATGACGCCATGGGTAAGCAGGAAGACTTCGTCCTTCGCGCGCTCGAGGAGCGCGACGTGCGCTTCGTCCGCCTGTGGTTCACCGACGTGCTGGGCTCGCTCAAGTCCGTCGCGATCGCGCCGGCCGAGCTCGAGGGTGCGTTCAGCGAGGGCATCGGGTTCGACGGGTCGGCGATCCAGGGCTTCGCGCGCGTGCACGAGGCCGACATGCTCGCCAAGCCCGATCCTGCGACGTTCCAGATCCTGCCGTGGCGCGGCGAGACCCCGGCGACGGCGCGCATGTTCTGCGACATCGCGATGCCGGACGGCTCGCCGTCGTACGCCGATCCTCGACACGTCCTCAAGCGTGCGCTGCAGCGCGCCGGACGGGCCGGGTTCACCTACTACACCCATCCCGAGATCGAGTTCTACCTGTTCAAGGGCAAGCCCGACGTCGGTGGACGCCCCGTCCCGGTCGACGACTCCGGGTACTTCGACCACACGGCACAGGGCGGCGGTCAGGACTTCCGTCGCGAGGTCATCACGATGCTCGAGAACATGGGCATCAGCGTCGAGTTCAGCCACCACGAGGGCGGTCCCGGTCAGCAGGAGATCGACCTGCGCTACGCCGACGCCCTGTCGACGGCCGACAACATCATGACGTTCCGCACCGTGGTCCGCGAGGTCGCGCTGAGCCAGGGCAAGTGGGCCTCGTTCATGCCCAAGCCGTTCACCGACCACCCCGGCTCGGGCATGCACACGCACGTCTCGCTCTTCGAGGGCGACGAGAACGCGTTCTACGAGGCCGGCGCCGAGTACCAGCTGTCCAAGGTCGGCCGGGCGTTCATCGCCGGCGTCCTGCACCACACGCCCGAGATCACGGCCGTCACGAACCAGTGGGTCAACTCCTTCAAGCGGCTCGCGGGCGGCGGCGAGGCCCCCAACTACGTGTGCTGGGGCCACAACAACCGCTCGGCGCTGGTGCGCGTGCCGATGTACAAGCCGCACAAGGGCGGCTCGGCGCGCGTCGAGCACCGCGGCATCGACGCCGGCACCAACCCGTACCTGGCGTTCGCGCTCGTGCTGGCGGCCGGGCTCGAGGGCATCGAGAAGCAGTACGAGCTGCCGCACGAGGCCGAGGACGACGTCTGGTCGCTCTCGGAGAACGAGCGCAAGGCCCTCGGCATCGCGCCCCTGCCGCGCAACCTCGACGAGGCCATCCGGATCATGGAGGGCAGCGAGCTCGTCGCGGAGACGCTCGGTGAGCACGTCTTCGACTTCTTCCTGCGCAACAAGCGCGCGGAGTGGCAGGACTACCGCTCGCAGGTCACCCAGTTCGAGCTCGACCGGCTGCTGCCGGTGCTCTAGGCGTCCGGCCCGGCGAAACACTGCCGTAACCTGTGGGCGTGCCGACGCCCACTCCTGACCTGGCCCTCGCTCGTCGAGGGTTCCGCCACGGCGAGGCCGCGGTCGCGAACCTCGAGCGTCTGCCCGGCATCGACGACGACCTCGTCGAGCAGATCGTGTCGGTCGCGAGTCCGGACACGGCGCTGTCGTCGCTGGCGGCGATCGGGGAGTCGCTCGGCGTCGAGCGCCTCCTGAGCACGATGCGCGGGGACGACGAGCTGCGTGCGCGCCTGCTCATCGTGCTCGGTACGAGCGACGCGCTGGGTGGCTTCCTGGCGCGCCACCCCGAGCGGGTCGACGACCTGGCGAGCGGCACGTTGTCGCACCGGCCGCTCGAGCTCGCCGTGCTGCGCCGGCAGCTGGAGGCGGCGACCAGCGCCGACGAGCTGCGCGTGGCCTACCAGCGCAAGCTGCTGCACGTCGCGGCCCGCGACCTGACCGCGCTGACGTCGTTCGAGGAGTCCTCGGGCGAGCTCGCCGACCTGGCGGTCGCCACGCTCGGTGCCGCGCTGCGCCTCGCACGCGCCGACGACCCGGAGTCCGACCGCTGCCGCCTCGCGATCATCGCGATGGGCAAGACCGGCGGTCGCGAGCTCAACTACCACAGCGACGTCGACGTCATCTTCGTCTTCGAGCCGACCGACCCCGACGACCACGACGCGGTCCGCGTCGCGACACGCCTCGCGTCCGCCACGATGCGACTGTGCTCCGAGCACACGGGGGAGGGCTCGATCTGGGAGGTCGACGCCAACCTGCGTCCCGAGGGCAGCTCCGGACCGCTCGTGCGCACGGTCTCGAGCCACCTGGCCTACTACGAGCGGTGGGCCTCGACCTGGGAGTTCCAGGCGCTCCTCAAGGCCCGGTTCGCCGCCGGCGACGAGCAGGTCGGGCAGGCCTACCTCGACGCCGTCACGCCGATGGTGTGGCAGGCCAGCACGCGCGAGAACTTCGTGCGCGACGTCCGGGCCATGCGCAAGCGCGTCATCGAGCACATCCCCGCGGCGCACCGCGACCGCGAGCTCAAGCTCGGTCCCGGTGGGCTGCGTGACGTCGAGTTCGCCGTCCAGCTCCTGCAGCTCGTCCACGGCCGCGGCGACGAGTCCGTCCGCAGCGCGACGACCGTCGACGCGCTCGCGCAGCTGATCGACGGCGGTTACGTCGGGCGACGCGACGGCGCCGCGATGGAGGAGGCCTACGAGTTCCTGCGCACCCTCGAGCACCGGATCCAGCTCTACAAGCTGCACCGGACCCACGTGGTGCCCGAGGACGTCGAGGACCTGCGACGCCTCGGCCGCTCGATGGGATTCCGCCAGAACCCCGCCGAGAACCTGGTGAAGGAGTGGCAGGCGCACCGTCGCCAGGTGCGGCGGCTGCACGAGAAGCTCTTCTACCGACCGCTGCTCGAGGCCGTCGCCTCGCTGCCGACCGAGGGCATGCGCCTCACGACCGAGGCCGCCGAGGCGCGGCTCAAGGCCCTCGGCTTCGTCGATCCCGTCGGCGCGCTCCAGCACATCCAGGCGCTCACGAGCGGCCTGTCGCGCCGAGCCACGATCCAGCGCTCCCTCCTGCCGGCGATGCTCGAGTGGTTCGCCGAGTCGCCCGACCCGGACGGCGGGCTCTTCGCGTTCCGCCGCATCTCCGAGGGGCTGGGCGAGACCCACTGGTACCTGCGGAAGCTGCGCGACGAGGGCGAGGGCGCGGAGCAGCTCGCGCACGTGGTCGCCTCGAGCCGCTACGTCACGGACCTGATCCTGCGCGCGCCGGACTCGGTCGCGCTGCTCGGCGACTCCGACGGGCTCCAGCCGCTCGACCTGGAGCGCCTCACGAGCGAGATGGTGCTCGCCGCGAGGCGCCACGAGGACCCCGACGCGGCCATCAAGGCCGTCCGCCGGGTGCGTCGGCGCGAGCTCTCGCGCGTCGGCATCGCCGACGTGCTGGGCCGGCTCGACGTCGACACCGTCATGCGCGGACTGTCCGACATCACGGAGGCGACGCTGGAGAGTGCTCTCGTGGCCGCCAAGGCATCGGTCGCGGCCGATCGGGGTGAGCTGCCGACCAGGTTCTCCGTCGTGCTGATGGGGCGCCTCGGAGGGCGTGAGTCCGGCTACGGCTCCGACGCCGACGTCATGTTCGTCCACGAGCCGTTGCCGGGCGCCGACGACGGCGAGGCCTCGGCGGCCGCGACGGCGGTGGCCACCGCGTTGCGCCGCATGCTGGCGGCTCCCTCGGACGACCCGCCGCTCGAGATCGACGCCAACCTGCGTCCCGACGGTCGCAACGGTCCGCTCGTGCGTTCGTTCGCGGCGTACCGCTCGTACTACGAGAAGTGGTCGGCCGTGTGGGAGGCGCAGGCCCTGCTGCGTGCGCGTCCCGTCGTCGGCGACGCCGACCTGAACGAGCGGTTCCGCGGTCTCATCGACCCCTTGCGCTGGCCCGAGGGCGGCATGAGTGACGACGAGGTCCGCGAGATCCGTCGCATCAAGGCGCGCGTCGACTCCGAGCGACTCCCGCGGGGTGCCAATCCGAGCACGCACCTCAAGCTCGGTCGGGGTGGTCTGGCCGACGTCGAGTGGACGGTGCAGCTGCTGCAGCTGCAGCACGCGCACGAGGTCGAGGGCCTGCGCACCACCAGCACCGTCGAGGCGTTGCGCGCCGCGGCCGAGGCCGACCTGCTCTCGCGCGAGGACGCCGAGACGCTCGACGTGGCCTGGCACCTCGTGAGCCGCATCCGCAACGCCATCGTGCTGCTGCGGGCCAAGCCGGCCGAGTCGATGGTGGAGCAGTCCGACGAACGGGCCGGTGTGGCGCATCTTCTGGGTTATGGTCTCGAGGGCAGCGAGCGCATGGTCGACGACTACCGTCGTGCGACCCGGCAGGCTCGTCAGGTGGTCGAGCGAGTGTTCTGGGAGTAGCCGTGGGACGACGGGTCGTGGGGATCGTGCTGGGAGCCGTCGTCGTGCTGACGGGCTCGCCGGCGCTGGCGGACGAGCCGGCCGCGGTGCAGGTGGTCGAGGCGCCGAAGGTCGCGGGCACGCCCCGCTACCAGCAGACGCTGTCGGTCGTGGCCGGGACGTACGACCCGGCCGCGGCAAGCGAGGCCGTCCAGTGGCTCCGCGACGGGCAGCCCATCGCGGGCGCCACGGCACGCACCCGCACGCTCACGAACGCGGACGTGGGGCATCGCCTCAGCGCCCGGGTCACGGTGAGCGCGCCCGATCACTCGTCGACCGTCGTGTCGACGGACGTGGTCAGCGTGCGCGGGGCGAGCCTCACCTACACGCGCAAGCCGTCGGTCTCGGGCACCCGGCGCTACGGCAGGACGCTGACCGCACACCCTGGTCTCTGGAAGGGCGGCACGCCGACGATCCGGTACCAGTGGGTGCGTGACGGCAAGCCGATCCGTGGTGCCACACGCAAGACCTACGCGCTCCGCGTCGCCGATCCCGGCCACCGGGTCACGGCGCGCGTCACCGCCTCTCGCCGCTACCACGAGACCCGGACGGTCAAGATCGCGTCGCCCGGCGTCACGCGCCACCGGCGTGACATCCGCAAGGTGGTCACCTACAGCGTCGTGGCCGACGGGGTGCCGACGTCGCGGCTCGCCGTGGTGCGTCGCAGCCTCGTCCAGACCTACCAGGACGCCCGGGGGTGGCGGGCGAGCGGCGTCAAGCTCGTGCGCGTGGCCCGAGGCGGCTCGTTCACGGTCGTGCTCGCGGCGCCGTCGCGCGTCCCGCGGTACTCCTCGGTGTGCAGCACCAGGTTCAGCTGCCGCGTCGGCCGCCACGTGATCCTGAACGACGCCCGCTGGCGCGGCGCGACCCGCACCTGGCGTGCGGCGCACCGCTCCCTGCGCGACTACCGGCACATGGTCGTGAACCACGAGACCGGGCACTGGTTCGGCAAGAACCACGCCGGGTGCAGCGCCCGCGGCAGTCTCGCGCCCGTCATGATGCAGCAGTCGAAGGGACTCGCCGGGTGCAGGCCGAACCCCTGGCCCAAGCTCTCCGAGCTCGGCCTGCCCCGCTTCGGCTGGCGCCCCTGACCCGCCCACCTCCGACCACCCGCTGACCGTGTGGTCACCGGCAGGGCGAAAGTCGCGTGAAAGCGACGAGCACGAGGTTCACCCGGTATCGACATCCATCGAGGGGACCCCATGAAGAAGATCTTGGTCATGACCGTCCTGGTCGCAGCCACCGTGCTCTCCAGCGCGACGAGCTCCGCCGCGACGACGCAGGCCTTCCCGTATCCGTATCCGTCGCCGACCGTGTACCCGAACGACGTGTACTCGTTCCACAAGCCCGGAGAGTTCTGCCCGCCCTACAGCGTCTGCGACTCCGGGTGTCCGGTCGGACACTTCTGCGTCGGGGTCTGGGACCCGTCGGCGCAGATGCGCAAGCAGTTCAACTTCTACAAGTGCACGATGTACTCGCTGTCGAACTGGTACTCCGACCTCGGCGCGGTCAACCACCAGACCGGCGGAGCCGTCGCCCGTCTCTACGACCGGAACAAGCGCGTGATCCAGGAGCTGCCGCCGGACAACAAGATGTACGGCGCCAACGTCCGGGAGGCTTGGTACATCAAGGCCTGTTGACGCGAGCCGGGGCGGTCTCAGCCGGCTCGGGTGCGGAGCAGGTGCTCGCGCTCGGTCGCGTTGAGGCCGCCCCACACGCCGAAGGGCTCGCGCACCGTGAGCGCGTGCTCGAGGCACTGGCGGACGACCGGGCACTGGGCGCACAGGGCCTTGGCTCGCTCCTCGCGACGGCGGCGGCGCGGGCCCCGCTCCGTCTCGGGGCTGAAGAACGTCTCGGGGTCGGTGGTCCGGCAGGCGCCGTCGAACTGCCACTCGTACGACTCATGGATCGGCATCGGAAGTCGGGAGATGCTGGCCACTGTCGTTCCTCCTCGCTCGCGACCACGCGCGGGTCGTCACACCCGTCATTCGTGGCCGCGGGACCGGGGGATGGGTCAGCGTCGCTCCATGCGCAGCTGGGCCACGTCGAGGTAACCGACACCGAAGCCCGCCTCGCAGTACGCGAGATAGAAGTCCCACATGCGCCGGAAGGTCTCGTCGAAGCCCTGCGCGCGGATCGCGTCCCAGCGGGTGTCGAAGTTCTCGCGCCACTCGCGCAGGGTGCGCGCGTAGTGCAGCCCGAGAGGCCGGGTCTCGGTGACCGTCAGGCTGGTGTGCCCCGCCAGCGTGCGGTCGATCGCCTCGGGCGAGGGGATCAGACCACCGGGGAAGATGTACTTCTGGATCCAGCCGTAGGAGTTCCGGGTCGCCTTGTAGCGGTGGTCCGCCATGAGGATCGCCTGGATCGACACGGCGCCACCGGGGGCGAGCAGCGAGTCGATCGTCGAGAAGTAGGTCGGCCAGTACTCCTCGCCGACGGCCTCGATCATCTCGACGCTCACGATCGCGTCGTACTCGCCGGTGACCTCGCGGTAGTCCTGCAGGCGGATGTCGATGCGGTCCGCCACGCCGGCGGCGACGAAGCGCTCCTGGGCCAGGGCGGCCTGCTCCTGCGAGATCGTGACGGTGGTGACCGTCGCGCCGCGCTGGGCGGCACGGATCGCGAGGGTGCCCCAGCCGCTGCCGATCTCGAGCACCCGGGTGCCCTCGCCGACGCGGGCCTGGTCGAGGATGCCGTCGATCTTGCGCTCCTGGGCGCGCACGAGAGGTTCGTCGGCCTCCAGGTCGGCGAACCAGGCCGAGGAGTAGGTGAGCGACTCGTCGAGGAACTCGGCGAACATCTCGTTCGAGAGGTCGTAGTGGCGCTCGATGTTGGAACGCGAGCCCTCGAGGGTGTTGCGCTCGGCGTGCGGCAGCTTCTCGTCGACGAACCCGCGCAGCTTCTGCAGCGACGGCGGGACGATCGTGGTGAGCCTGGCGGCGAAGGGGCGCAGCAGGTCGGCGAGGTCGGTGCCCTCGCCGGTGGTCCAGTCGCCGGCCATGTAGGCCTCGCCGAACCCGATCTTGGTGTCGGCGCCCAGACGGCTGAAGAACGCCGCCGGGCGCACGATGCGCATCTCGGGGGAGTCCGGACCGCCGGCGCCCCAGACGGTCCCGGCGGGGAACGTCAGGCGGACGTCGATCCGCTCGACCGCGGGGCGCAGGATCAACCGGGCCATGCGTGCCTTGAACGGCGTCTTGGGGGACCGGGCGATGCCGGGCCAGCTGGCTCCGATCGTCTCGCTCATCGAAGGATCTCCTGGTTCGGGGGCTGGTGGTTCACGACGGGGTCGTCGTGCGGCGGACGCGTGCGGATGGGCAGGCGCCGCAACCACAGGTACACGCCATGGATTCGGATCAGCAGGCTGATGCGATGGGTCATGAACGGCATGGCCAGCAGCGTGCGGACGGTCCGGCCGGTCGTGGCGGGCCGCGGGGCGCCGCCGAATGTCGCGCTGAAGACGGCCTCACCCTCGTGACGCAGCACGATGCTGGTCGAGACGCGGTCCGGACCGAGCACGAAGCGCAGGTCGTAGCGGCCCTCGACGTCGAAGAAGGGGGACACGTAGAACTGCTTGTCGGTCGTGGCGCGACCGGCCTCGTCGGGCTGGAGCAGGTAGACGTGCTTCTCGCCGTAGGTGTTGTGGACCTCGGCCACCACGGCGGTGATGGTGCCCTGCGGCGAGATGGCCCAGAAGACGCTCAGGGGATCGAAGACGTGACCCAGGATGCGGGCGTTGGCGAGCATGACCAGGCGGTGGTCCGCGACGTCGACGCCACGGTCGGCGCAGAGCTGGACGATGTTCTGGCGCAGGGTGGCCGACGGGTCGCCGACGTGGTCGGAGGCACGGAACGAGACGAAGGGTCGCAGATACCAGGGCACGCGCGGCAGGGCGTCGACATCGACCAACCACTGGTACGCCCGGTGCCAGAAGCGGTGCTCCACGACGGTACGTCGCGCGTGCTTGACGTCACCCGCGACGATCGCGGGCAGCGGCACCCCCGGCAGGGGTGCCGGGCCCTGGGCGGCGGACGGTGCAGGCCCCGGCAGGGGTGCCGGGCCCTGGGCGGCGGACGAACCAGGCGCAGTCATTCCCACGTGCCCCCGAGGGACTCGGCGGCGGCGACGCCGGAGCGGCAGCCGTCCTCGTGGAACCCCCAGCCGTGGTACGCGCCCGCGAAGGCCGTGCGTCCGTCGTTGAGGGCGGGCAGGTCGGCCTGGGCGGCGACGCTGGTGGTCGTGTAGATCGGGTGGCGGTAGTCCATCTCGGCCACGACGGCGTCGGGGCGCACGGAGTCGGAGTTCAGGCTCACGAGGTAGGGCGTCTGCTCGTCGAGACCCTGGAGCTTGTTCATCCAGTAGGTCACGGTGGGGGAGCCCTCGCCCTGTCGGCAGCCGTTCATGCGGTAGTTCCACGACGCGCGGGCGCCGCGCGCGGCGGGCAGCAGGGCCTCGTCGCGGTGCAGGACGGTGTGGTTGTCGGAGTAGTCGAACGCCCCGAGCGTGCGGCGCTCTGCGTCGGTGGCGTCGGTGAGCAGCCCGAGCGCGTCGTCGGCGTGGGTGGCGATGACGACCTTGTCGGCGCGGTGGACCGTGCCGGCGGCGTCGAGCAGCTCGACGCCGTCGGGCTTGCGCGAGACGGCGCGGACGGGCGTCGAGATGCGCACGTCGTCGAGCCCGGCGGCCAGCTTGTCGACGTAGGTGCGCGAGCCGCCCTCGACGGTGTACCACTGCGGCGAGCCGGACACGCTCAGGAACCCGTGGTGCTTGAGGAACGTGAACAGGTAGCGGGCCGGGTACTCGAGAGCGGTGCCGCGCCCGGAGGACCAGACGCACGCCACGACCGGGATCGCGTAGTGGTGCACGAAGTGCTCGTTGAAGCCGTGGATGCGCAGGAAGTCGCCGTAGGTCAGGGGGTCGGCGGCGTCCTCGGGCTGGTCGAGCAGATCGTTGGCCAGGCGCTGGAAGCGCTTGACCGCCGTGAGCATCCGCAGGTAGCGGGGATCGGCCAGGCGACGGCGCTGCGCGAACAGGCCGTCGAGCTTGCGACCACCGGCGTAGGAGAGTCCGCAGTCCTCGCACGTGATGCTCATGCTCATCTCGGTCTCGCGGACCGGGACGTCGAGCTCGGCGAACAGCCGGCGCAGCAGCGGGTAGGTGCGGTCGTTGTGGACGATGAAGCCGGAGTCGACGCGATCGGCACCACCGGCGCGCTCCACCGTGTGGGTGTGCGCATGGCCGCCGAGTCGGTCGTCACCCTCGAGCAGGACGACGTCGTGGGTGCGACGCAGGACGTGGGCGGCGGTCAGTCCGGACACCCCGGACCCGACGACGGCGACGGAAGGCCTCATGTCTGGAGTTCGAGGTCAGTCGCCGCGTGGATGGGTCGGGTCGTCGCCCGCGCGACGGCTCGCCTCGGCGATCTCGAACACCTCGGTGCCGAACGAGCCGAGCTCGACCGTGATGCGGCGGGCGGCGTCGAACATGATCGCCGCGACCTGTCCCGCCGTGCCGATGGCGGCCTCGGCGCACTGCTGGACGACGTCCTTGGTGATCTCGGACCGGCTCAGCGCCATCGATGCTGCTCCTGGATCGTCGTGCGGGGCGGGCGTCCACCATTGTGACGCACCGCGAGGAGCGACGCTCGCCCGTGTCCTCCCCGACGGGTGGGACACGGGCGGCGTCGAGGGGCCTCAGGCGGCCGTGGTCTCGGTTGCCTGCTTCTCGGCCTCACGCTTGGCGCGGCGCAGGGCCTTGGACTCCGGGCTCTTGCCCTGCTTGTACGGGTCCGACGGCTTGACCGAGTAGGCGGCGAGCTGTCGGGCGACGCTCGCGAGCTGCCTGCTCAGGCGGCCGGAGTTGTACTGCAGGCCGTAGCGGGTGCAGATGTCGCGGATCTCGTGCGAGATCTCGGGGTAGCGCCGCGCCGGGATGTCCGGGAACAGGTGGTGCTCGATCTGGTGGCTCAGGTTGCCGCTCATGACGTGGAACGGCGCGCTGCCGGAGATGTTGGCCGAGCCGAGCAGCTGGCGCAGGTACCACTGGCCGCGGGTCTCGTTCTCGGCGTCCTCCTCGGCGAACGACTGCACCTCGGCCGGGAAGTGGCCGCAGAAGATGATGAGGAACGTCCAGATGTTGCGGATCAGGTTGGCGGCGAAGTTCGCGCCCATGACGGCGAGAGGGGCCCACCAGCCGACGAACGGCACGAGCGCCAGGGCGATCGCCGGGTACGCGACGTAGTCCTTGAGCACCTGACGACGGGCCTTGCGGGCCGCGCGGCTCTTGCGGTCGCGGAACTCCTTCTTGCTCATCTTGCCGCCGAGGTACTCGTCGAGCTCGATGCCGTGGTACATGACGCCCCACTCGAAGAACAGCATGAGCAAGAAGGCGGCCGGCAGGTTGAACCGGTGGCTGGGGTACCAGGGCTGGTCGGAGTCGATGCGCAGCAGGCCGTAGCCGATGTCGCGGTCCTTGCCGTGGATGTTCGTGTACGTGTGGTGGATGTAGTTGTGGCCGTGCTTCCAGTCCTGCGCGGGGGCCACGTTGTCCCACTCGTAGCGCTTGCCGTCGACCAGCGGGTCGTTCATCCAGTCGTACTGGCCGTGCATGACGTTGTGGCCGATCTCCATGTTCTCGAGGATCTTGGAGAGGCCGAGGAGCACGATGCCGGCGACGAACGTCGGCCAGAAGAACGGCGTGAGGATGCCGATGCGGCCCAGCACCTCGCACACCTGCTGCACGCGGATGACGCGGCGGATGTAGTCGGCGTCGGCCTGGCCGAGCGAGTCGAGCGTCTTCTGGCGGATGCCGTCGAGCTCCTCGCCGAAGCGCTCGAGCTCCTCGTAGCTCATGTACTCGAGCCCGATGGTCGACTGCTTGGTGCGGTCGGTGCCCACGAGAGGTGCGGGCGCCTCGTTGTGGTCCGACGCGCTATAGGGCGCGATGGGGGTGCGCTTGCGAGACATGGAACTCCCTCTTCCTAGAGTGCGACGCTGACGTCGCCGACAGGGACCTGGACGCAGACCTTGATGGTCTCGTCGGTGTTGGCGCCGACCTCGCCGGTGACGACGTGGCGGACGGCGCCGCTGAGCTTCTTGACGGCACAGGTGTTGCAGACGCCCATCCGGCAGCCGTACTCGGGCGCCAGGCCCGCGGCCTCGGCCTGCTCGAGGATGGTCGCGCCGGTGTTCTCGGCGGTCGTGCCCGAGGCGTCGAAGCTGAGGGTGCCCGTGGCGTCGGCGGCTGTCAGGTCGACGGAGGGCACCTTGAAGTACTCGGTGTGGAGCTGCTCGGCCGCGCCACGCTCGGCGTAGACGTCGCGGACCGCGGCGATCAGGCCGGCCGGGCCGCAGCACCAGGTGGGTGAGGACGTGGGGTCGACGCCGAGGTGGTCGAGGTGCTCGGCGGTGAACCGTCCCTGGAGGGCGGCGCCCGCCTCGGGCTCGCGCGTGTAGACGCGGTGGACGACGGCGCCCGGGAGCTCCTCGGCGAGCCGGTCGAGCTCGGGCGTGAACATCTCGTCCT
>JALRCA010000191.1 GCA_023257515.1 Aeromicrobium sp.
CGCTTCGGCGTCGTGTACTGCCTCTCCCGCTGCGGAGAACTCTGCACACCATCATCCTTCGGAGGCGGAGTGCCGCCTCCGCCGCCACCACTGCACGTGATGCCGATGCATCCACCAGGCTCGTCGGCAGCGGCAGCTGACGAGCCAGCGACGACGGAGAGGACCAGCGCGGACGCTGCCAGGACCAGGGCGCGAGTTCTCATTCCCCGCCCCCGTTCTGGCAAGACTTGCCCAGCTTGACGCCTGAGAACTTCCAGACGCTCCCCGTCTTGGAGAGCTTGATAACCGTTTGCTTCGAGCCCTGCGGCTTCACGACGAAGTTGCCGTCAGGCTTGAGGTAGCTGATCGACTTCATGACCTCGCACATGGTGAGCGTCCGCGTGGAACCGGAGCCCCTGACGCTCAGTACTCGTCCTTCAGCTTTGGCCGGGAGCGTCCACTTGTTCGAGAGTGCCCTCCGAAGCACCGGGAGGACCTGCCTCTGCCCGGCTCTGGTCATCGAAGCACGTACCTGTGGCAACAACTTGCCCTGATTGACCGATCCGTGGGCTGCCTCGATCACGTTCTTGTAAGCAAGGATCACGGGCAGCTTCTCTTGATCGTCCGCGTAGTCGTCCCAGTTCCCGACGTCGTACGTGACACCGAACTCGCCCTGAGGCTGAACCGGAACGGTCGGCGTCGGCGAGGCCGAGGTCTTGGTCGGCTTCGCCTCCGGCTCGTCACCTCCACTGCAGGCACCCGTCGCGAGGACGGCGCACAGCAGGAGCGCGAGCACCCCTGGTCGGCGGTTCGACACGTCTACCCCCTGTATGCGGACGGAACCGACAACAGGATAGCGAGAAACGTCCAGTTTTGCCGATCCGGGTGCACAGGTCTGGTCGCCACGCCGATCGACCGCCTCAGCGGTCCGGGACCTCGGGGGTCTTGCAGGTCTCGGGCTCGTCCTCGTCCTCGTCACCGGGCTTGGGCTTGTCGTCGCCGGGCTTGTCGTCGCCGGGCTTGTCGTCGTCGCCCTTGCCGGGCTTGTCGTCGTCCTCGTCGCGCGGCGTGCACGGCGTGACCTCCGCCGTCGGCGGGGCCGACGGCGCGTTCTCGGTCGGGCCCGCGCTCGGGGGCGCCAGGGACGGGGGCCCGATCGTCGAGACCTTGCCGCTGTCGGGGCCCGAGATGCCGCTGACCGGTCGCGCGAGAGCGGTGCCGTCGGCATCCAGGCTGCTCCAGCCGATCATGTTCAGCAGGATCGTCGGCGCCTGCACGCGCGCGGTGACCGTGACCGCCTTGTAGCTGCCGCGCGAGTCCGGCACCGTCTCGATCGAGGCGGTGCACTGCACGAGCTCCGCATCGGCCGCGCGGGCCTGGGCGCAGTACGCACTTGCAGCCTGCAGTGCCTGGTTGTTGAGCAGGTCCAGGTCGGGGTCGTCGACGTCGATCGCCTGGGCGCCCGCACGGGCGGCCTCCTGGGCGTACGCGATCGCACGGCCCTTGGCGTTGAGCTGTCGCCCGCCGTCGATGACGAGCCCGGCCAGCAGGATGATCGCGAGCGAGACGATCACGACGAACGGCGTGATCGATCCGCGCTCGTCGCGGCTCCCGGGGCCCCTCACTGGTAGCCCCGGTACCGGTCGAGGGGACTCGTGAACGTACGCGTGATCGTGACCGACTTGAGCGGGAGCCCGGCCAGGTCGCTCAGGTCGAGCGTGCAGGTGACCTCGACGCTGACCGAGTCGATCGCGATCGGGTCGTTGGGGTCGGGGAGGCTGAACGCCGTCTGAGTCATCGAGATCCGCGCGACCTTGGACGTCGAGCGGCACGAGTCCGGGGCGTCGACCATCGACTCCTGCAGCACCTGGTCGGAGATCTTGGGGACGTCGGCACGCACGTTCTGCGCCGTCGAGGCGCGGGCCGCGTCTCGCGCCGCCTGGTCGATGAGGTTCTCGGTCTGGGCGTACCGCCCGAACGCCAGGATCATCATGAGCAGCAGGAGCATGAAGGGCGCGACGATCACGAGCTCGAGGCTCGCGGTCCCCCGGTCCCGACGACCCAGGTGCCCGGTGCGGGCGCGCCTAGCGGAAGTCACCACGGAACTGCTCCAACGTGGCCTGCGAGGACTGCTGGACCTCGACGTCGCCTCCCAGCGGGAGGGTCGCGGTCCCGGTGACGAGCATCGTGACACGGCCCGTCTTGGTGTCGATCGTCCCGATCGCACTCACGTTCTCGAGTCGCCCGATCTTCGAGGCGTACGAGACCGTCAGCTGCTCGGCTGCGGAGCGGAACGACTGCGGGTCGGAGTTGTTGCCCGCCAGGCGCAGGTACGAGACACCCTCGCGCGCGGCGGACTGCGCCGTGTTCCGGGCATAGATGTACAGACCCGCCTGGATGATCGAGAAGATCAGCAGCAGGAAGACCGGCGCGATGATCGAGAACTCCAGCGCGCTCGTGCCGCGCTGGTCGCGGCGACGGCTACTTGATCTGCGAGACGTTGTCGGTGACGACGTCGCGGATGGCCTTTCCGACGAGGAGCGCGAGAACGACGACGACGGCTGAGATGATCGCCCACTCGACGGCCGAGGCCCCGACCTCGTTGCGACCCTCACGTCGCGCCTTGTCGGCCCAGCCCCGGACGAGCGTGATGAGCGCTCGTGCGTAGAACACCTCAGGTGCCACGTCGTTTCCCCTTCAGACGACAAGACGGTCATGTGAGCCCACTGACCGCCGGATAGGCCAAGAATACCAAGAAAGCGATGCACATGAGCAGCTGAGCCATGAGCATCGACTGGGACGACTCCCCGGCGGCGCCCTCGACGTCGACGAGCTCCTTGCGGCGCATGGACTCGGCGCGAGACATGAGCGAGGACCGGATCCGCGCGCCTTCGTCGCCCGCGAGCGCGAGCGCCGACGCGAGGTCGCGCAGCTCGTCGACACCCAGGTCGCGTCCCAGCCGCGCGATGCTCTCCCACGGCGTGAGCCCCATGATGCGCGCGTTCGACAACGCCTGTCGCAGTCGCACCATGGCCCAGTGGTCGCCGAACGACGACGCAGCCAGCAGTGCCTCGGGCAGTCCGCGTCCGCCGGCGAGGTTCATGCCGACGAGGTCGAGGAACGCTCCCACGACGTGCCGGAAGTCCCGGCGCCTCAGCTCGGCCTCGCGGCGCAGCGCCAGGTCCGGGACGAGGAAGCCCGCGACGCCGGCGACGACCGCGACGACGAGCGGCACGCCCACGTTGCTGGCATAGCCCAGCAGCACGAACGCGGCCGGGAACCAGACGAACGCCGCGAGCGCGAGCAACGCCTTCGTGCCGAGGTGGGTCGTCATGGACCGGTTCATGACGTCGAGGTCGGCGCGCACGCGACCGAGGGTCCACCCACGGGCCGTCATCTCGGCCTCGAGCCGGCCACCGACGCTCTCGCGGACACGGTCGAGCCTGTCCTCGCGCTGGGCGGCGCTGCCGGTGAGCGCGCGACGCGTCGGACGGCTGCGGTCGAGCCGTCCGAGGGTCGCGGCGACACCCGGGAGCGGCTTGGCGAACACGCGGACGAGGATCGCGAGACCGAGACCGATCGCGGCTCCGGCCAGGAGGGGCAGGATCATGAGCTCACCTCCACGCGCTCGTCGTCACGGGCCTTCGGCGCCACCAGGAACCGTTCCGGCTCCTCGACGCCGGCCAGTCGCCGCAGCCACAGGATGCTGAGGCCGAAGACCGCGAGGACGACGGCGAGCACAACCTGACCCTGGAGGGTGCCGTACGGCTCGACGTACTCACGGTTGAACACGACGAGCAGCGAGGCCACGCCCAGGATCACGCCGACGACCACCTGGACGCTGCGTCGGGTGCTGCGCCGGCTCGACTCGACCCGTCGGCGGACGTCGAGCTCGTCGCGGGCCGAGGTCGCCAGCGCGGTGAGGACGTCGCGCAGACCTGGGCCACGCAGCCGTGAGTTCAGGATGAGCGCGGCGGTGACGAGGTCCGCCGAGGCGTCGTCGAGGTCCTCGGAGAACTTCATGAAAGCGTCCGGGAGCGGCTCCCTGACCCGGAGCCGGTCGACGAGCAGGTTGAGCGCCGGCCGGATCGAGGGGGCGGCGTTGACGGCCGTCGCCGGGATGGCCTGCTCGAGGCCGACCGCACCGGCGATCGTGTCGCGCAGCGCCTCGATCCAGCCCGCGAGTCCCTCGGCCCGCAGGATGGCCGCGCGCTCCTCGCGCACGCCGCCGAACCAGCGGTCCCAGAACCCGACGAGGACACCGAGGACGACCGCCAGCACGACCCAGCGGATCGTGATGAGCACGATGAGCGCGACGGCGACGCCCGCGAGCAGCATGCGGGTACGTCGCGCGGTCGGTGCCTTGCGGGAGCCGGACGACCGACCGGCCCACGGCTGCACCAGCCGCTGCCCGGTGACCACCAGCAGGAGCAGCGCGAGCCCGAGTCCCGCGACGGCACCGGCCGTCGTGGCGAGCGGGACGCGCAGCTCCTCGAGCATCAGGCCCACCGTCCGTGGACGTCGGGGTCGTAGCCGAACTCCTGCAGCTCGTCGATGCACGCGATCGGCGCGTGCGGAGCGGCGCGACCGTCCGCGTCGGGCGCGAACACCTCGCTCGAGAGCACCTGGCCGTCGTGGCCGACAACCTCGCGGATGCTCTCGACGATGCGGGCCTGCCCGCCGCCGGTGGCGTGGTCGTTGTGCTTGCGCAGGAACACCACGAAGTCGAGGGCACCGGCGATGAGCATCGTCGTGGCCTCGAGCGGGAGCCGCTCCCGGGCCTGGATGGCATAGGTGCCGATGCGGTTGAACACCTCGAGCGAGGAGTTCGCGTGGATCGTCGAGAGCGAGCCGTCGTTGCCCTGGCTCATCGCGTTGAGCATCGTGACGATCTCGTCGCCCAGGACCTCGCCGACGATGACGCGCGAGGGGTTCATGCGCAGCGACCGGCGGACCAGCTCGGCCATCGAGAC
Organism: Aeromicrobium sp.; assembly: GCA_023257515.1. Taxonomy (GTDB): domain Bacteria; phylum Actinomycetota; class Actinomycetes; order Propionibacteriales; family Nocardioidaceae; genus Aeromicrobium. Next base: position 4,953 of record JALRCA010000191.1, read on the forward strand.
GCCGCCGAGTCCTTCGGAGTTGGGCAGCCGCTCCTCGAACGCGACGACGTTCGGGTGCAGGTCAGGGGTCTCGCCGAGCCCGAGCTCGAGCGCTCGCTCGACCGTGATCAGACGCTCCGACGCGGGGATGACGTTCGCCAGGGCGCGCAGCATCGTGGTCTTGCCCGCGTTGGTGGCGCCGGCGATCATGACGTTCTTGCGCGCCAGGATCGCCGCCTTCAGGAACGCACCGACGTCGGCCGACATCGTGCCGTTGGCCACGAGCTCGTCGAGGAAGACCCGTCCGAGCCGCGCCTTGCGGACCGACACGGCGGGCCGGGCCGTGACGTTCATGACCGCCGAGAGTCGCGAGCCGTCGGGCAGTCGCAGGTCGAGCTGCGGGTTCGCGGAGTCGAACGGGCGGCTCGACAGACCCGTGTGGGCCGCGAGCACCTGGATCAGCTCGACGAGCTCCTCGTCGCTCTCGGCGACCGGCGGGTGCCGCTCCTCCCGGCCGTCGCCGTACTGCACGAAGACCTGGTCGCACCCGTTGATGTCGATGTTCTCGACCTCGGGGTCCTGCAGCAGCGGCTGCAGGCGACCGACGCCGAACAGCGCCGAGTGGATCGCGGTGGCGACCTCGGCCTCGTCCTCGGGCGAGATCGGGCGGCGGCCCTCTGCCACCTCGTAGCGCGCATGGTCCTCGAGGACCTGGACGATGAGCGAGCGCGCGTACTCCCGCTCGTCGTCGGCACTCATGGCCGTGACACCGGCGATCTGGTCGCGCCGCCGCTGCTCGTTCAGCCGGTCGGCGACCTGGACGCGCAGCGTACGGACGAGGTCGTGGTCGATCACGAGCCCGCCCCCCAGGTCTGCGACGCCCCGGGAGGCGGCGGCACGCCCGGCGGGCCGGTCGGGGGCGGCGGGATGGACGCCGCCTCGGGCACCGGCTGCTCGGTGGTCTCGTCAGGCTCCGGCGCGGCGGCCGGGACGTAGTACCCCGACGTGCGCTGGGCGAGCTCCTCGACGACGGGTCGGGCCGACCGCACGAGCGCCGTGCGGTCGGGGTTGCCCACGACCTGGCCGAGGAAGAACCTGGCACCCGTCGGGTCGAAGGCCAGGTGGTGCGCACCGGCGAGCTCGATCTCGGCACGCTCGAGCGCCTCGTGGACCTCGCGCACCGCGCGCGTGCGCTTGGGGGCAGCGACGACGGCGACGTGCAGCGGCACGCCGATCGGGCCGCCGGACGACTCCTCGACGCGACGCAGTCGCTCACGCAGGTGCACGACGTTGCTCGGCACCGTGTCGACGAGCATGAGCAGGGACGACGCGTTCGCCAGCAGCGCGTTCTGCGGTGTCGTGGCGCCGATGCGTCCCAGGTCGGCGATGGTGTCGACGCCGGGCAGCTCGGCGAAGAGTCCACCGAGCTGCGGCCACTGGTTCAGGCCGGCAGCCTGCTCGGGCGACGTCACGCCGCACACCACGTCCTGGCCGCCCACCACCTGCTGCACGTGGTGCTGGACGAGCTGGGGGTAGAGGGAGCGACGTCCGGCCGCCACCAGGCTCAGGAGCCCGACCTGCGGATCGAGCGGCTGCCCGTCGGGGCCGGGCAGGCGCAGGGCGATGTCACCGCCCGAGGGGTCGGCCTCGACGACGAGGCTCGGGCGGGGCCACAGGGCGGCGAACAGGGCGGCCGCCGTGGTGACGCCCGGGGAGCCCTTCGCCGACGCGATCGCGAGCAGACCCATGTCAGGTCCCGCAGGTCTTCGGGACGTCGCTCTCACCGGTCAACGCCGCCGTGACCGCGTTGTCCTCGATGCCCTGGGCGACGACGCTCAGGCAGGACAGGTCGATCGAGACGATGATCGGGACCTCGCTGCCGGCGGAGCCGAGCCCACCGTCCTCGGCCTTGCCGACGGACACGAGCTCGGCATAGATCGCCCGGCGACCGTTCTCGCCGCCGACCGCGAGCGCCATCTGCGCGCCGGGCTGCAGGCCCTCGACGAACGGGCTGGCATCGACCGGGATCGTCAGCTGGGTCTGGTTGGCGGCGATGCCGGACTTCTTCGAGACCATCTGGCGCGTCAGGACGGTTCCGGGCAGCAGGCGCGTCGTCGCGGCCTGACCGACGATCGAGTCGCTCTGCGACGACGGCACGCCGTTCGCGTAGTCCTCGGGCAGGCTCACACGGGTCAGGTCGTCGGACGAGATCGTCGCCCCCTGCGCGACCTCGTTCTTGACCTGCACGTAGAACGCACGATCACCCGACTGGATCGCGAGCCAGGCCGAGCCCAGGGCGCCGCCCACGATCAGGATGATCGCCAGCGCGACGAGCGCGGGACGCGACTCACGGGTCGACGGCAGGCGCGACGCCTGACCCTGCTGCGTGGACTTCGCCATCGGCTCACCTCTCGGCACGTTCGAGGGGTGGATCGCCCCTGATCGATCAAGGCCAAACCGTACACGGCGTCCGGGCGTCGCGCCGAGCCAGTGGACAGATGCGGCACCGCACTCGGACGTTCGAGCCGCCTACTGGGGCGCCGTCGCGGTCGGACCGGGCGTGACGGGTCCGGAGCTGGACTGCTCGCGCTGCTGCTCCTGCTCCTTCTCCTTCTCGTTCTTCGTCGTGGCGCTGATCGCGTTCATGACGATGATGCCCGCGATGATGACGGTCACGACGACGACGCCGACGACCACCGACGGCCACACGCGCTGGTGCTCACGCCACGTGCGGCGACTGCCGTGGAGCAGGGCCGAGCGCATCTGCCGCCGCCGCATGGCGTCGGCCTCGAGCACGTAGCGCTCGGCGTTCGGGGTGTTCTGCAGCGCCAGCGTGGGGGCCGGCCGGGGCTGGTCCGGCTTCTGCGGGTCCTCGGTGCTCATCGCGCCTGCGTCCCGAGGCTGACACCGGCCGCGGCGCGCACGAACGCCTCGCGCGTGGCGGACGAGACCCGCGACGCGTCGTACGCGCTGCCGGCCGCCAGGAACGGGTCGGGTGGGACCACGACGACGGCCGAGGGCTGCAGGCCCAGCTGCTGGACGACCTCACGGTGGGCACTGCGGTAGAGCTCGTCGTTGGGGCAGACCACGACGTGCAGGGCGCGCCGGGCGGCCACGGGGTTGACGTCGCGGGCACGGTCGAGCGCCACCGACAGGGCAGCGGCGCCGACCGCCCCCGGCGTGGTGACCACGACGACCTGGTCGGCACGGGCGAGCGCCGCGTGAGCACCCTCGCCGGCCGCCGACCCGACGTCCAGCAGCGCGAAGGTGTGGTCGGCGCCGATACGGTCCAAGGCGGCTGCGAGGTCGCGTCGTGCGAGCGACAGGTCCCACTCGACCGAGTCGACGACGCTCAGCCCCGAGGGCGCCGCCGGCAAGGGCTGGTCGGGGTCGGCGCCACCGACGGCGGTGACGTCGACAGCGGCCGAGGCACCCACGAGAGTGCTGAGGGCGAGCGTGCCCTGGCCGACGTCGACGACGGCCGAGCGGTCGTCACGCAGGGCCACGAAGCACGTGCCGATGCCCAGGGCGACGGTGGTCGACCCGACACCACCCTTGGCCGACACGACCGCGACGACGCGACGATCGCTCTGGCGGTGACGCACAGCGTCGACCAGCTCGCGATCGCCCTGGACGGCCTCGGCCGCCTCGACGGTCACGACACCGCGCGCCCAGGTGCGGGCCAGCAGCGACGCGGGCCGGGGTGCCGGCGTCGACGTCGCCGTGCGCGCGAGCAGCTGCTCGACGGTGCTGAGCGGACGGTCCGCCGGCGGCGGAGGGGGCGCGGACCCCGGGGCCGACCAGGACGGAGCACCCGCCACGTTCTGGGCCGTCGGGTTCTGGGCCGACGGGTTCTGGGCCGACGGGTTGGCCGTCACGTTCTGGGCCGGCACGGAAGGAGGCGCAGGGGGTTCGGGCGGCGCCTGGCGCTCGGCGAACTCCGGGCGCAACGGCACGACCGGCGCCGAGGGCGTGGTGTCGAGGCCCGGATCCGCGGACGGCTCGGGCTGTGACTGGAGCGGCGGACCGTCGGTGAGGCCGAGGCTGCGCGGGTCGATGCCCATGCGGCTGAGGTCCGCAGCGGCACCCTGCGCCTGCCGGCGCCGCTGCGCGCCGAGATCCGGCTGACCGTCGTCCTCGGGCTTGTCGTCGTCCGCCATCAGAGGATCCCTCCCAGGGCGTCGTAGACGCCGAGCGCACCGGCGGCCACGACGAGCAGCACGACCATCGCGAGGAACTCGACGAGGTTCAGGGTCCGCTTGACGCGGGCCCGCGTGATCTCCGACATCGGCAGCGACGCCAGGGCGATGCCGAGGGCGGCGGCGACCGCCGTGGCGGGCACGAGCCACGGAGCCGTCTCGGGCTCCTGCACCGCGAAGCGGGCGACGCAGAACGCGATCACGAGCAGCCCGGCGACGCGGAGCGGCGTGACGTGCTGCGTGCGCGAGAAGAGCCTGGAGCGCAGCAGGGCGACGCCCGCCAGGATGAACGCGAGCGACCGGTCCCAGGCGCTGCCCGAGAGATCGAGCACCACGCCGCACGCGACGACGACCGCGGCGATGCCGAGCAGGGAGCCGACGAGCACGGCGTTGCTCGCCCGGTAGCGCCGACGCAGCGCGGCGAGGTCGAGCTGACCGACGTGGCGGACGCGGTAGTCGGCACTCGCCAGCCCGCCCACCGACAGGGACACGCGGGGCAGGACCCCGACGGCCAGGATCGCGAGGACGGGGATGACGCGGGGACCGTGCTCGGTGGTGAGGTCGGTGACGGTGGCCAGGGCCTGGGCGACCGCTGCGGCCAGCACCACCACGCCGAACGCCACGTGCGACGTCGCGTCCTCGCTCAGCAGCCGGGCCCCACCCGCGACGAGCAGGGCACCCGCAGCAGCGGCGGCGAGGACGAGGACCGGCTCGGCGTCGGCGAGCTCCGCCACCGAGCGGCCGAGCATCGCGCCCCACAGCATCGCGGCGGCCGCCGCGGTCCGGGCGTCGGCGGGGCGGGCGAACCGGTCGGCCCACCAGGTCGCGAACAGCAGGGCGGCCACGGCGGCGACCGCGCCGCCGACCGAGTCGAGGTCGGCCAGCCGGGAGGTCCCGGCCAGGGGCGTGACGAGGAGGGCGGTCAGCCCCCACAGGGCCAGGAACGCCGAACCCGCCAGCACGGTGTAGGACCCCGTCGTCCGGGTCACCCACACGCCGCCCGCCGCGTCCACGCTGTCCTCGACGGCGTCGCGCACGTCCTCGACGAGCGCGGGCGTCACCTCGTCGGTGCGCGAGCGGAGCTCCAGGACGTCGCCGTCCAGCACGCCCGCGTCCTCGAGGGTCTGCGTCAGCGACAGCGCGGCGCCTCCGACGCGACCCAGGGTCCACGTCGTCGGACCGCCGTCGGCCTGCTCCGGCGCCGCGTACCGCATCACCTGCGGCAGCACGTCGGCGAGCGCGAGGGCACTGGGCAGCGCGAGGTCGATCGTCCGCTCCGACGTCACGACCGTGACGCGGCTGTAGGCCGTGAGCACTCCGCCCCCTGTCGTCCGTCGTGATCGCACCCTTGCGGATGTCGTCGGCGCTGGTGAGCATAGCGTTGCGACACCACGCAGTGCACGGACGGAGCGGAGGCCCCAGGGACCATGACCACCACCTTGGTCAGGCGACCGGCACGGATCGCCCCACCCCGCACCACGTCCACCCCGCTCACGATCGAGCCGCCCCCGAACCGGGGCCAGGGCGCGCCCGCGATGGCCGGGCTGAGCATGATGATGATGCCGATCATGAGCGGCACCGGCTCCATCACCGTCGCGATCACCCAGCGGGACCGGCCCATCGTGGCCGTCGCGGCGGTGCTCGCACTGATCGGCTCCATCGCGATCGGCGTCGTCATGCTGATCTCGCAGCGCAGCGGGACCAAGCGCCAGCTGCGCGAGAGTCGCGAGCGCTATCTCGACTACGTCGAGGCCCTGCGCCACACGGTCCGCGACCAGATCGCCGGCCAGCGGGCCGAGCAGGCCTGGCGCTTCCCTCGCGCCGACCAGCTGCTCGCGATCGCCCGCGACGACACGCGCCGCTGGGAACGTCGCCGCTCGCACCCCGACTTCCTCGGCGTCCGGCTCGGCACCGGCGAGGTCCCGCTCTCGGCGGGACTCACGCTCGAGGCCGACACCGGGCCGCTCAACGACTTCGACCCGGTGTGCCTCCAGGCCGCGCAGGAGCTGCAGCAGCGCTATGCCTCGTTGCGCGACCAGCCGATCGTCGTGCCGCTCTCGCAGATCGGCACGACGAGCGTCATCGGCGTCCCGGAGGCGCGTCGCGCGCTCGCCACGCACCTGCTCCTGCAGACCGTCGTGCTGCAGAGCCCCAACGACGTCCAGGTCGCCGTCGTGCGCTCCGACGAGACCGCCGCCTCGTGGGACTGGTGCAAGTGGCTCCCGCACGCGCAGGAGACCCAGGTCCTCGACGGTGACGTGCCGGCACGCCGCGTCGCCGCGACCGTGGCCGCCATGTCCGAGGCCCTCGCACCCGAGCTCGAGGCCCGGCTCGACCGCCACTCGCGCGCCCGCGGGGAGGCCTCGGCCCAGACGTCCCACCTGGTGGTCGTGATCGACGGTCAAGGGCTCCCGGCGGGCCAGCACCTCGCGTCGCCCGACCCGAGCGTCCCGCTCGCCGCCCTCGGCGTCCACGTCGTGACGCTCCTGGACTCCCAGCGCGTCGAGCCCGACGCCGTCGACCTCAGGCTCGAGATCGACGCGTCCGGCAGCGTGACGAGCACCCACCGCGACCAGCCCTTCCGCATGGACCTCGCTCCCCAGGGGATCGAGCACACCATCGCGCGCCAGATCTCCGCCCTGCGCCTGACGGTCGAGGACCACGGCGAGGACGGGCTCACCGACACGGTCGGCCTCACCGAGATCCTCGGCGTCCCCGACCCGGCGAGGCTGGACCTGCGACGCACCTGGCAGCCCCGCGCCCTCCGCGACCTGCTGCGCGTGCCGATCGGCATCGGCACGACCGGTCAGTCGGTCATGCTCGACCTCAAGGAGTCGGCCCACGGCGGCATGGGCCCGCACGGCATGGTCGTCGGCGCCACCGGCTCGGGCAAGTCCGAGATGCTGCGGACGATGGTCAGCTCGCTCGTCATCGGGCACGGTCCGGACCGGCTGGCGCTCATGCTCGTGGACTTCAAGGGCGGCGCGACGTTCGCCTCGATGGAGGACATCCCCCACATCGCCGGCATGATCACCAACCTGCAGGACGACCTGACGCTCGTCGACCGCATGCGTGACGCGCTCTACGGCGAGATGCAGCGACGGCAGGAGATCCTCAAGAAGGCCGGCAACCTGCCCAACGTCACCGCCTACCAGGACCGGATCGACGCCGGCGAGGACCTGGAGCCGCTCCCCCACCTGCTCGTCATCATCGACGAGTTCTCCGAGCTGCTCACCGCCAAGCCCGACTTCGCCGAGATGTTCGTCGCGATCGGGCGCATCGGTCGATCCATCGGCGTGCACCTGCTGCTCGCCACGCAGAAGCTCGAGATGGGCAAGATCCGCGGTCTGGAGTCGCACCTGTCCTACCGGATCAGCCTGCGCACCTTCTCCGAGGCCGAGAGCCGTGACGCGATCGGCGTGCCCGATGCGTTCCACCTGCCGCCGGAGCCGGGCTCGGGCTACCTCAAGGTCGACACCACGGTCTTCGACCGCTTCAAGGCCGCCCTCGTCTCGCAGCCGTACGTGCCCCCGAGCGACGGTCCCAAGACCTCGGTCCCGGTCGTGCCCTACGTCGCCGTCAACGGTCTCGGGGCGTGGCTGGCCGAGCAGGCGGCGGCCGCCGAGCAGCTCGAGGCCGAGGCGGCCGTCGCCGACGTGTCCGCCTCCGACCCCAGCGTGCTCGACGTCATCTGCACGCAGATCGAGGGCGCGGGACGCCCTGCCGTCCGGCCCGTGTGGCTCGACCCGCTGCCGACCCACCTGGCGCTCGGCGAGCTCGTGCCGATGGACACCACACACCCCGTCACCACCTGCAAGGCCGTCCTCGGGCGGGTCGACGACCCCAAGAACCAGGCCCAGTTCCCGCTCGAGTGGGACTTCACCGGCGGCGGGGCCAACCTCGTCATCACGGGATCGCCCCAGACGGGCAAGTCGACCCTCCTGCGCTCGATGATCCTGTCGATGTCCACGACCTACCGTCCCGGCGACGTCGCGTTCTACTGCATCGACTACGGCGGCGGCTCGCTGTCGTCGCTGCAGGACGTCCCCCACGTGGCATCCGTGACGTCCCGCGTCGACCCGGAGCGGATCCGCCGCACCGTCAACGACGTGCGCTCGACCCTCGACCGTCGCGAGTCGATGTTCCGCGACCACGGGTTCGAGTCGATGGCGGCGTTCCGCCGGGCACGAGCCAACGGCGACGTCGACGACACCGAGCCCGGCGACGTCTTCCTGATCGTCGACGGCTGGGGCACGTTCCGCGACGAGTACGACGACCTCGACTACACGATCGCCGACATCGCCGCACGCGGCACCAACTTCGGTGTCCACGTCGTCGTGACCGTCACCCAGGCCATGCAGGTGCGCATGCGCATGCAGGGGTCGATGGGCGGCCGGCTGGAGCTGCGCCTCAACGACGCCTACGACTCCGAGTTCGAGCGCTCCATGATGGAGCAGATCCCGAAGGACGCGGTCGGTCGAGGCATCACAGGCACGCGCAAGGCCGCCACGATCTTCCAGACGGCGCTGCCCGTGAGCGCGATCCCCGAGCTCGAGCCCGGCCAGGACCACGAGGACGTCGACGACGACCAGAAGGCCTACGTCGCTGCGGTCGTCTCCAAGTGGGAGGGCCAGTCCGTGCAGCGCGTCCAGGTGCTGCCGCGTCGCGTCGAGCTGTCCGACCTGCCGCCGATCGAGCTGGGCGACAAGGGTGTCCTCGTCGGTCTGTCCGAGATCAACCTCGGGCCTGCGGAGATCCAGCTGTGGGGGGCCGACCCGCACCTGCAGGTCTACGGCGACGGCGAGACCGGGAAGTCGAACCTGCTGAAGCTCATCGTCCACAACCTCGTCTCGAGCCACTCGGCCGACGAGATCGGCATCGCGGTGGTCGACTACCGACGCTCGCTGCTCGACGTCGTGCCCGAGGACTACCTGCTGTCCTACGCGACCGGCATGGAGCAGACCGCACAGCTCGCCCAGGACCTGGCCGGCGCGATCAACGCCCGCGTCCCGGGACCCGACGTCACGTCCGAGCAGCTGCGCAACCGCACCTGGTGGCAGGGCCTCGAGGTGTTCGTCATCGTCGACGACTACGACCTGGTCGCGACGTCGCAGGGTGATCCGCTCGGCGCCCTGGTCGACCTGCTTCCCCAGGGCCGCGACCTGGGCTTCCACCTCGTGCTCGCGCGCCGCACCGGCGGCATGAGCCGAGCCGTGTTCGAGCCGATGATCCAGCGACTCATCGACCTCAGCGCGCCCGGCTTCATGTTCTCGGGCGACCGCCTCGAGGGCCGCCTCATCGGTGGGCACGCCTCCCAGCGGCTGCCCCGCGGCCGGGCCATGTACGTCACCCGCGACGGCTCGGCCTCGCTCGTCCAGACGGCGGTCGTGCCCGACGCCTCGTGACGTCTCGCCCTGTGGATGACGTCACGTCCCACTGTCGTCCTTCGCCGAATTGTCGTACGGTTGAGTGACTACGCACACCACAGGGGGATGCATGAGCGCAGATCGCGTATCACTGACCGAGGGCTACGAGGGCGCGGCAGCAAGCCACCGCGACGTGGCCAACCAGGGCGAGAGCGTCGCCGGACTCGCCAAGAAGCAGCACGGCCACACGTCTGACCTCATCGGTCAGAACAAGGGCAGCTTCGCCACGCAGGCGGCCAACGGCTCGACCGCGACGGCCAACACCTTCCAGGCCAACGCCCTGCTGCACACCGCGAACGCCGAGGGTGGCATGCGCTTCACGCGCGACACGGCCGCGCACGAGGAGGACGCGACGTCGGGACAGCGGACCGAGTCGACGACGCTCGAGACCACCGCCAGCGACCTTCACAGCAAGATCAACCGGGCCTGAGCCCACCGAGACACCAGGAGACATCATGGGTGACCAGGTGCGCGTCGACCGCGGCGCGATCCAGAACCACACCGACGCGACCCTTGGCAACAAGGGATCGCTGCGCGGGCTGAACGACGACACCGATCGTCGTCAGGCCCACATCCAGAACACGCTCGAGAACGGCGTCGGCTCCGAGCAGGTCCAAGGCCAGCGCACGGGCGCGAAGCGTCACGCCGACGACATCGACGCCGGTGTCCAGCGCACGGCGCAGCGCACGTCCGAGAACGCCGACCAGTTCATCCAGGGCGTCCGCAACGCTGCCGAGCGCTCGCTGCGCCAGATCTGACGATGGGTGGCTCGAACGTCACCGGCGTGGAGGTCGACGCCCTCCACGCCACGGGTGGCAAGATCAAGGGCCGCTCCGACGGGAGCCAGAGCGCGGCGCACGGACTCAAGAACGGTCTGGACTCCGCCTCGGGGTCCGTCGGGCAGGGGCGCATCAAGGGTGCGGTCTCGTCCTTCGTGACCAACCACGTGGTCGACGACAGCAACCTGCTGTCGCACCAGGTCTCGAACGCCGGCTCGAACGTCAGCTTCGTCGCCTCGACCACACGGGCCGAGGACGAGGAAGGCGGCCGATCCGTGCAGCAGTCGGTGTCGGACGACACGACGATCGCGAACCGGATCAACCACGCCGTCTGACGCCGCACCGCGGACCGGGCCGTAGCGCTCGACACAACTTCACACGCAACATCTGACGTAACGTCTCAGGGGTGGGACGCAGCCTTCGGGCTGCGTCCCATTCGTGCGTCTAGGCACAGGGACGCCGCACCACTTCCAGGGGATAAGCACCGACATGGCAGTACCTGACTTCCCGCTGTACGGCGAGGAGAACAACGGCGCGACCGCCGCCTCGATCCGCGAGGCCGCGGCCGAACCGAGCACCCACACGGCGACGATCAATGCGCTCGTCACCGACCTGAGCGACGACCAGGGCTCGGTGCGCTCCCAGATCGAGGGCGACGTCGCCGACATCGCGGTCGCGAACCCCGCGGCCGCGACGCAGACGGCGCAGAATCTCGCTCGCAACGGGTTCTACGCGATCGGGCTCATCAATCAGTTCGCGGACGCGGTCGAGACCTACGACGCCACGGTCACGCAGCTGAACGAGGAGCTGCGCCAGAACACCCAGAGCCAGTGGCGGGCGCAACGCTCCGGCGACGACCGGAAGGAGGCCGGCGCCGGAGGCGTCGACGACATCACGTTCGCCGACGTCCGCCAGCAGGAGAAGGCCAAGCTCCAAGGACGGTTCAACGACGCGGTGCGCGCGCTCGACACGGCCGAGACCACCGCCGTCACCGGTTTCGAGGGGGGCCCGCCGAGCGGCGAGCAGGCCCGTGCACTCGTGCTCGCGGGGTACATCCCGCTGGGCGGCGCTGGTTTGTGGTGGCCCGCGGTCTCGCTCACGCCTGACGAACAGCGTCAGGCCCTGAGCAACATGACGGCCGAGGCGCAGGCCGACTACGTGCGAAACCGTCCCGACATCCCGCCGGAGCTGGCGTCGGTCATATCGGCGGGCGCGCAGGAGCTGCTGTCCCGCGACGTCGTCGGCGACATCAAGAACTCGACGGTCGACCAGGACACGGTGCGACTCCTCACGCTGTTCAACGACAAGCCGGCCTTTGCAGCGGGCGTGTTCCAGAACGTCACACCGAACGAGGTCGCCGACGTCATCAAGTCGCTCAACAGCGCCGCCTTCACCGAGGTCGTCGTGGGCAGCAAGGATCCCAACGCCCTCAACGTCTACGGCAGGTTCATGGACGCCGCCGGCCTCACGCTGGCCACCTACTCGCGTCACACGACGAACCCCACGATGCTGGCGGACCAGTACTTCCAGGCGATCACGACGGACGATCCCCGCCATCATCACAACGCTGCAGCGCTGACCTTGCTCATGCGCGAGGCGGGCGAGAAGCCCGAGGGCGTGTTCGGCACGACCTTCATGGACAAGTTGGCGACCGACATCTACCAGTGGGAGCGACGGCTGGGCGCGAACGGCGATCCCGTGTGGGGCGACCGCAACGCAGCCGGGATCGTCGACCCCGACACCCAGCAGAGCGGCGACCTGAAGGTCGGGCGTGTCGCGACCGACGGTCTTGCCAACATCCTGGGCGCGATGGGGCACAGTCCCGAAGCTGCGCAGGCGTTCTTCAAGACCAGTGACGGCCACGTGGATGCCGGCATGCTCGACTACCTGATCGGCAAGAAGGACGGGAGCGACGTCGACGCCAGGACGTTCACCGGCAGCGTGAGCGACGAGGGCGAGGGACTGGGCCTGGCGATGCAGGCCGCCAGCATCGGCGGCGGGGAAGGTTTCGACCAGAAGTTTGCCGCTCAGTTCACGACCGATGTCTTCCGCAAGGTCGCCGACCTGTCCGGCCACGACGGCGAGTGGCACGTGTGGGAGAAGATGACCGACGACCTCGGCGCGATGGCCTCCGGGTACACCCACGACGTCTACGACATCCTGAACAACTCCGTCGACACGGATACGGCTCAGCTGGGCATCGACACGGGTCAGCTCCAGAAGCTGCTGGGTGAGATCGGCCGCGGGAACGACAAGACCGGCCTGACGCTGCTCACCACCGCCATGCTGAGCGAGGTCGATCACCGCTCCCAGTTGTTCCTCGACGGCATGCACGGCCCCAAGACCATGGATGCTCTCCACCGAGCCGGTTTCCCCGGTCTTCAGACCGAGCACGGAGACGTCATGGGGCAGCTGTTGAAGTACGGCGTCCAGATCCAGGGGCAGGAAGAGGCAGCGGCGAAGGAGCGCGAGAAGATCCTGTCGCGCGCTCTGGACGCCGTGGCCGGTTTCGTGCCCGGCGGCTCGACCGTGCTCGGCGAGGGCGCCAGCCAGCTGGCCAAGATGGCGTTCGACACCGGCAAGGGCCAGCTCGTCGCGGAGATCAAGGAGGGTCTCGAGACCAAGCCGACGACCGAGAAGTATCTTGCCGGCGAGACCGACGCCTTGAAGGACAAGCTCACCTACGGCGCCATGGGCATCCTTGCGCGCAACGGCTACCTGGGACCGCAGGAGATCCCAGGAAGGGCGCCGTTCCCCGGCATCCCGCCGGAGATCCTCACGGGCGATCCGCCGCAGATCCGGCCCGACCTGTACGACAAGGATGGATACATCATCACGGACAAGAACCTGAGCGACGAGGAGCGCCGGAAGATCCAGGACGCGTGGAACGACTTCCGCCAGACCAGCGGCTCGCCGCTCCTGACCGAGCTGACGTACCAGTCGTCGTTCATGGAGCAGTTCATCAAGGCGTCGGCACCCGCCAAGTGAGACAGCGTCCGCGACGAAGCCGACGCCGCACGTCACGGCGCAGCTCGCTCGTCGACGAGGTGAGCGGCCTCACGTCGACGAGAATCGCCATCGCACGATGCCGCGCACCCCGGTCGAGGCGTCCAGAGCCGGTGCTCAGGAACCCTCGCCCGAGGTGCGAGGTTTCCGTCCGACGTCGGAGCGTCTACGGTGGAAGTGGAAGAGCATCACATCCGGGGGGACGGACATGCCGACTTCAGACTTTCCGCTGTACGCCGAGGACAACAACGGCGCCACTGCCGACTCGATCCGCGAGGCAGCGACCGAGCCCAGCGTGCACACCGACACGATCAGCACGTTGGTCACCGACCTGACGAGCGACCACGCGGCGGTTCGTTCCGAGATCGAGGGCGACATCGCCGACATCGCGTCGGCCAATCCCACGGCAGCGTCACAGACCGCCCAGACCCTGGCCCGCAACGGCTACTACGCGATCGGACTCATCAACCAGTTCGCCGACGCGGTCGAGACCTACGACACGACCGTCGCGCAGATCAACGCCGACCTCAGCTCGAACGTCACCAACCGGATCCTCGAGCATCGACCGGCCGACGAGCCCCTGTCGTACAACGAGATCAAGAGCGACGAGAAGTCCAAGCTGCAGGGCCGGTTCAACGATGCGGTCAGCGCGCTCGACGCCGCCGAGGGCACGGCCGTCTCGGGCTTCGAGGGCGGCGCCCCGACCGAGGAGCAGGCCCGCGCCCTCATGCTCGCCGGCTACCTGCCGCTCGCCGCGCGCGGACTGTGGCCGCAGCTGCAGCTCACGCCGCAGGAGACCTACGACGCCTACAAGGCCGCCGTCGACAACGGCACCCTGCCATCGCTGACCGAGATGACCGAGGCGGAGCGCACCGAGTTCCTCGACGCCAACCCCGGCCTGATCGACCAGTGGATGACGATCGAGAACCCCAGCCAGGACCTGCAGAACACCGTCATCCGGCTCTCGCTCCCGGTCGTCGGGTCCGGCGACGCCGAGGACGACGCGCGCTGGGTGCTGGAGGCGCTGGGCGACAACCCGTCGGCCGGCAACTACCAGTTCCAGACCTCGCTCGAGAACCTCATGGCCATCAACGGCGGCCTCGCGGCCCTGCGCCCGTGGGCCGAGCGCAACAACATCGACCTCGCCACGAACGGGGCGGTGGGCCAGTCGCAGGAGTACCTGAAGAAATTCTACGCCGACACGTACTCGCACCGCGAGGACCTGGTGAACTTCATCAACTCCGACGAGCACGAGTGGACCTACAGCTACAACGGGCCGGGCGGCACCTACACCGACTCGCGCACCGACTCCGGGTTCTCGTCCGACGTGCGCGAGCAGCTGCTGAGCGGCTACGCCGACGGCATCCTGAACCTGTCGAACCATGACCTGGGCGGCGGGTACGACGACCTGCCGCAGCAGCTGCGCGACGACGCCACCGAGGTGTTCACCTCCGAGATGAAGGCCAGCGTCGGTGGGGCCTACTGGTCGTTCGACGACAACGAGAACTTCCAGGCCCTGGCCGACCTCCTGTCCCACAGCACCGCCGAGCCGGGTGACGGCCTCGCCAAGCAGATGGCCTCGACGGCCATCACGTCGATGGACGCGCACGACCGCTTCTGGGACAACCAGCCCGGTGGCGACGACTACGTCGGTGACCACAACGGCTACGCCGCCGACATGCTGGAGCTCGCGAGCCGGAACCGCGACGCCACCATCGACCTGGTGAGCGGCACCGACACCCCGGGCAACTACCCGGGCAACTTCAACGCCATCGTCTTCAACCACGGCTGGGACGGCGAGAACGGCGACGAGGGCAAGGTCGTCAAGCTGTACGACTGGATGAACGAGGAGTACGCGGCCGGCGGCGAACGCCGCGAGGCCGCCACCAACGCGTTCAACCACCTGGCGGGCGACCTCACGAGCGTCGGCGAGGGTGGCAACTTCTCCGACCTCATGCGGCCCGGGGGGGGACGCCGCCGGGCTGAGGAACCCGCAGCTCGCCAACACCCTGCTCGCCGCCACGACCGATCACCTCGGCGCCTTCGAGATCCAGGACGGCAAGCCCGGTTCGAGCCCCCTCGACGAGGCGACCCGGGTCCGGCTGATGACGTTGATGGCCTCCGATCCCGACACCGCCACCAAGCTCGCGGGCGCGATCTCCATCCATCAGGCCCAGAACACCGACGCCTGGGCGAGCGATCCGGACCAGGTCCGCAACGGACTCATCGACCTGGCCGATCGCAACAGCCGACTGTCGACGTACCTCGACGCGAGCCTCATCAACGAGGCGTCCGAGCGCGGCCTCGACGCGCAGCAGGCGGAGAACGAGCGCATCCAGCGCATCAAGCTCGCCTCGGGTGTCGTGGCGACCCTGGCTGGCCCGATCTCCGGCCCGGCGGGACCGGTCGTGGGTCCCATGGCGGGCGTGGGCAACACCCTGCTGTCGAACCTCCTGACCGCCGACCACATCCCGGATCCCTCCCCGAACCTCGACCCGTCCTGGACCGCGCAGGGTGGTCACGTCACCACCAGCAGCGGCCTGAACGTCGTCCGCTCCCTCGTGGCCAACGACTACATCGACCCGGACGATGTGCCTGCCGTCCTGCTCGACCCGGCGAGCGCCACGGACGCGCAGGTCCACCAGGCGGTCACGAATCTGCTGCAGCAGACGTTCCCGGGCCAGCCGACGCTGTACACCGACTTCAACACGGAGGTCGAGAACAGCTACGACGCAGACCTCGACCACCTTTCCCTGAAGGGCAAGGACGACGGCAGGGTCGAGGCCTTCCGGAGCGACGAGTCGTGGCCGACCTGACGAAGCGCCCACGGCTCGTGATCGGCGCGGTCGCGCTGATCCTCCTGGCGGCCGGACTGTCCGGTTGCGAGAGCGACACGCCTCCCGAGCCGAAGGCCGTCTGCGGGACGGGCACGTCGCACGGGTGCTTCGACCTCAGCTCGTACGGGCACCTCTACTGCACCGTCCTGCAGGCCCGTGAGGCCGTCGACGCGGATCGGATCCGTCCCGACGAGCTGCCCGAGTGGGCTGACACCTCGCGACGCGCCGGCTCGATCACGGTGTTCGACTTCCGCCGACCGCCGGAGTCCGGCCTGACCGGTGCGCAGTACACCCAGCAGCTCCTCAACGCGCTCCACGCGAAGAAGCTGCTTCAGGACACGGAGTCCCTCCAGGCTCGCTCGGACTGCCTCGACGACCTGACGCAGCGGACGGTGGCCCGCACCGAGGGCGGGTGGCCACCGGCGTGAGGTCGCTCGTGAGGTCGCTGCTCGTCGCGGCGACGACGGTGTCCCTCGCGGCCTGCGACGGCGAGCGCCGACCCGAGCCGAGCGCCTCGCCCTCGGGGGCGACGTCGATCTTCGGCAGCACCCGCGACTACTGCGAGGTGCAGGGACTCCGCCGGCTCGTGCGTGACGGACGGGTCGCGCGGAGCCGGCTGCCCTCATGGGTCGACCGGACCGAGATCCAGGGCACGCCGCGGATCGTCGACTTCCGCACGGTCCCGAAGGAGGGTCACGCCGCGCGACTCGACCGGCTGTTCGCCTCGCCCGGACTGTCCGACGTCGACATCGACGAGGGCTACCTGCAGAGGTGCGTGCGCGAGACCACCAACGCGGACGTCGAGCGCACGCAGGGCGGACCGGGCTACCGGGTGAACCTGGACTGAGCTCGCTCAGTCGCCCTGGCCGCGAGCAGACAGCACGAGCCGGTGCCCGGAGGGATCGAGCCAGACTCTCGCGCTGAAGCCGGGGGTCGAGAAGGCGGACGACAGGCTCGACGAGGCGAGGAGCCCCGACGCCGACAGGTCCGGACGGAGTTCGTCCACGACGTCGGGCGGCTCCTGGGCCGCGGCGGGTGCGTGCTCGCGCTGCAGGGCAGCGGCCGTGGCCGGTTCGAGCTCGACGACGGCGTCGATCCAGTACGTCGAGGGGCCGGGTGCGCGATCACCACCGAGCGTGCCGGAGTACCACGTCGCGCCCAGCGGATCACCGAGACGCGGGAAGCGTCGGGTCAGCGGCGCCAGGTCGTGCCGCTCCTGGCCCGAGCCCTGCTTCGTCGCCTCCGCCGGCCGGGGGACCGGCGTGGGGTCGCTCCGGCACGCACCGAGCGCCGCCAGCAGGACCACGGCCAGCACCACCGGCACGTGGACGCGTCGATTCATCTGGACCCCCTCGCGACCCCACGATCATCGCGCATCGCCCCTCACCGGGGCGACTCACACCGCGATCGACTTGTCTCGCGACCCCCTCAGGGCGGATACTGAAGTTACCTGCCGGTAGCATCGTGGCAGCACGTCACGTGCACCGGACACTGATCGTCTCTCCCCCGTTCGACAAGGAATCTGGGCCATGAGCCACTACAAGAGCAATCTGCGCGACCTCGAGTTCAACCTCTTCGAGCTGTTCGACCGTGGCGAGGTCTACGGCCAGGGCATCTTCGAGGAGTTCGACGTCGACACCGCGAAGAGCGTCCTCGCCGAGATCGAGCGCATCTCGCGCGACGAGCTCGCCGCCTCGTTCGACGACGCCGACCGTCACCCGCCGGTGTACGACCCGGCCACCCACTCGGTGACGATGAACGAGAACTTCAAGAAGAGCTACGACTCGTGGATGGACGCCGAGTGGTGGCGCCTGCAGGTGCCCGAGGAGCTCGGCGGCCAGCGCTCGCCCAACTCGCTCGTGTGGTCGTCCGCCGAGTTCGTCCTGGGCGCCAACCCGCCCATCTGGATGTTCGCCTGCGGCCCCGCGTTCGCCCGCATCGTCTTCGAGAACGGCACGCAGGACCGCGACAAGCAGATCGCCCAGCACATGGTCGACCGCCGCTGGGGCGCCACCATGGTCCTGACCGAGCCCGACGCGGGCTCCGACGTCGGCGCCGGCCGCACCAAGGCCTTCCCGAACGAGGACGGCACCTGGAACATCGAGGGCGTCAAGCGCTTCATCACCTCGGGCGAGCACGACATGTCCGAGAACATCATGCACCTGGTCCTTGCGCGTCCCCAGGGCGTCGAGGGCGTCGGCGGCCCGGGCACCAAGGGCCTGAGCCTGTTCCTCGTGCCCAAGCACCACTTCGACCTCGAGACCGGTGAGCTGACCGGTGAGCGCAACGGCGCCTACGTCACGAACGTCGAGAAGAAGATGGGCATCAAGGTCTCCACGACGTGCGAGGTCACCTTCGGCGACTCCTCCACCGGTGGCGGCGAGCCCGCGCGCGGCTGGCTGCTCGGCGAGGTCCATGACGGCATCAACCAGATGTTCCGCGTCATCGAGAACGCGCGCATGATGGTCGGCGCCAAGGCCATCGCGACGCTGTCGACCGGCTACCTGAACGCGCTGGAGTACGCCAAGGAGCGCGTCCAGGGCGCCGACCTGACGCAGGCCTCGGACAAGACCGCGCCGCGCGTCACCATCACGCACCACCCCGACGTGCGCCGCTCGCTGCTGACGCAGAAGTCGTTCGCCGAGGGCCTGCGCTCGCTCGTGGTCTACACCTCGACGTGGCAGGACGCCATCACGATCAAGGAGGCGGCCGGCGAGGACGCCTCGCTCGAGGAGGCCGTCAACGACCTGCTCCTGCCGCTCGTCAAGGGCTACGGCTCGGAGCGCTCGTGGGTGCTGCTGGGCACCGAGTCCCTGCAGACGTTCGGCGGCTCGGGCTTCCTGCAGGACTACCCGATCGAGCAGTACGTGCGCGACGCCAAGATCGACACGCTGTACGAGGGCACGACGGCCATCCAGGGTCAGGACCTGTTCTTCCGCAAGATCGTCAAGAACAAGGGCCAGGCGCTCGGCCACGTCGCCATGGAGATCCAGAAGTTCGCGCAGAGCGAGGCCGGCAACGGTCGCCTCAAGGTCGAGCGCGAGCTGCTCGCCAAGGGCCTCGAGGACGCTCAGGCGATCCTCGGCGCGGTGTTCCAGGACCTGATGGCCTCGAACCCGGCCGACGAGAAGGGCGACATCCAGAACATCTACAAGGTGGGCCTCAACACGACCCGCCTCGTGTACGTGCTGGGCGACGTCGTCGTCTCGTGGCTGCTGCTCCGCGGCGCCGAGGTCGCGCTGAAGGCTCTCGACGAGGGCGCGTCGGGCTCGGACAAGGCGTTCTACGAGGGCAAGATCGCCGCCGCCTCGTTCTTCGCCAAGAACGTGCTGCCGAAGCTCGCCGCCGAGCGCGAGATCGCCGAGAACGTCGACGACAGCATCATGGAGCTCGACGAGGCCGCGTTCTGACCTCGAGCACCCGCTCCTGAGACGGATGCCTCTCGCAGGGCCCGTCACCGCGTCGGTGGCGGGCCCTCGTCGTGCCCTGTGCCAGAGTGACGGGGTGAGACCGAGCAGTGCATGGTGCTACGTCGCGGCGCTGGTGGTGGCGTTCGGCGGCTACATGGTCGGCATCGCGACGGCGGGCAGCGCCTGGAACCTGGCGCTCGACTCGACCGTGCAGCCGGCGACGACCGCGCTCGCCGCGAAGGACCGCACCGTCGCGGTGTTCACCGACATCCCCCAGGCCGATCGCGACGTCAGCTGCCGAACGGGGGGCACCGACAAGCCGCGACGCGCGATCCGGGAGTCCCGCATCAGCCCCTCGACCACCCAGGACGGCACGACCTGGACGCTCATCGCGGTCCTGCCGAGCGGGTTCGACGACCTGAAGGTCGTCTGCACCCCCAAGGACAAGCGAGCCGACCCGGCGTCCTACGGCATCGCGGCGGTCGACGGGTTCAGCTCGCGCGTCAACCTCGGCAACGGCATCGCCTGGCTCAGCGTCGCCGTCGGCGTCGCCCTCGGCGTCTGGACGTTCGTGACCCGACGACGGATCAACCAGGCGGCCGCCCATGCTTGAGGCCTACGTCGATGCGTGGCGCGACACCACCGGGCGGCTCCTCGAGCTGCTCGACGGGCTGACACCCGAGCAGTGGGCCGCCGCCACGGCCCTTCCCGGCTGGGACGTCCGCACCGTCGCATCGCACGTCGCCCACCTGGAGGCGGTCGTCGCCGGCTTGGACCCCGACGCTGCCCAGAACCCCGAGGGCGCCTCGCTGGTCTCGGACTACACGCAACGCGGCGTCGATGCGCGTGCCGCCCTCTCGCCCGCCGACGTCGTCGCGGAGCTGCGTGCGGCCGTCGAGACCCGCTCCGCCCAGCTCGACCCCGCCCCGGGCGATCCGAAGGGCACACCTGACCGCACCCCCGGTCGCGTCCCCTGGGACTGGCAGACGCTCCTGCGCAACCGTGTCGTCGACACGTGGGTGCACGAGCAGGACGTCCGTGACGCGGTCGGGCTGCCTGGCGGCGAGGACGCGCCCGGTGCCCACGTCACGACCCACTCGCTCGTGGCCGGCATGCCGTTCGTGCTCGGCCGCAAGGTGCGCGCTCGGCCCGGCACCTCGGTGCGGTGGATCCTGACGGACGCCGTGCCTCTGGCCGTGACCTCCGAGATCGGCGACGACGGCCGCGCCCGGCCCGCCGAGGTGGTCGAGCCGACCGCCACCCTGACCCTGTCGAGCCAGGACTTCGTCCGCCTCGCCGCCGGCCGCCGCGACCGTCACGAGCTCGACGTCGCCGTGCTCGGCGACCGCGACCTCGCCGCTCGCGTGCTCGACGCCGCCAACATCCTGTTCTGAGCGGGCAAGGACCGTCACCCTCCCGCAGCGACGAAAGTGACGTGAAAGCGGGACGGTGTCGCCTACGCGAGCGGTCACGTTCCGCGACCCCCACCGCTCCGCGAAAGGAAGCCCCATGTCCTCGATCATCGTCGCGCCGACCTCCCCCACCCGCTCCCGCGCCAGGCGGCGCACGATGGCCGGTGCGGTCCTCGTCTCCCTCGTCGCGGCCTTCACCTCCGTGCTGTCGGCCACACCGGCGCAGGCCGACCCGGACCGCACCGCCTACCTCGTGCAGACCACCCGCCTCTCGGCCGCGCCCCGCAGCTGGATGAGCCCGATCACGATCCGGCGCTCGATCTACCTGGCGCCCGCGGTGTACCGGATCCGGTCGACCTTCCGCCCCACCTGGCAACAGAGCCCGACCGAGGCCACGAGCCTCGAGGTCAAGAGCTGGTTCGGCGGGGTCTACACCATGAAGTCGACGATCACGCCCAAGGACGGCTACTACCTGGTCGAGTCGAGGCTCGTGGACTCGGGCGACTGGATCGTCGGCCGCGTGACGGTGCCGTACTACACCAACACCTACAACCAGTGGGACGGCGTGTGGGGCATGAAGCTCTACCCCGAGCGTTGGCTCTGCCCGGACTGCACCCACCCGTCCAGCTGACCCGCCCGGCTCGGTCCCTGGCCGACACCCAGGGATCCTGAGCTTGTCGAAGGGGCGACCCTTCGACAAGCTCAGGGACCGGGATGGCGCTCAGGGACCCCGGGTTGCGCTCGGCCCACCAGCCGACTCGCGACTGCACGGCTAGTCTCGCGGCATGAGCTGGACGACCGACGACATCGGTGACCTGAGCGGTACGCGTGCGCTCGTGACGGGCGGGACGGGCGGCCTCGGCTTCCACACGGCGCTCGAGCTGGCGCGTCACGGCGCCGACGTGATCATCACCGCACGCAGCGACGCGAAGGCGACCGACACGGTCCAGCGGCTGCACCGCGAGCTGCCCGACGGCTCGTTCGAGGTGCTGGCGCTCGACCTGGCCGACCTGTCCGACGTGCAGCGCTCGGCCGAGACCGCGCTCGAGCGCTACGACCGGCTCGACCTGCTGATCAACAACGCCGGCATCATGCTGACCCCGAAGTCGGAGACCACGGACGGCTTCGAGCTGCAGATGGGCACGAACCACCTGGGGCACTTTGCCTTCACGGCTCGGCTGTGGCCGCTGCTGCGCTCGAGCTCGGCGCGCGTGGTTGCGCTCGGGTCGATCGCCCACACCGCCGTCAACGGCATCGACCTCGACGTGCTGACCAAGCAGGGCAGCTCACGCCGGTTCCACCGCTGGCAGGCCTATGGAGCCTCGAAGCTCGCGAACATCCTGTTCATGCGCGAGCTCGACCACCGCGTGAAGACGTCCGGCGCGCCGGTCGTGAGCGTCGCGGCCCACCCCGGGTACTCGTCGACGAACCTGACGAAGACCGGTCCGGCCGTGCGCGGGTTCTCGCTGCCCGGTGCTGCGATGCACCAGGTCTCCAAGATCGTCGGTCAGTCGGCGGCGCACGGTGCGTGGCCGACGCTCATGGCCGCCACCGACCCGTCGCTGACCGGTGGCGAGTACGTCGGTCCGAGCGGCTTCCAGCAGCTCCGCGGCCGTCCTCGCCTGGTCGGCATGACGGCGGCCGCGCGCAACGACGACCTGGCGCGCGCCGTCTGGGAGGCGTCCGAGGCCGCGACCGGCCTGCCCTTCGACGCCGCCTGATGGTCGAGCCCCGGCAGATGTGACACGCCTCACGCCGTTTCCGTGAGATGCCTCATGGAACGGTGCTCTCGAGGTGCACCCAATCGCAGGTTGACGTAACGTCGGCACCAATGACCCAGATGATCAGCAACACCCCGCCCGCCGAGACGATGACGATCCGCGACATGTCGCAGGACGACTTCGACACCGTCGTCGACATCAACCAGACCGCGCTCGAGGGCGTCGGCTCGCTCGATCGTGAGGACCTGTCGCTGCTGGTCAAGCAGGCCGACCAGGCGCTGGTCCTGGACGACGAGGGCAACATCGCCGGCTTCGTCATCACGCTGCCGACCGGCGCGACGTACGACTCCAGCCGGTACGACTGGTTCGAGAAGCGACTCGACGACTACGTCTACCTCGACCGCATCGTCGTCGCGCAGTCGCACCGCCGCATGGGTGTCGCCTCGCGTCTGTACGACGAGATCGAGGGCGACAAGCCCGTCGCGCTCGAGGTCTACGACCACAACGACGCGTCGCTGGCGTTCCACGAGGGGCGCGGCTTCGAGGCCGTCGGCGAGCTCGAGCACAACGGCACCACGAACATCATGTTCGTGCGCCTGCCCGAGGCCGCCTGACCTCAGCGCGCACAGCACCGGCCACCCTCGACCACGAGGGTGGTCTTCGTGCGTCTCAGCGCATCGCTGCGGCGACATGACGCGGACACCAATCGTTGGACTCGCCGCACTGGCCGGCTCGTCACCGGGGTCGTAAGATCGCGGCGTGGCCGGAACTGCCGTGTTCGACGTCGACGGCACGATCTGCTTCGACGGGCAGACGATCGAGGCGCCCATCGTCGAAGCGCTGCGGAGACTGCGAGAACGGACGCGTCTCGTCTTTGCATCGGCCAGACCGATCAGGGACCTGTTGCCGGTGCTTCCCGGAGACCTCCACGACACCGCGCTCATCGGCGGGAACGGCGCGTTCAGTCGGGTTGACGGCGAGCTGCAGGTCCTCGGGCTCTCAGACGCGGATCGCGCGGCCATCGACGACATCCTCGACGCCCACCAGATCGGCGCGCTGATCGACGGCGACTGGGACTACTCCTTCACGGGTGACGAGCAGCACCAGATCTTCCGGCAGCTGGATGCCGGCGGACTCGCCCACAACGTGGATCGCAGCCAGATCGAGACGTATTCCAAGGTCGCTCTCTTCACCACCGACGCGGCGGTCGTCGATGCGCTGAGCACGATCGGCCTGGCGTTCTCCATCCACCCCGACCAAGGCTTCATCGACGTCGCACCATCGGGCATCACGAAACATCACGCGCTGAATCGTCTGGGCATCGAGGACGGCTCCTACGTCGCTTTCGGGAACGACGCGAACGACGTCCCGATGCTCGAACACGCTGCCCGAAGCTACTGCGTGGGCAAGCATCCCGCCCTCGAGAATGCCGACCACCACATCGGGCCGGAGGACGTGGCGCCGGCGATCCTCGACCTGGCGTGACGTCTCAGGACGCGAGGATGCGGGCGCGCGCCTTGACGCGGTAGCGCCAGATCTGGGTCAGGCCGAGCACCCACAGCAGGTACTGCAGGCTCATCGCCCAGCGGAACGCCTCCGGCGTGTACGACTGGCTCCCACCCGGCGTGCGCCAGTCGAGCACGGCGCCGATGCCGATCACCAGGAACAGGCTCGCGATGAAGCCGCCCTGGTTGATGATCCCCGTCGCCGCGCCGAGGCGGTGGATCGGGTTGAACGACCGCCCGAAGTCGAAGCCGATCATGGAGGCGGGACCGCCGACGCCCACGACGACGACCAGCAGCACCAGCAGAGGCAGCGGGGCGGTACCCGGCCACGCGAGCACGGCGGTCCAGACCGCGACGATCGTGCCCACGATGCCCAGGACCAGCGTGGACCGGTGCCACGGGTGCCGGGTGATCAGACCGGCCAGCACGGGCCCCGCGACGATCAGGGCGACGACCAGGATGCTGAGCAGCAGGCCGGCCTCCGCCGGCGTGCGGTCCTCGCCTCGCACGAAGAAGGGGTAGCCCCAGAGCAGGCTCAGCGTGGTGGCGCTGAACTGCGTCGTGAAGTGCGTCCAGAAGCCGAGGCGCGTGCCGGGGTGCTCCCAGGAGTCCGCCAGGCTGCCGCGCACCGCGGACACCGAGAGCGCGGGACCGGACAGCGACCGCGCACCGGGAGCGTCGCGCACGACCAGCAGGAGCGCGACGAGCAGCACGACGCCCAGCGACGCAGCTGCGAGATAGGCCTGCGTCCAGCCGAGCTCGTGCAGGGCCCAGGTCATGGGCGCGGCCGCGACGAGCGCGCCGAGCTGGCCGAACACGCCGGTCAGCTGGGTGACGAGCGGGATGCGCCGCGGGGCGAACCACGTGTTGACGAGCCGCAGCACGCACACGAACGTCATCGCGTCGCCGAGCCCGACGAACACGCGCGCCACGAGCGCGACGGGGTAGGACTCCGCGAACGCGAACGCCGTCTGAGCCAGCGTCAGCAGCACGACACCGATCAGCAGGATGCGCCGCGAGCCGAAGCGGTCGAGCAGCAGACCTACGGGCACCTGCATCCCGGCGTAGACGACGAGCTGCAGCATGACGAACGTCGACAGCTGCGCGGCCGTGATGCCGAACCGGTCCGTCGCCGCGAGACCCGCGACCGCCAGCGACGAGCGGTGGAACACCGCGAGGAAGTAGATCAACAGGCCGACGACCCAGATCGCCACCGCGGTGCGCTGGGGCCCGGGGGCGGCCCTCGGGTCCTCGCTGCTCACCACGACATCCTAGGGAGCCGGCCGAGGAAGCCTTCGAGGTGGTTGCACCGCGAGACGGTCGGCAGACCTATCGCTCCAGACCGCGCAGCGCCGCCTTCGCCGCCCAGTAGCCGGACATCCCGTGAGCACCGGCGCCGGGCGGTGTTGCCGCCGAGCACAGGTAGATCCCATCCGCGCCAGTGTCGTAGGGGCGAAGCGTCACGCGAGGACGGAAGACGAGCTGGAGCGGGTCGTTCGCGCCCGACACGATGTCGCCGCCGACGTAGTTCGCGTTCTTCTGCGACAGCTCGGTGGTGCTGGAGACGGCCGTGGCGAGGATGCGGTCCCGGAAGCCGGGTGCGAAGCGCTCGACCTGCGCCACGATCGCCTCCGTCGCGTCGCCGGTGTAACCCGCCGGCACGTGGGCATAGGTGTAGAAGGGGTGGACGTCGTCGACGGAGCGGGACGGGTCGGCGACGTACTGCTGGGCTGCCAGCACGAACGGTCGCTCCGGCATGCGACCGCGGGCGACGTCGGCCTCGGCGGCCGCGACCTCCTCGAAGGTCCCACCGACGTGCACCGTCCCGGCACGACGGCTCGGCTCGTGGGCCCACGGCACGCCGCCCTCGACGGCGAAGTCGACCTTGAACGCGCCGGGTCCGTGGCGGTAGGCGCGGTACGCACGCGCCACGTGCCGCGGCAGTCGGTCCCCCACGACGTCGGCGGCGGCGCCGGGGGCGGTGTCGAGCAGGACCAGGTCGACCGGTCCGAGCTCGTCGAGGTCGGTGACGGTCCGGCCGGTCTCGTAGCGAACGCCTCGCTGGCCGCCGGCCGCGATCATGGCCTGGGCGATGGCCCCGGAACCGCCCACGGCGGCACCCCAGCCGTACCGGTGAGCGGCCGTGCCGAGCGCGACGCCGATCGCCGAGGACACGAGCGAGCCGAACGGACGGAACGCGTGTGCGGCGATCCCGGCGAACAGCCCGCGGGCCTCGTCGTCGTGCCAGCGGCGGGCCAGCAGGGACGCGGGCTGACCGGCATAGAGCCCGAAACGGCCGAGGTGCAGCGGGTGCTGCGGGACGTGCAGCACGGGCTGCAGGAACTCGTCGGCGATCGTGTCGAACCGATCGGTCAGCGAGCCGAAGACGCGGGACCAGGTGCGACCGTCGCGGCCACCGAGGTCCTGGGCGGTCTCCTCGACCGAGCGGTACGCCGCGGCTCCTCGCCCGCCGTCGAGCGGGTGCGAGTACTGCACCTCGGGCTCCACCCACGACAGCCCGTGCTCCGCGAGGTCGAACGCCTGCGAGAAGCGCGTCGCGATCGCCAGCGGGTGGATCGCCGAGCAGACGTCGTGCACGAGCCCGGGCAGCGTGAGCTCCGCCGACCGGGTCCCGCCACCCAGGGTGTCGGCCGCCTCCACGACGGTGACCTTCACGCCGGCGTCGGCGAGCACCAGGGCGGCAGCGAGGCCGTTGGGGCCGCTGCCGACGACGACGGCCGTCGTCACGGGGCTTCCTGCGGGCGGGGCACGACTCAGATGCTCGCAGGCTCGACGGTCGCGCGCAGCCGCGGCTTGTCGATCTTGCCGACGGGGTTCTTCGGGACCTCGTCGATGACGGTCACCTGGGTGGGCAGCTTGAACTTCGCGATCCGCTCGGTCAGGAACGCGATCAGCTCGTCCTCGTCGAGGGAGGCACCGTCCTTGACGGAGACGAACGCGACGGGCTCCTCGCCCATGACCGCGTGGGGACGACCGATGACCGCAGCCTCCAGGACGGCCGGGTGAGCCAGCATCGCCTGCTCGATCTCCTGCGGGTAGATGTTCTCCCCACCGCGGATGATCATGTCCTTCACGCGGTCGACGATGCGCAGGTAGCCGTCCTCGTCGAGGATCCCGACGTCGCCGGTGTGGAGCCACCCGTCCTTCAGGGTCGTGGCGGTCTCCTCGGGCTTGTTCAGGTAGCCACGCATGACGGTCGGGCCCTGGATGACGACCTCGCCCCGCTCGCCCTGCGGAAGCAGCTCGCCGTCGGGGTCCATGATCGCGACGGTCTGGCCGGGGAGCGCGACGCCGACCGTCCCCGGCTTGCGCACCCCGTCGAGCGGGTTGCTCGTGGAGGCGCACGTGCCCTCCGAGAGGCCGTACCCCTCGACGAGCACGACGCCGAACCGCTCCTCGACCTGGCCGATCAGCGCCGCGGGCATGGGAGCCGCGCCGCACGCCACGAAGCGCAGGGAGCTGGTGTCCGGCTCGACCTCCGCGGGCAGGTTCGCGAGCATCGTGTAGATCGCGGGGACGCCCGAGAAGTACGTCGGCCGGGCCTGCTCGAGGGTCGTGAAGAAGGTGCGGGGGTCGAACCGTCCGGCGAT
Organism: Aeromicrobium sp.; assembly: GCA_023257515.1. Taxonomy (GTDB): domain Bacteria; phylum Actinomycetota; class Actinomycetes; order Propionibacteriales; family Nocardioidaceae; genus Aeromicrobium. Next base: position 32,838 of record JALRCA010000191.1, read on the forward strand.
CGTCGCCTGGCCACCCGCCCGCAGCGGCGACAGCACGCTGACGACGATGCCGTTCACGTGGAAGAGAGGCAGGATCAGCAGGCTGTGGTCGTGCTCGTCGAGCGCCATCGCCTCGACCATCGCAGCGGTCATCGCGTCGAGGTTCGCGTGCGTGAGCTCGACGCCCTTGGGCCGGCCCGTCGTGCCGCTGGTGTAGACGAGCAGCGCGAGGTCATCGAGGTCCGGCTCGACCGCCTCGGCACCCTGCTCGTCGTCACCGGCGACGAGGTCCTCCGGCGCGAGCGTGGTGACGCCGTCGAGCGTCAGGCCGTCGTGCGTGACGAGGACGACCGCCCCCGAGTCACCGACCTGGTACTCGACCTCGCTCGCGGCCAGCGCGGGGTTCACCGGCGTGACGGCGGCACCGAGGCGCCAGGCGGCGAAGAGCACGACCACGAGGTCCGTCCGGTTCGCCAGCCGCACCGCGACCACACCACCGGGGGTGAGTCCGTGATGCGCGAGCACGGCGGCAGCCGTCGCGACCCGTGCCGCGAAGGCCTCGTTGGTGAGCGTGCCCAGGACCTCGTCGGTGAGGCACGGGGCGTCGGGACGGGCCGTGGCGCGGGTCGCGGGCAGGGCAGCGAAGTGCATGTCGTGTCCTTCTGGGGTGGGGAGGAGGTGTCGGTCAGACCGCGGTCTCGTCGTGCCGGCTGGGGTCGGCGCCGAGGGTGTGCAGCCGGCGGTATCCCTCGGCCGTCCAGGTGACGTGCAGCGGGACGGGACCGTTCGGGAGCCAGGGCTGCTCGGCGACACAGTCGGCCACCTCCCACGTGCCGCGCTCGACGACGCCCAGGGCCGCGTCGATGACCTGGTACGCCTGCGTCTTCTTGTGGATCGGCTGGGACTCGACCCACATGACGACCAGGTCGCCCGGCTCGAGGCCGAGGCGCTTCTGCACCGCGGCGACGAGTCGCGCGTCGTGCATGTGCCCGTCGCCGAAGTTGAAGCCGACGATCGTGTTGCACACGAGCTCACCCTCGCGGACCGTCCGCGAGTCGATGTCGCCGAGGTGCGCGTAGAGGAGCGAGAGCAGACCTCGACCCTGGCTGTGCATCGAGCGCCAGGCGAGCGTCTTCTGCATCGTCATCTCGGCGTCGTCGCGCTCGTACGGCGTGGGGATCATGCGCTGGAGCTGGTCGACCTGGTTCTCGACGCCGGGCAGCTCGTTCAGCCGCTCCTCGACGCCGGGCTTCATGGCCCAGACCGCCGAGGCCCAGTTGCCGGCGTACTGACGCATCGACGGCAGGAACGACACGAGATCGGGACGCAGGTTGCCGAGCACGGGTCCGAACATCAGCAGAGCGAAGACCGGGACCAGCAGCAGCGGCTCCGAGAACGCCCAGATGTTGTAGGTCGCGGGATCGAAACCGACCCACAGCACGATCGCGATGAAGCCGAAGAAGACGTTCCACTCCAGCGGCACCGCGAGCGGGAACGTCGAGGTGATGAAGATGTGGAACACGAGCATGCAGAGCGCACCGACGAGCGCCACGGTCGCGTTCGTCGTCAGCAGGAGGGCCACGGGGATCACGAGCTCGACGGTCGTGCCGCCGACGTGCGCCATGAACCAGGCGAAGCGCGAGGGGCGCAGGTCCTCGGGGGCGCTGCGGTAGTGCAGGCGCTTGATCCACCGGCCCGGCATGGCCGGGCTGTTGGACACCATGGGCGGCACGACGTTCTCGAAGTGGGCCCCGAACTTGGAGACGCCGGCGCCAATCCACACGACGCAGATGATGATCTTGAAGACGACGACCAGGTCGACGAAGTCGGCGGTGCTCGCGATCGAGCCGAACAGGGCCGAGAACAGCATGATCGGCAGGTACTGCTCGGAGCGGCCTGCCAGGAAGATCACCTTGTCGCGCAGCCCCATGAGCGGCATGACGACGAGGACCGGGACGAAGTAGTGGGGCGGGATGAGCTCCTGCACGCCGGAGCCGGACGGGAGGTACTCGGTCGGCACGGGCTCGGCCTGGGCCGCCAGCGGATAGACCAGGCTGGCCAGGACACCGACGAAGAGCGCGACGTCGAACCACGTGCGCTCGTCGCCCCCGGTCAGCGGGACGTGCCGGCCCCAGGGAGCCATGCGGATCGTGCCCGGCCGGATCCAGTAGCGGATGTTGCCGATCATGGGTCGGAAGTGGCCGCACAGCGGCCCGAACGCGCCGCCGAGGCCGATCACCTCGAGGAGCATGAGCCACACGGCCAGCTTCTGGTAGACGACGATGTTGTCGTACCAGGAGCCGATGTCGGTGAAGGCGATGCCGGAGGTCGCGGACGCGATCCAGATGCCGACACCGAAGTACAGGCCCAGCATCTTGAGGATGTAGACCACGTGGAGCACGCGCGGGGTGCCGAAGCCGTCGTCGGCCCAGTGGGCGCTCAGGATGCGCACGCGGTCACGCAGCGGCAGCTGCACGAACTCCGACGGCTCCACCGGCTGCGGGGACGGGTTGATGAATCCCATGGATGCTCCTCGGGGTGACTCGGTCCGGCCGGGACCCGGACGGATCGACCCTAGGACTCGGTGAGACCTGGGACACTGTGCTGCGAGCACAGAATGCTCTATGGATCTTGGTCCGTCAGATCACCCGCGACTGCGGTTCCAGCGGTCATGATTCACGAGGCAGGCACTTCGTTGTGCCCAGAGACCGACGACCGACCGGAAGGCCACGCATGGAGCCCTCGACGGACAGCGAGGAGATCGGCCGACGGGCGGCCGCCCGCGTCGCCGACATCGCTGCCTCCACGAGCGACCAGCTCGACGACGTCGCCCGCGTGCTGCAGGTCGAGCTCGCCGACTCGATCTCCGAGCTCCGCGGCGACCAGCTGATGCTGGACCTGCTCTACGCCAGCGTGGAGAGCAACGTCAGGACCTTCTTCCACGCCGCCCAGTACGGCGGCGAGATCACGTCGGTGGACGCGCCGCGCCCGGCTGTCGAGTACGCGAGGCGTCTCGCCCAGCGCGAGATCTCCTCCAACGCCCTGCTGCGCGCCTACCGACTGGGCCAGCGGCTCGTCCTCGACTGGGTGGCAGGACAGCTGGCCGCCGTCGAGCCGGACGGCAGGGTCTCGTTCGCAGCGCTGCAGCTCCTGCAGGACACCGCGTTCGACTACATCGACCGGGTGTCCGAGCAGGTCGTGGCCGAGTACGAGGCCGAGCGTGAGCGATGGCTCGCGAACCGCAGCACGATCCGAGCGGCGACGCTGAGCGCCGTCCTGACCGGCGGCGAGGTCGACCTGGCCGCCGCGGAGCGCGCGCTCGGCTACCGGCTCCGACAGGACCACCTCGGGCTGGTCCTGTGGGCCGACGAGCGGCTGGCGTCGGCAGGACCCCTCGAGAGGCTCGGCCACCTCGTCACGGCCATCGCACGGGAGCTCGGGTCGGACGCGTCGCCGCTGTTCGTCGCGCAGGACGGCTCGCTCGGATGGGGGTGGGTGCCGGTGCGCGCCGACACGACGATCGACGTCGACCGGCTGGAGCGCGTGCTGCGCGAGGTGGGCGGCGACGCGCGCGTGGCGCTGGGTGCCGCAGGTGCCGGGGCTCACGGCTTCCGGTCCACCCACCAGCAGGCCCTCCGCGCCCACCAGGTCGCCGCCGTCGCGGGCGACCGGGCCCGACCCGTCACCTCGATCACCACACCGGGGGTGCGGGCTGCCGGGATCCTCGCCAGCGACCTGCCGACCACTCGCGACCTGGTCGTCTCGATGCTCGGCGACCTGGCCGAGGACGACGAGGGCGCCGAACGGCTGCGCGACACCCTCGCGGTGTTCCTCCAGGAGAACCGGAGCTTCGTGGCGACCGCCGCCAAGGTCCACCTGCACAAGAACACCGTCAAGTACCGCGTGGACAAGGCCGTCGAGCTGCGGGGACGGCCGATCGAGGAGGACCGCCTCGACCTCGAGCTCGCCCTGGCCGCGTGCCGCTGGCTTGGCTCTGCCGTGCTGAACAGCCCGAGGTGACGTCGGGTCGATCACCGCACGCCCGACTGTCTCGGGACCACAGGGCGTGCCGCGATCTTTGGTCTCGGCACCCGAGGACCTCGGCGCTCGCACGAGGGACGCTGGATCCCTCGCTATGACGGAGGTCACACCATGGGCACGATGGGCATCATCTTCGTCCTGTTCTGCTACGTGGGCCCGCTGGTCCCACCGATCATCGGGACGATCGTTGGCACCCTCTACGACGCCGTGACGTCACGGCGTCGACGACAGCAGCGCGCGACCGTCGTCAGCAAGCAGGAGCACATGTCTCGCGGCGACGCCGCTGGCGCTCTCCCGACGTGAGGTCACGATCTCTCACCGTACGGTCGAGAGCAGCTCCAGCACCGCTCGCTGCTCGGCCCGGGACAGCGGGTGCATGACCAGGCCCTCGATCGCGAAGACTCCGAGGCGCGTCGTCGCCGGCACCAGTGGCTCGGGGACACCCTCCTGACGAAGGCCCTCGGCCAGCATCGCGTCCGTCAGCTCGTGAAACGCGTCGTGCCAGACGGCCACCGTCGGCGAGCGGCCGGCCAGCGCGTGGACGGTCGAGACGAGGCGTCGCTGCTCCGTCAGGCGATCGACCACCCACATCAGGAGGTCGACCGGGGACTCGTCGTCCCGATCACCCAGTCCGGCGAGCGTCTCCTGCAGGAGGTGGTCGAGGACCGCGACCAGGAGGGTCTCCTTGTCCTCGAAGTACCAGTAGATGGTCGTGGTGGTGACTCCCGCGCCCCGCGCCACGCTGGCCATCGATGTCGCCTCGTAGCCGACCGCGGCGAACAGGTCCGCGGCCGCCACCACGATCTCGGCGGCTTTCGACTCACGATCACGGGGACGACGGTTCCGAGGCACACGTCACTTTATCTTGCACGACGTTCAAGAAGCATCTACGTTTCTTGAACGCCATGCAAGAGCAAATGGACGCCGAAGGAGGACGACATGGTCGAGCCGAGCGCCCGCGCGTTCACGACGTCGGACGAGTGGTTCGACTCACGCGGCACGCGCTGCGCCGCGCGCGTCTACCGGCCCGACGGGGACCCAGGTGCCCGACCCGCCGTCGTCATGGCGCACGGGTTCGGCTCGCCCCGTGCCCTGCGGCTCTACGCCTACGCCGAGCGCTTCGCGGTAGCCGGCTACGTCGTCGTGGTCTTCGACTACCGCGGCTTCGGCGAGAGCGAGGGACAGCCGCGCCAAGTGCTCGACATCGGGATGCAGCACGCGGACTGGCGCTCGGCCCTGCGGTACACCCGCTCGCTCGAGGAGGTCGATCGCGCACGCGTCGTGGCGTGGGGGACGTCCTTCGCGGGAGGCCACGTCCTGACGATCGCCGGACAGGGCGAGCCGCTCGCGGCGGTCGTCGCGCAGGTGCCGCACGTCAGCGGGCCGGCCGCCGTGCGGTCGGTCGGTCCTCGCGCCGCGCTCCGGACCGTCGTGCCCGCGCTCCGCGACACGGTCGCGGCCCGGCTCGGTCGCGAGCCTGTCCACGTCCACAGTGTCGGCCTGCCGGGAGCCACGGCGATGATGACCTCGCCGGACGCCTATCCCGGCATGATGAGGCTCATCCACGAGTCGGGCGTGGCCGAGGACGCCTACCCCCGCACCGTCGCCGCATGCATCGCGCTCAGGATCGGCCTCTACTCGCCTCAACGCTGGGCGCGGTTCATCGACTGCCCCGTGCTGATCCAGATCGCCGCACAGGACGCCATCACGCCACGCACTGTCGCCGAGCGCGCGGCCGCCAGGATCCGGCGCGCCACTGTCCGCGTCTACGACGGTGGCCACTTCGACCCGTATGTCGCCCCCCTGTTCGACACGGTCCTCGCTGACCAGCTCGAGTTCCTGAACGCCTACGTCCCGCCCCTCCCCAAGGAGAACGCATGACCCAGTCCCGCACCGCCCTCGTCACTGGGGCCTCGGCCGGCATCGGAGCGGCGTTCGCGCACGTCCTCGCGGCCGACGGGCTCGATCTCGTCCTGGTCGCCCGACGCCGCGAGAAGCTCCAGTCGCTCGCCCAGGAGCTCACCGCGCGTCACGGCGTCCGGGTCGAGGTCGTGTCGGCGGACCTGAGCGATCCCGGCGCGCCGCGGTCCATCATCGACTCCGTGCACGAGCTGGGCCTGCAGGTCGACGTCCTCGTCAACAATGCGGGGTCCTCGGGCAACACCGCCTTCGCCGAGACCGAGTGGTCCGCGTTGGCGGCCGAGATCCAGGTCATGGTGACGGCCGTGACCGAGCTCGCCCACCTGGTCGTGCCCGGCATGAAGGAGCGCGGCTGGGGCCGCGTCATCAACCTGTCCTCGCTTGCAGCGTTCTCCCCGCCCGGGGAGAGCCTGCTGTACACCGGCATCAAGAGCTACGTGCTCGACGTGTCGCAGTCGCTCGACATGGAGCTCAAGCCGTTCGGCGTGCACGTCACGGCCGTGTGCCCCGGGTTCACGCACAGCGAGTTCCACGAGACGATGGGCACGTCCGAGGCGGCCGCGAAGCTGCCCAAGGTGCTGTGGCAGGAGGCCGACGCGGTGGCCCGCGAGGGCTGGGCGGCGGCGCAGGCCGGCAAGGCGGTCTGCGTCACCGGTCGCGTCAACAAGGTGCTGTCGCACGTCATGCGAGCGGTCCCCTACCGGGTCCAGTACGAGCTCGGCCGGACGATGAACCCACTCAAGGACTGATATCGGCCCGGGTCGCCACCGGGGCCGGGCCGTGCGAGGTGACGAGCGCGCCGCGCCGTCGCGTGACAACCTCGACGCATGGACCTGCACGCCGCCTCCACCCTGATCGACTGGCGCCTGCGCGTCGCCGACATCTACGCGCGGGTGCGGGCCGACGACGATCCCGAGCGAGCGCACGCCGTCTGGCGGACGGGCCGCGACGAGCTGTTCCGCACCCACGACCAGTCGCCGCTGCCGGCGCACGACCCGCTGCGCGAGACGGGCCTGCCGGTCTGGCCGTACGACCCGCGTTGGCGCATCGAGGCCGTCGTCGAGCCGCTCCCCGAGGGCGACGGACCCGACGAGGAGCGTGGCCTCGACACCGGCGACGACGGCTCGTTGACCCTGCGCCGCATCGGCCGCGCCGAGCTGCCGGACGGCGAGGGACTCGACGTGTGGCGCATGCACCAGTACGCCGGCGGCCTGTTCGTCCCGCTCAAGGACGGCACGAGCGGCACCACGACCTACGGCGCCGGCCGCTACCTGCTCGACACGGCGAAGGGCTCCTGGCTCGGCGGCGGCACGGCCCCCGACGGTCGAGCCACGATCGTGCTCGACCTCAACTTCGCCTACCACCCGTCGTGCCGCTACGACGACCGCTGGCGCTGCCCCCTCGCCTCGCCCGGCAACACGATCGCGTCGTCGGTCGAGGCGGGCGAGCGGCTCGGGACTCAGGGGTGACGTCCCCGCTTGTCGCGATGGTGCTCGAGCCCGACCGAGACACCGGCCGCGATCACGCCGATCAGGAACGCTGCCTGGCCGAGGATCAGGATGATCATCCCGGCTGGCCCGGAAGGAACGCATCGTGCGGACACGACGCTCGTTCTTCTGCTTGACTCGCAGTCCAACGCGTGAGGTGCGGCTCGCCACCGCGGGAAGGTAGTCGTGATGACTAGTGAGTCGGACTCGCTCGTCCTGCGAACGACGACGCAGATCTTGAATCTCGGCATCGACGGGATGGGACCGCTGAAGTCGGCCGAGGAGGTCGCTGCGGAGTACCTGGAGCTGACCGGCGGCGACGTCGAGGAAGCGATCCGACGCTCAGTCCGGATGCACGTGCGCTACTCGACCACCACGGGCGCGGCCACCGGCCTCGGGGGCATCATCACTCTGCCCGTGACGCTGACCGCCGGCCTGGCCGGCTCCTACGTGATCAACACCCGAATGGTGGCCACCGTGGCGCACCTACGCGGGTACGACGTCCACAGCGAGGAGGTCCGAACGATCATCCTCGCGTCGCTCCTGGGCGCTGGCGGCGCCGCAGCACTGCAGAAGGCCGGCATAGAGATCGGCAACAAGGCGGCCCTAGCGGCGGTGAGGAGGGTCCCGGGCCGGGTCTTGATCGAGATCAACAAGAAGGTCGGCTTCAGGCTCGTCACCAAGGCCGGCGAGAAGGGTGTCGTGAACATGACCAAGCTCGTGCCGCTCGTCGGCGCGCCGATCGGCGCGACGGCCGAGAACATCACCAGCAAGTCCGTGAGCCGCTACGCGCTGAAGAACTTCCCACCCACGGAACCCGGCGCAGCCGTCACCTCACAGCCCGCCGACGCCTGAAACGTCCGGGCGTTGTCGTAGTTTCCGGGCATGGAAGGTCAGGAACCGGCGTCTGTGCGATTCACGCTCAACGGGCGTGAACACGAGCTCACACGCGACCACGTGGACCATCACCTGCGCGGTGTCACGCCCGAGCCGATCCGCAAGCTCGCCGTCAAAATCGCCGGTACGTGGTTCCCGGTGAATCAAGCGTTCGAGGCCGCAACCGGCGTGGCTCGCGCGAGCTTCATCTCCCACACTGCTCGCCGGCACCTGGCCGCGTTGGGCTACGAGGTGACCGAGGACCTCAAGTCGCGGGGCAGGGCTCCAGCTGGCTCAGAAGATCGGCCCACGAGGTTTGCCGGGCCGCGGCGCCCGGCCACCGCGAGCACCGGTGCAGCTGGAGAGTGGCACTCCGAAGCCAACGTGCAGGCTGCGCTGGTGATCGCTCTCGGAGCCGATGGGTGGCGCATCGTGTCGGTAGCCGACACCGCGACGAGGGAGCGCGGTGTCGACGTCGTTGCCTCTCGTGGAAACCTCACCGTCGGAGTAGAGGTGAAGGGCTTCCCGAGCCGAACGTACGCCGACCCGGCCCGTGCCGGTGAGGCGAAACGCACCAGCCCCAGCACGCAGGCTAGCCACTGGTTCGCGCAGGCGGTGCTCGCCGCGATGCGGCTACGAGCGCGAGAGCCGAGATGGCGCAGCATCATCGCGCTGCCAGACTTCCCGCGCTACCGAGACCTGCACGCTGAGACTGTGGGATCTCTCGCTGCTGCTCAGATCGAGGTGTGGTGGGTCGATCAGGCAGGACGACTCGAGCATCCATGACCCCGTGGTCGTGCCCTTTCGTCGGTACGTGAACTGTAGGACACGTTGAGCGGACGGTGCGGGCGAGGATGGCGCCGTTCATGTGGCTCTCTTTGCGCACTCGTAGCGGCTACCGCTACTCGTGCCCCCTTCGTCGCTGCCCTCGTGATCGGTGTCGCCGACTCCGCTGGAGTAGTCGTCCATGCACTCTTCGTCACTCGACCTGTGCTGCGGGTCGGGAAGATCTCCTCCTCGCTATATGCGGTCCGTGTCCCGGGGATCGTGATCCTCGGCACCGCGTCCCTGTGTGCGGCGGCTCCCACCTCGCCGAGACGACCGCGTGATCTTCGGCAGAGCACCAGCAGCAGCACCTCAGTAGGTGAGCGCCAGGGCCGGGTCGCGCAGGATCTCGGCGACGTCGGCCAGGAACCGCGAGCCCTGCTCGCCGTCGACCACCCGGTGGTCGAAGCTGAGCGCGAGCGTCGTGACCCAGCGCGGCACGACCTGGTCGTGCTCGTCGACCCACGGACGCCGGTCGATCTGACCGACGGCGAGGATGCCGGACTCCCCCGGGTTGAGGATCGGGGTGCCCGCGTCGATGCCGAAGACGCCGATGTTGGTGATCGTGAACGTGCCACCGCTCATCTGCGCCGGCTGCGTGCGACCTGCACGCGCCGTGGCCGTCAGCTCGCCGAGCGCCTCCGCGAGCTCGACCAGGCCGAGCGACTCCGCGCCGCGGATGTTCGGCACGACGAGTCCGCGCTGCGTCGCTGCGGCGATGCCGAGGTTGACCACGGACGGCACCACGATCTCCTGCGCCGCCTCGTCCCACCGGGCGTTGAGCTCGGGCGTGCGCCGCATCGCGAGGCACACGGCCTTGGCCACGATCAGCGTCGGCGAGACCTTGACGTCGGCGAAGCGCCTATCGGCCTTGAGCCGGTCGACCAGCTCGACGGTGCGGGACACATCGAGCGTGACCCACTCCGTGACGTGCGGCGCGGTGAACGCCGAGCTGACCATCGCCTCGGCCGTCATCTTGCGCACGCCCTTGACCGGGATGCGCTGCTCGCCGGCGACAGGGGTCGGGGCGGGCTCGGCCGGCGCCATGGGAGCGGGCGTGCCGAGGGCGGCGAACGCCTCGACCTCGGCGCGCGTGACGATCGCCCCGGCACTCGGGACCTGGGACAGGTCGACGCCCAGGGACTTGGCGAGTCTGCGCACCGGCGGCTTGGCCAGGGCGCGGCTGGGGCGGGCAGGCGCGGTGGTCGACCCCTCGACAAGCTCAGGGTTCTGCAATGCCGACCCTTCGACAGGCTCAGGGTCCTTCAGCAGGGGCTCGATGTCCGCGGTCGGCTCGGGGGCCGGACCGCCGTTGCGGGGGCGGCGTCGCTGGGGCACGCCGGACGAGCGCGGGCCGTAGCCGACGAGCACCGCCTGACGCTCCTCCTCGACCGGCTTGTCGCTCGACGCGGCGACCTCGCCGGCCGTCTGGACGCTCGTCGCCGCGGCCTCGCCGATCGCGATGATGGGCGTGCCGACCGGCACGGTCGTTCCCTCGGGCACGAGCAGGGCGGTGACGGTGCCCGCGTACGGGCTCGGCAGCTCGACGATCGACTTGGCGGTCTCGATGTCGACCACGACGTCGTTGACCTTGATCTCGTCGCCGATCTGGACGCGCCAGGTGACGATCTCGGCCTCGGTCAGGCCCTCGCCCACGTCGGGCAGCTTGAACTCACTCATCTGGGTCCCTCCCTCTCAGAACGCGAGCGAACGGTCGACGGCCTCGAGCACGCGGTCGAGGTCCGGGAGGAACTCCTCCTCGGCGCGGCTGGGCGGGTACGGCAGGTCGTATCCGGTGACGCGCAGGACCGGGGCCTCGAGCGAGTAGAAGCACTCCTCCTGGACCCGGGCCGCGATCTCGGCGCCCAGGCCGAGCGTGCGTGACGCCTCGTGCACCACGACCGCGCGGCCGGTGCGCCGCACCGACTCGAGCACGGGCCCCAGGTCCAGCGGCGAGAGCGTGCGCAGGTCGATGACCTCGAGGTCGAGCCCGTCGGCCTCGGCCGCCAGGGCGGCGTCGAGGCACGTGCGGACCATCGGGCCGTAGGTGAGGAGCGTCGCGCTCGAGCCCGGACGGACGATCCGCGAGACGTGCAACGGATCGGCCGCGTCACCGATCTCGCCCGTCTCCCAGTAGCGGCGCTTGGGCTCCATGAACACGATCGGGTCGTCGGAGGCGATCGCCTGCTGGATCATCCAGTACGCGTCGTGCGGAGAGGCGCACGAGACGACCTTGAGACCGGCCGTCATGACGAACTGCGCCTCCGGGCTCTCGGAGTGGTGCTCGACCGCGCCGATGCCGCCGCCGAACGGGATGCGGATGACCATCGGCACCTTCACCCGGCCCGCGCTGCGGTGGTACAGCTTCGCGACCTGGCTGACGATCTGGTCGTAGGCCGGGTAGACGAAGCCGTCGAACTGGATCTCGACGACGGGCCGGAAGCCCCGCATGCCGAGGCCGATCGCGGAGCCGAGGATGCCGGACTCGCCGAGCGGGGTGTCGATGACACGGCCCTCGCCGAAGTCCTTCTGCAGGCCGTCCGTGACGCGGAAGACGCCGCCCAGCGCTCCGACGTCCTCGCCCATCACGAGGACCTTGTCGTCGCGCTCCATCGCGGCGCGGAGACCGGCGTTGATCGCCTTGGCGATGCTCCCGCGGGTCGGTGCGGCCGTGGCGCTCATCGGGCCACCCCCTCCGTCTCGAAGCCGGCCCGGTAGGCGCGATACTCCTCGCGCTGGGCCGCCAGCTCGGGCGTGGTCTCGTGGTGGACCAGGTCGAACAGATCGGCCAGGTCGGGCTCGGGCAGTGCCTTGCAAGCCGCACGCAGGTGCTCGCCGAGCTGCTCGGCCTCGTGCTCGAGATCGGCGAAGAACGACTCCGCGGTGCCGGTCGAGCGCAGGTAGGCCTCGACGCGGGCGAGGGGGTCGCGCTGGCGCCACTCCTCCGTCTGGGCCGGGTCCCGGTAGCGGCTCGGGTCGTCGGACGTCGTGTGGGCACCCATGCGGTAGGTGACGGCCTCGACGAACATCGGGCCCTCACCCGCCCGCGCCCGCCGCAGCGCCTCGGTGGTCACGGCGTGGACCGCGAGCACGTCGTTGCCGTCGACGCGGACGCCGGGGAAGCCGAATCCCTGGGCGCGCTGCGCGAGCGGCACCTTGGTCTGACGCTCCAGCGGCACGGAGATGGCCCACTGGTTGTTCTGGCAGAAGAAGACGACGGGCGCCTGGAAGGAGGCCGCCCAGATGAAGGCCTCGTTGACGTCGCCCTGGCTCGTGGCGCCGTCGCCGAAGTACGCCAGCACGGCCTCGTCGCGATCGGGCACGCCGTGGCCGACGGCCCCCTCGAGGCCGATCCCCATCGCGTAGCCGACGGCGTGGAGCGTCTGCGCCCCGATGACGATGCTGTAGAGGCCGAACCGCTCGGCCTCGGGGTCCCAGCCACCCAGCTCGACGCCGCGGAAGAGCCCGAGCAGCTTGACCGGATCGATGCCGCGACACCAGGCGACGCCGTGCTCGCGATAGGTGGGGAACGCGAAGTCCTGCGACGAGAGCGCCCGCCCGGAGCCGACCTGGGCGGCTTCCTGACCGAGGCACGGCGCCCACAGACCGAGCTCGCCGTGACGCTGCAGGGCGGTGCCCTCGGTGTCGATGCGGCGCACCAGGACGAGGTCGCGGTACAGCGCACGGATCGACTCGTCGTCACCCGCGAAGGCGTAGTCGGCGTGGTCCGTGCGGCGCCCGTCGGGCGTCAGGAGCTGGACCGGGGGTGGACTGGGTACGGGCGTGCTCATGCTGGGCTCCTCGATCGACCGAGTGCGGGGTTGCCGCGAACGGAGGCGGGGTGCGGACCGTCCAGGGGTGGCGGACGGAGGGACGCACGGAGGTGACTGGCATCACATCTGCGGCCAGGGTAGCCGTTCCGGCACCCCGCGAGGAACACCTTGACGATGACGTTCATGTTGCGTCGGACGGACGCCCGTCAGTGCGTCGTGAGCCAGCGCGCAGCGAGATCGAGCAGGCGGGCGTTCGCCTCCGGGGCGCCGATGGTCACGCGCACGCCGTCACCGGCGAACGGGCGCACCGAGACGGGGTGGAACGTCTCGGCCAGGTCGAGGGCGTCGTCCCCGACGGGGAGCCACACGAAGTTCGCCTCCGTGTCCGGCACCTGCCAGCCCTGGGCGCGCAGCGCGCCCACGACCGCGACCCGTTCGGCCACGATCGCGTCGACGCGCTCGTCGAGCTCGGCCCGCGCGTCGAGCGACGCCACCGCCGCGGCCTGCGCGACGTCGGTGACGCTGAAGGGAGCCGTGGCCCGCCGGACGGCACCGGCGACGTCGGGCGTGGCGATCGCGAAGCCGACGCGCAGGCCCGCGAGTCCGTAGGCCTTGGAGAACGTGCGCAGCACGACGACGTTCGGGCGGTCCAGCAGGTCGAGACCACGTGCGGCCGACGGGTCGCGGACGAACTCGACGTAGGCCTCGTCGACGACGCACAGCACGTGGGACGGCAGGTCGGCGAGGAAGCGCACGAGGGCGTCGTGCGTGACGACCGGTCCCGTGGGGTTGTTCGGGGTGCAGACGATGACGACCTTCGTGCGTTCGGTGACGGCCGCTGCCATCGCGTCCAGGTCGTGGGTGCCGTCCGCCCGCACCGGGACGGGCACGGCCGTCGCGCCGCTGAGGCGGATGCCGATCGGGTACGCCTCGAAGGAGCGCCAGGCGTGCACGACCTCGTCACCGGGGCCAGCGAACGCCTCCAGCAGCGAGAAGAGCACCGCGACCGACCCGGTGCCGGCCGCGAATCGATCCGCGGGCTGGGCGTGGTGCGCGGCGAGCGCGTCGTACAGCCTCGTGACGCCGGCGTCGGGGTAGCGGTTCACGCGGGCCAGCTCCGCCGCAGCCTTCTCGACCACGCCGGGCAGCGGACCGAACGGGTTCTCGTTGCTCGACAGCTTGAGCACGTCGCTGCCGGCGGGACGACCGGCCCGGTAGGCCGGGACGCCCTCGAGGGTCGGGCGTGGCTGGGGTCCGGGCGGGGTCGACGCTGGTGCCATGCCCGGCAGGCTAGCCGAGGCCCCGCGCTGCGAGGATGTCCGCGTGAGCACGCGCACCGTCTGGGTCGGCTACGCCATGGTGCTCGTGGCCGCGACCCTGTTCGGGCTCAACGCCGGCATCTCGCGCGTGCCCCTGCGCTCGGGCACCCAGACCGACACGTTCACGAGCGTGCGCATCACGAGCGCGCTGGTGGTGCTCGTGCTGATCGCGGCGGTCGTGGAACGATCGGCCCTCCGGCTCCCGCCCCTGCGCCGCGTGCCCCTGCTCGTGGGCCTCGGGCTCGTCGGCATCGTCGGCCTGCAGTGGACCTACAACGTGGCGATCAACCGGCTGCCGCTCGGCATCGCCCTGCTGCTGGAGTACCTCGGGCCCGTGCTCGTCGTCCTGTGGGTCCGCTTCGTGCGTCGCCGACCCGTGCACGCCCGCATGTGGCCGGCACTCGCCCTGACGCTCGTCGGGCTCGCCGTCGTGAGCCAGGTCTGGCAGGGTCTCGCCTTCGACGGCCTCGGTGTCGCCATGGCGCTCGCCGCTGCCGCGTGCTTCGCGACGTACTTCCTGCTCGGTGAGCACCCCTCGGGCTCGCCGCTGCACACCATCGTGTGGGCGTTCGCGATCGGCGCCGTCGCGATGAACGTTGTCGAGCCCGTGTGGCGTGCCGACGCCCTCGGCACCCAGGCCTCGCTGCTCGGCCGTCTCGACGACCTCTCGGTGCCGGCCTGGGCGGCCATGGCGTGGGTCGTCGTCCTGGGGACCGTGGCGCCGTTCTTCCTCCTGCTGCTCGCGCTGCGCATCCTGCCGGCCACGATCGTCAGCGTGACGGCGATGCTCGAGCCGGTCATGGCCACGCTCGTCGGCTGGGCGTGGTTCCGTGAGTCGCTCAGCGCGTGGCAGCTGCTCGGCATGGCGGCCGTGCTGACCGGCATCGTGCTCGCGCAGACGGCTCGCGTCGAGGAGACGGAACCGAGCCTGCCGCCACCCCAGTGACGAAGGACGGCACCCACGTCGGGTCGTGACCGCCCTGGCTGTTCGGGCCGTGGTGACACAATCGCACCATGGCACGATTCATCACCGCGTGGGTGCTGAGCGCCGCGGCGCTCGCTGCGGCCGCCGGCCTGCTCGGCAGGCACATGAACATCGGCGGGGCCGCCGACTCCACGAGCGAGCAGCTCGTCGCGCTCGCGGTCATCTCGTTCGTGTTCGCCCTCATCAACACCTTCGTCGCGCCCGTGGTCAAGGCGCTGTCGCTGCCCTTCATCATCGTGACGCTCGGTCTCGCGCTGCTCGTCATCAACGCGCTGCTCCTGCTGCTCACGCAGTGGGTCACGAACCAGCTCGGCGTGGACTTCTACGTCGAGAGCTTCGGCTGGGCGGTCCTCGCCTCCATCGTCATCTCCATCGTGAACGGCGTCCTCGGCGCCTTCGCCCACGACGACTGATGGCCGAGCCGTACCGCGTCGAGGTCACGTGCCTGGGCAACATCTGCCGCTCACCCATGGCACACGTCGTGCTCGAGAGCCGGCTCGAGGAGGCCGGCCTGGGCGACGACGTCGTGGTGACCTCGTCGGGCACCGGCGGCTGGCACGAGGGTGAGCCGATGGACCGCCGCGCGGCCGCGGTCCTGCGCGACGCCGGGTACGACCCCAGCCGGCACCGGGCGCGCACGTTCTCGACCGACACCTACGCCGAGACCGACCTGATGCTCGCGATGGACCGCAGCAACCTGGCCGACATGGTCGACCAGTCCCCGACGGCCGAGGACGCCGATCGGGTCAGGATGTTCCGCTCGTTCGACCCGGAGGCCCACGAGGGCGACGACGAGGTGCCCGACCCCTGGTACGGCGGCAGCGACGGGTTCCGCGACGTGCTCGCGATGGTCGAGCGCACCGTCGACTCCCTGGTCGAGGCACTTCCGGCCATGGCGGCCCGGCGCGAGCGGTAACGTCGCACTCATGGCACGGATGACGGGCACCGCGGCCCGGGCCGAGGCGCTGCTCGGGCAGGGGGTGATCTCGACGACACCCGTCGCGGGTGGTGACATCTGCACCACCACTCGCCTGCGGCTGACCGACGGACGCGGGGCCGTGATCAAGACCCGCCCCAAGCCGCCTCCCGGCTTCTTCGAGCGCGAGGCCGCCGGTCTGCGGTGGCTGCGCGAGGCCGACGGCGCCCACGTGCCCGAGGTGCTCGCGGTCGCCGAGGACTGCCTCGTGCTGGCCTGGGTCGAGCCCGGCAAGCCCTCGGGCGATGCGGCCGAGGCGTTCGGCCGCGCCCTCGCCGCCACGCACGCCGCCGGGGCCGAGCACTTCGGCGCGGACGAGGACGGGTACATCGGGCTCGCGCCACTGCCGAACCGGCCGCTGCCGACCTGGCCGGAGTTCTACGCGTCGCGGCGCGTCATGCCGTACGTCCGGGCTGCGGTCGACCGTGGCGCCATGACCCCGGACGAGGCCGCGGTCGTCGAGGGCGCGATGCGACGCATCCACGACCTGGCCGGTCCGGACGAGCCTCCGGCGCGCGTCCACGGCGACCTGTGGTCGGGCAACGTCGTGTGGGCGACGGAGTCCGGTGCCTGGCTCATCGACCCTGCGGCCCACGGCGGGCACCGCGAGACCGATCTCGCGATGCTGGCCCTGTTCGGCCTGCCCCACCTGCAGCGGCTGGTCGAGGCGTACGACGAGGTCTCGCCGCTCGCCGACGGCTGGCGCGAGCGCGTCCCGCTGCACCAGCTGCACCCCTTGCTCGTGCACGCCGTCCTGTTCGGCGGCTCCTACGGCGCCCGTGCCGCCTCCGCCGCCCGCGCCGCCCTCGAGGCCTGACCACGCCCGCCCGCCCGGGCGGTGCGGTTTACCCGGCCGGCCGGGTAAACGGTCACTTGGCTGGGTAGATCTCCCGCGCCCAGTGATGGTTTACCCGGTCGGCCGGGTAAACCGCGGCCCCCGGCAGCCCGGGGTTTCAGGGTCTGCTCAGCAGGACCGGGCACACTGAGGGCATGCAGACCGGTGCGAGGATCCTCGTCGTCGACGACGACCGGGCGGTGCGCGACTCGCTACGACGCTCGCTGGAGTTCAACGGCTACGGCGTCGAGCTCGCCTCCGACGGCGCGGAGGCGCTCGCGAGGGTGCCGGCGACGGCGCCCGACGTGATCATCATGGACGTCATGATGCCGCGCCTCGACGGACTCGAGGCGACCCGCGCGCTGCGCAGTGCCGGCAACGACGTGCCGATCCTCGTCCTGACCGCACGCGACGCCGTGGGCGACCGTGTCGACGGGCTCGACGCCGGCGCCGACGACTACCTGACCAAGCCGTTCGCGCTCGACGAGCTCCTGGCCCGCATCCGGGCGCTGCTGCGCCGCGGCAGCCGACGGGCCGACGGGCTCGCCGACGAGGAGCCCCTCGTGTTCGGCGACCTGAGCCTGGACCCCGTGACCCGCGAGGTCCACCGCGGCGAGCGCTCGATCTCGCTGACCCGCACGGAGTTCGCGCTGCTCGAGCTGTTCATGCAGCGCCCCAAGCGGGTCCTGGACCGCTCGTTCATCCTCGAGGAGGTCTGGGGCTTCGACTTCCCGACGACCGCCAACTCCCTCGAGGTCTACGTCGGCTACGTGCGGCGCAAGCTCGAGGCCGAGGGCGAGGACCGCGTGCTCCACACCGTCCGCGGCGTCGGCTACGTCCTCCGCGAGACGCCCCCGTGAGCGGAGCGAACAAGAACAGCCCCGTGACAGGCACCGACGCCCACCACGACCGGCTCGTGGGGCGGACGATCGAGGCGGTCCACCGTCAGATCCAGCCGTACACGAAGCGTGCGTCTCTCGCCCTGCGTGTCGCGCTGCTGACCACCGCGGCGGTGGCCGGGGTGCTTGCCGTGACGAGCGCCGCGGTCTACCTCATGGTGCGATCCGAGCTGGAGGGCTCACTCGACGAGTCGCTCGTCAAGCGGGCGGAGGCTGCGGTGCAGGCGGGCTACGCGCCGTCGTCGATGTCGCGCGACGACGTGACGCTGCTGTCGGTCTTCGGCATCCGGTTCATCTCGGTCGAGGGCGGCAAGATCTTCACGGCGCAGACCCGCCAGGACATCCCGTACGACGAGCACGAGATCGCGGTGTCGTTGGGCGAGGAGAAGACGTCGCAGCGCACGGCGCGCATCGGCGGGGTGCCGTACCGCATCGTGGCCGTGCAGGCCGGTCAGGGCCAGGCGCTCGTGCTGGCCCAGTCGATGGAGACGACGCAGCGTTCGCTGGACCAGCTGCGTCTCGTGCTGCTCACGACGAGCGCGGCCGGCGTCGTCGTGGCGGGCATCGCCGGCTGGGTCGTCGCCGCCAACGGGCTGCGGCCGGTCCGACGCCTGACAGCCGCGACGGAGCGCGTGGCGCGGACGGCCGAGCTCCACCCGATCGAGGTGTCGGGCACCGACGAGCTCGCGCGCCTCACGACGTCCTTCAACCAGATGCTCGCGGCGCTCGACGCGTCGCAGGAGCGACAACGACAGCTCGTCGCCGACGCCGGCCACGAGCTCCGCACGCCGCTCACGAGCCTGCGCACCAACATCGAGCTGCTCGGCCAGGCGACGCTCGACCCGGAGCGCTCGCTCACGATGGATCAGCGCGCCGAGATCATGGACGACGTCCGGGCCCAGCTGACGGAGCTCACGACGCTCGTCGGCGACCTGGTCGAGCTGGCACGCGAGGACCCGGTCGGCCGCGATCCGGAGACCTTCGATCTCGAGGACGCCCTCAGCTCCGCGGTCGAGCGCGTGCGGCCGCGTGCCCCGGGTGTGACGCTCGAGGTCGCGTCGGAGCCGTGGCTCATCCACGGCGACCCGCAGCTCGTGGAGCGGGCCATCACGAACCTGCTGGACAACGCGGCCAAGTGGAGCCCGTCCGATGGCACCGTGACGGTGCGTCTCGAGAACGGCACCCTGTCCGTCACCGACGAGGGACCGGGCATCTCCGAGGCCGACCTGCCGCACGTGTTCGACCGCTTCTACCGCTCGAGCGAGGCGCGGACGCTGCCCGGTTCGGGCCTGGGTCTGTCGATCGTGCGACGGACGGCGGAGCGTCATGGGGGGTCCGTCGCGGTGCGGTCGACCCCCGGCGAGGGCGCCACGTTCGTCATGACGATCCCGGGCAACCCGGTCGTCACCGACGTCTGACGTCAGCCACATACTGGTCCGGTGGACCGGGAGTCGTGGCGCAGCGGACTTCGGGCGGGCGCCCCGTTCGCCGCGGCCTCCTTCGTGCTGTCCGCGTCGTTCGGCGTCGCGGCGACGGGTGTCGGGTTCACGCCGTGGGCCGCGGTGCTCATGTCGGCGGTGGTCTTCGCGGGGTCGGCGCAGTTCGCGGCGGTCGGTGTCCTCGCCAGCGGCGGGACGGCCGGTCCGGCGATCCTCGCCGCGACCCTCATGAACGCCCGCTTCCTGCCGATGGGCATCGCGTTCGGGCAGTCGCTGCCGGGTGGACCTGTCCGCCGGGCGCTGCAGGGCCAGCCGGTCGTCGACGCGAGCTGGGCCATGGCGATGGACGTGCGCGGGCGCTTCGACCGGTGGTACCTGTTCGGCCACTCCGCGATCCAGTACGTCGCCTGGGTCGCCGGCACGGCACTCGGCGCCTACGGCGGCAGCTGGATCCGCGACCCCGAGGCGTTCGGCCTCGACGCGCTCTTCCCGGGCTTCTTCGTGGCCCTGCTGTTCAACGAGCTGCGTGACCGTCAGGGCGTCGCGGTCGCGCTCGGCGGTGCGGCCCTGGCCCTGGCGCTGCTGCCGTTCACGCCTCCCGGCGTCCCCCTGGTCGCCGCGGCGCTCGTGGCGCTGGTGGGTCTGCACCCGCGGATGGAGCGTGGCTCCGCCGATCCGGACCCGGAGGAGGGCGAGCCCGCATGAGCGTCACGATCGCCCTCGTGATCCTCGGCATCGCGATCACGACCTTCGCGATCAAGGCCGCCGGACCAGCCCTCCTCGGAGGACGCGATCTCCCCGATCCCGCGCAGCGGGTCGTGACCTTGATGGCGCCCGCCCTGATCGCCGCGCTGGTGGCCGTCAACGCGTTCGCCGACGGCACGCGACTCCACGTCGGCGCCGACACCGTGGGCGTCGTCGCGGCGGCCGTCGTCATGGCGTTCACCAAGCGGATCATCGTGGCGGTCTTCGCCGCCGCAGCCGTCACGGCGCTCCTGCGACTGCTGGGACTCTGATCGCCTCGAATCGCAGCGTCCTCACACGCGCCGCTCAGCGCGTTCTCAGCGATGCGGAAGAATGTGGAGGCATGAGCGAGCCGAACGATCCCTTCGCGGACCGTCCCTACGTCCCACCGACCGACCAGCCGGGGGGTTCCGGAGCGCCCGGCCGGGGTCCCGCCGACCACGAGCCCACCGTGCAGCAGCCTCGCTACGAGCAGCCGCAGGGCACCCAGCAGCAGCCGGCGTACGGCCAGCAGGCTCCGCAGGGCAGTCCGTACGGCGCTCCGCAGCAGCCCCAGCCCCAGCACTACGGGGGACACGGGGGACACGGGGGCGGCACCCCGCCCCCGGCGTGGGCCGCGCCCACCCCGGTCGCTCCCGGCCCCAAGCAGCCGAAGCAGCGCGGGGCCGGGTTCGTCGCCCTCGTCACGGTGCTCGCTCTCATCGTCGGCGGTGTCGCCGGCCTCGGCGGCGCCGCTCTCTACGGCGCGCTCACCAAGGACGACGACCCCATCTCCTCGCTGCAGGACGACACCGGCAGCGACGAGGCCGCGCCGACCGGCCAGGTCGAGAAGGTCGCCAAGGCGGTCCTGCCGTCGACCACGCAGATCAACGTCACGGGGGGCGGCCAGGCGGGCTCCGGCACCGGCATCATCATGAGCTCCGACGGCGAGATCCTGACCAACAACCACGTCGTCGAGGCGGCCGCCAACGGCGGCAGCATCACCGTCTCGTTCAGCGACGGCACGAACGCGAAGGCCGAGATCGTGGGCCGCGACCCCAAGACCGACCTCGCGGTCATCAAGGCGGAGGGCAAGACCGGGCTCAAGCCCGCCAAGTTCGGCAAGTCCTCGGACCTCAAGGTCGGTCAGGAGGTCGTGGCGATCGGATCGCCCTTCGGGCTCGAGAGCACCGTGACCCAGGGCATCGTCAGCGCGCTCAACCGCCCGGTCGCCTCGAGCGACGGCTCGGGCGCGAACGCCACCGTGTTCCCGGCCGTCCAGACCGATGCGGCGATCAACCCCGGCAACTCGGGCGGTCCGCTCGTCGACCTCGCCGGACGCGTCATCGGCATCAACTCGGCGATCCGCTCCGGCGGCTCGTCGGGAGGCTCGGCCGGATCGATCGGACTCGGCTTCGCGATCCCCGTCGACCTCGCCAAGAACGTCGCCGAGCGGCTCGTCAAGGGTGAGAAGGTCGAGCACGCCCAGATCGGCATCACCGTCTCGCCGGCCGTCTCGAGCGACGACATCACCGGCGTCGGCGCCGAGGTCGAGCGGGTCGCCAGCGGCAGCGCGGGCGACAAGGCCGGCATCAAGAAGGGTGACGTCATCACCTCGGTCAACGGTGACCCGATCGGCAGCTCGAACGCCCTCGTCGCCTCGATCCGCGCCTACCAGCCGGGCGAGAAGGTCACGCTCACCGTGCGCAGCGGTGACGAGACCAAGAAGGTCGAGGTCACGCTCGACTCCGACGGCGGAGAGACGACGGACTGAGGTCACGCTCGCTCGTCAACGGACCCCGCCGACGGTCGTCGGCGGGGTCCGTCGCGTCCGGCGCGATCTGACGCTTGGCTGGCCGAAAACCGCTCGACGTACCGATCCAGCCAGCCCTAGCGTGAGACCCATGACCGAGACCCGCACCCGCGACCTGTCCCTCCCCGCCCTGGGCGTCACGGTCGTGCTGTGGGCGTCCGCGTTCGTCGGGATCCGGGCGGCGACGGACAGCTTCGGTCCGGGCCCGCTCAGCCTCGCCCGCCTTCTCGTGGGTGCGGTCGCCCTCACGGTCATCGCGCGCCCGTGGCGGCACTCGCTCCCGCGCGGTCGGACCCTCGGACTCGTCGTCGTCTACGGCGTCCTGTGGTTCGGCGCCTACAACGTCGCGCTCAACGCCGGCGAGACGTCCCTCGACGCCGGGACCGCCGCGCTCGTCGTGAACATCGGCCCCATCCTCATCGCCCTGCTCGCGGGCTGGGTTCTCAAGGAAGGCTTCCCCCCGCCGCTGCTCGTCGGCATGGCGGTCGCGTTCGGAGGCGTCGCGCTGATCGCGCTGAGCACGAGCCACTCCGGCGCCGTCCGGACGGCCAGCACGAGCGGCGTGCTGCTGTGCGTGCTCGCGGCCGTGCTCTACGCGGCAGGGGCCCTGAGCCAGAAGCCCGTCCTGCGCACCGTCGACCCGGCGATGTCGGTGTGGATGGCGTGCGTCATCGGCGCGATCGTGTGCCTGCCGTACGCCCCGGCGCTCGTGAGCGAGGCCAGCGACGCGCCGGCCGGTGACATCTGGTGGGTCGTGTACCTGGGCGTGTTCCCCACCGCGATCGGGTTCAGCACCTGGTCGTACGCACTCAAGCGCCTGACGGCCGGGCAGGTCGCGTCGACGACCTACCTCGCGCCCGCCGTCGCGACCCTCATCTCGTGGGCCGTGCTCGACGAGGTGCCGGCGCCGCTCGCGTTCGTCGGCGGCGCACTGTGCCTGATCGGCGTCGCCGTCACCCGCTACCGGCCCCGCCGCCGCGTCGAGGCACCCAGCGAGCCCACGAGCAAGCCGGCCTGACCCCGGCCGGGGCAGGGATCAGCGGACGAGGTCCTCGGGACCACGCGCACGGTCGTCAGCCCACCAGCTCGAGAACGAGGTCGCGCAGGATCGCGAAGCCGCGCTGGGTCAGGATCGACTCGGCGTGGAACTGGATGCCACGGTAGGTCGGACCGCTGATGGCGTGGACGTCGCCGGTGGCGGGATCGGTCTCGACGCTCACGCCGTCGGGCAGGCCGGACCCGGGCACCCGGGCGACGAACGTGTTGTAGAAGCCGACCGTCTCCTGGCGGCCGAGCACCGGCAGCGTCGCCTGGGTGCCCTGGAACACGATGTCCTTGAACGCGAGGTCGAGCCCCACGCGGCGGCTCAGCACCTGGTGCCCAAGGCACACGGCCAGGAACCGCTGGTCCGAGGCGAGCAGCGCGTCGACGGCGCGCTGGACCGTCGCGATCTTGGGGTCCGCCCCGTCGCGCGGGTCGCCGGGCCCGGGACCCACGACGACGAGGTCGTAGCCGTCGAGCGCCCCGAGACCGTCGACGAGCCGCGGGTCGTCGTGGCGCACGACGTCGGTCGTCATGCCCAGCACGCCGAACACGTGCGACAGCATGTTGACGAAGTCGTCCTCGTTGTCGAGCACCACCACGCGGCGCCCCTGGAGCGCGGGCTCCGGCGCCGCCCCCGACTGGTCGGTCAGCCAGAAGCTGCTGAGGCGGGCGTTGCGCTCCCCCAGCGCGATGAGCACCTCGTCCTCGCGGGTGAACGCGTCGCGGTCCTCGGTGCTCGACGGCGCCGGCGCGGCCTCGACCAGCCCGAACGCCGACAGGATGCCGGAGGCCTTGGCCCACGTCTCCTGCGTCTCGTAGGCGGGATCGGAGTCGCGCACGAGCGTGGCCCCGGCCGTGACCTTGAGGTTGCCCTCCAGGTCGACGTCGGCCGTACGGATCAGGATCGGCGCGTCGGCGACCGCGCCGCCGTCGGCGTCGCGGCCCAGCAGCGCGGCGATCGAGGCGTAGTAGCCGCGGCCGTCGGGCTCGTACTGCGCGATCAGGCGGCACGCGTTCTCGACCGGGCTGCCCGTCACGGTGGCGGCGAACATCGAGTCGCGCAGCACCTCACGGACGTCGCGGCGCGTGCGACCCGCGAGCAGGTACTCGGTGTGCACGAGATGGCTCATCGGCTTGAGGTAGGGGCCGAGCACGAGCCCGCCCTCGTGGCAGATGTCGCACATCATCTTGAGCTCCTCGTCGACGACCATGAAGAGCTCGTAGATCTCCTTCTCGTCGGCCAGGAACCTCAGCAGCTCGCGCTTGCGGTCGGCGTGGGTGTCGAGGCCGCGCATGCGGAACGTGCCGCTGATGGGGTTCATGCGCACCTGGCCGCGCTCGACGCTCACGTGGCGCTCCGGCGAGGCACCGATCAGGTAACGGTCGCCGGTGAAGATGCAGAAGGTCCAGAACGCACCGCGCTCGCGCTCGAGCAGGCGGCGGAACACGGTCAACGCGCGCTCGTGACCCCAGTCGGCCACCTGGGCGCGGTAGTGACGGCCGATCACGAGGTTGGCGCCCTCGCCCTGCCCGATCTCGTCGTCGATGATCTGGCGCACCACGCCGGCGTAGTCGTCGTCGGACGTCTCGAAGCCGCCCCGGTCGACGAACTCGATCGGCAGGTCGGGCAGCTGCCCGAGCAGCTCCGCGAGCGGCACCTCCGTGCGGACCTCGCCGCGCACGACGGTGAGCGGCGTGCCGTCCTGGCGCGCCTCGAACCCCCGCTCGCGCACCTGGGCGTAGGGCACGAGCACCAGCGAGTCCCAGGCCCGGCCCTCGGAGTCGACGGCTTCGGGCTCTCCGGCCACGAGAGGCACGTCGCCGAGCGACTCGACGTCGGTCCTCCCACCGCCGAGCAGCGTGACGGTGTCGGCATCCCGCACGCGCACGAGCGCGAACGCAGGCTGCTGCAGCAGGTCGTCCAGGTGGGTCATGGTCACTTTCCTCCGGGTCCGCCCGGCGCCCGGACGAGAAACGCCCAGACCCGGTGCGAGGGTCTGGGCGCGTACGACGACGGCTCTCCTCTACGGGAGCAGCCACCAGGTCGCGCGCACGGTCATGGGCCGAGCCTAGCGTCTCGGCTCCGCGGACGACGACGCGAGACCGGCGGACCTGGGATGCTGACGTCGTGCACCCACTCGTCGGCCGTCGCGCGCTGGTCTCGGGCGGTGCCGCCCTGCTCGCGCTGGCGGCGTGCTCGCGAGCGCCCGGCCAGGGCGCGACGGGACGGCTGCGGATCGCGACCGGCAACCGGGGCGCGGTCTTCGACCGGTACGGCGCGGCCCTGGCGCAGGAGGCGGCCGTGCGCATGCCCGCGGTCGAGCCCGAGGTGGTCCGGAGTCGCGGCTCGATCGACAACGTGCGCCTCGTGCTGGGCGGGAGGGCCGAGGTCGGCTTCTGCCTCGGTGACACGGCCCGGCGTGCGTTCGAGGGAGACCTGGGCCTCGACGGTCGTGCCGACCTCGTCGCCGTGACCCGACTCTACGACTCGTTCCTGCAGGTCCTCGTGCCCCGTCGCTCGCGCATCCGGACCGTGGCCGACCTCGGCGGCCGCCGGGTCGCGGCCGGCCAGGTCGGTTCCGGGACCCGGCTCGTCGTCGAGCGGTGCCTCGCGGCGGCCGGTCGTCCCGCCGACGCCGATCGACTGGTGGACCTGCCGCTGGCGACCGCCGTCGTCGCGCTCGAGACGGGTCGGGTCGACGCCCTGGCCTTCGTGAGCGGCTTCCCCGTGCCCTCCCTGGTCGACCTGGGCGAGCGGCTGCCGCTGCGAGCGCTCGACCTGGGCGGCCTGTTCCCCACGCTGTCCGCGCGGCCCGGGGGCGAGGACTACGTCGCCGGGCCGCTCCCGGCCGCGCCCTACGGACTCCCCGAAGCCGTCCAGACGGTGAGCGTCAAGACCTCCATGCTCACGCGGCGCGACCTCCCGGACGACCTGGTGGCCGGATTCGCCTCGGTCATCTACGACCGGCAGACCGCCCTGGCACGACGAGCGCCCGACGTGCGCCAGCCGACCCTGGCCGCAGCCGTGTTCACCCAGCCGATCCCGCTCCACCCCGGGTCGATGACCTACCTGCGTCGCCGCTACGCAGCGGGAGGGTGACCTCGACCGCGAGACCCGGACGGGCGGCCCAGCGCCGCACCGATCCCCCGGCCTCCCGGACCCTCAGCTCCAGGATCGACAGGCCCAACCCGGTGCCCGCGACGTCCGCGTGCCGGGCCAGGCGATGGAACCGTCGCCCCACCTCGGCCGCCTCGTCGGGCGTCACCCCCACCCCGTGGTCGCGGACCAGCAGCCGGGCGACGTCGCCGTCCGCGACGAGCGACACCTCGACGGGGTCCTCGGGCGCGTACTTGGCGGCGTTGTCGAGCAGCACGTCGACGACGGTCGGCACCAGGTCCTCCTCCAGCACGGCACGGATCGTCCCCCCGCCCGTCGAGGCGCTCAGCCGGCCGGCGAACAACGGCTCCCACAGCTCGACCCGGGACCGCAGCTGCGCCGAGACGTCCACGGTGACCGGCTGCCGGTCCAGGCTGCCGACGCGACTGATCTCGATGACGTCGTCGAGCGACTGCGCCATCCGCTCGGCCTCGGCGAGGATCGGTCGGGCGTCGGCGTCCTCGCGCGCCAGCTCCTCGAGCCGCAGTCGCATCGCCGTCAACGGGTTGGCCAGCTGGTGCGACACGTCGGCCACGAGGTCCCGCTGCTGCCGACGAGCCTGCTCCACGTCCTCGACCATCGCGTTGAACGACTGCACGAGACGACGCAGCTCGGGCGGACCCTCGACGCGTCCGACCGCCGTCGCGCGGCCCTGACCGAGGGCGTTCACGCTCTCCTCGAGCTTCTCGACGGGACGTACGATCCAGCGCACGAGGGGCACCCCGACCAGCCATGCGACCATCACCAGGAACAAGACGGCGCCGAGCACGACCACGGTCATCACCCTGGTCACCTCCGACCGGGGACCCCCGGTGTCCTCGACCATCACGACGGCCCCGAGGACCTGCGCGTCCCGCCCGACGGGTGTCGCCACGACGAGCGGATCGCGCTCCCAGGGCCACAGTGGTCCCGGCGCCGCCGTCGGGGTGCCGGCGAGTGCCTGCCGGACCGCCACCGACAGGCCCGCCACGTCACGCGGCAGGTCGGCGTCCTCGGCACCGACGACCGTGCCGTCGGTCCCGACCACCCACGTGCGGGTCGTGCCGGTCACGGCGTCGAAGCGGTCGAGGTCGCTCACGAGGGTGGGTGACTCGAGCCCGGCGGTCCCGTCGTCGGCCAGGGCCGCGAATCGCGTCGCTGCGGCGAGACGCTGCTGGTGCAGGTCGACGGCGCGGTTCTCGGCGTAGGACCGCAGGAGCGGCACGGCGAGCAGCACGAGCACCGCAGCCGCGGTCGTGACCGTGAGCACCAGCAGCCGCCGCCTCATGGGGACCGCCTCATGGGGACCGCCTCACGAGGCGACCGGACCGTCCGGCGCGAGGCGGTAGCCCACGCCGCGCACCGTCTCGACCACGGCGCGGTCGCCGAGCTTCGCCCGGAGGGAGCCCACGTGGACGTCGAGGGTGCGCGACGCACCGACCCAGGTGGTGTCCCACACCTCCTCCATGAGAGCGGCGCGCGTGACGGCCTCGCCGGGCGTCCGGGCGAGTGCTCTCAGCAGCTCGCACTCCTTGGCCGTCAGGTCGACGAGGTCCCCGTCGGCGAACCGGACCCGGCGCCCGTCGACGTCGATCTCGAAGCCGGCGTCCGCCGCGACCGGGACGGTGGCTCCGTGGGTCCGTCGCAGCACCGCGTCGACGCGGGCCAGGAGCACGTCCGTGCTGTACGGCTTGGTCACGTAGTCGTCGACCCCGGCCCGCAGCGCCGCCACCACGGCACCCTCGTGGCGGCGCGCCGTGAGCGCCACGACCGGCACCGACGACCGCGAGCGCACCTCCTGGCACACCCACAACCCGTCACGGTCCGGCAGCCCCATGTCGAGCAGCACGAGATCGGCGTCGTCGACGAGCGGGAGCGAGTCCTGTGCCGTCGCGGCGCGTCGGACGGTCCAGCCTCGACCGCGCAGCACCTGGGTCAGTGCTGACGCCACGCCGTCGTCGTCCTCGACGATCACCACTCGCACCGCACGTCCTCTCGACGCCCCGATCGTGCCACGCGACGACGGAGCGGGTCCCGCGGACACGGGACCCGCTCCGTCGTCCGGACCTCAGCGGGTGAGGTGGGCCTCGCGGTCACGCACCAGCTGCTCCTCGTCCAGGTAGGTGACCGAGCGGTTCCGGAGGGCGAACACGTACACCAGCAGGGACACGCCGATCGCCACGGTCACGTAGATCGCGAACAGGTCGATCGCGTCACGGCTGACCGCCGCCTCGTAGATCAGCGGCGACGTCCCCCCGAAGATCGAGTTGGCCAGCGCGTAGCCGAGCCCGACCCCGAGGGCGCGGACGTGCGCCGGGAACAGCTCGGCCTTCACGACCGCGTTGATCGACGTGTAGCCCGTGAGGATCACGTACGTACCGGCCAGCATGAGGAACGACGCCATGGGCGTGGTGACCGTCGGCAGCACGGTGATGAAGGTGTAGGTCCAGAGCACGCCCACGACGCCGAACCCGACGAGCAGGGGCTTGCGGCCGACCTTGTCGCTCAGCAGACCGCCGAGCGGCTGGATCAGCATGAGCAGGACGAGCGCCGAGAAGTTGATCCACGTGCCCGTCATGCCCTCGTCGGCGTACGCCGACTTGATGATGAGCGGACCGTTGACGCTGTACGTGTAGAAGGCCACCGTGCCGCCCAGGGTCACGAGGAAGCACAGCAGCAGTCGCTTGGGGTAGGCCGTCAGCAGCTCGGCCATCGACCCCGAACGCCGCGCCTCGCTCGACTCGGGCAGCGACTCGTCCATGCTGCGTCGCAGCCAGAACACGACCACGGCACCGACGGCGCCGATGATGAAGGCCAGACGCCAGCCCCAGGCGGCGATCTGCTCGTCGGTCAGCAGCGCCTGCTGCACGAGCAGGGTCAGCTGGGCGAGCACGTGGCCACCGACGAGCGTCACGTACTGGAAGGAGGAGAAGAAGCCCCGCAGACCGGGGGCAGCGGCCTCGGACATGTAGGTCGCCGAGGTGCCGTACTCGCCGCCGGTGGCGAATCCCTGCAGGAGCCGGCAGAGCACCAGCATGACGACGGCGCCGCCGCCGATCGTCTCGGCCGTCGGCGTGACGGCGATCAGGAGCGAGGCGCCGGCCATGATCGAGATGCTGAGCACGAGCGCCGGTCGACGGCCGTGCCGGTCGGCGTACCGGCCGAAGAACCACGAGCCGATCGGCCGCATGACGAACGTGACCGCGAAGATGGCCATCGTGTAGATGCCGGCGTTGGGCTCGCCCTCGGCGAAGAAGCTGCTCGACAGGTAGCTCGCGAACACGGTGTAGACGTAGACGTCGTACCACTCGACCAGGTTGCCCAGCGATCCACGGACCGTGTTGAAGACCGCGCGCCGGATGCCCGGCGCCTCGGGAGTGCTCGTCGTCTCGCTCATGCTGATCACCTCGTGGCCCTGCGGGGTGGGTCGTCGCGACGAGGGGCCAGGTGCTCGTCGACCCCCGAGACGCTAGGGCGGACCGGGCGGGTGTGGCTCGCGTCACGTCGCAGGCTTTACACAGGCTTTGCACTCGGTCCGACCCACGGCGGGTTGGATGAGGCGGTCGTGGCCTCATCGCGTAAGGTCTCGGCGTGCCTCAGTCCGACGTCGCCGTGCATCGTCGCGACCGCAGCACCGTCACGAAGGTGCCCGGTCAGCGCGCCGACATCCAGGCGCTGCGTGCCGTGGCCGTCCTGCTGGTGGTCTTCTACCATCTCTGGCCGGGTCGGCTCGGGGGCGGGTTCGTCGGCGTCGACGTGTTCTTCGTGATCTCCGGCTTCCTGATCACGGGTCACCTCGCCCGGGAGGCCGAGACGTCGGGGCGCATCGACCTGGGGCAGTTCTGGGCCCGGCGGGCCCACCGCCTCCTGCCCGCGTCGCTCCTGGTCGTCGTCGCGACGTGCGTGGCGACCGTCGTGTGGGTCCCCGACAGCCGCTGGAAGCAGTTCTTCGACCAGGCGCTCGGTTCGACCTTCTACGTCCAGAACTGGGTGCTCGCGCACGCGGCCACCGACTACAGCGCCTCGGGCGAGGCGCCCAGCGCCTTCCAGCACTTCTGGTCCCTCTCCGTCGAGGAGCAGTTCTACCTCGTCATCCCGGTGGTGCTCGGACTCACCCTCTGGGCCGGGCGCGCCAGCCACCGGCTCATGGTGGCGGTCGTCGCGGTCGTGACGGCGGCCTCGTTCGCCTGGTCGGTGCACCTGACGCACGACGACCCGGCCGGCGCGTACTTCGTGACGACGACCCGCGCGTGGGAGCTGGGGCTCGGGGCCCTGCTGGCGCTCCTCGGGGCGAAGCACCTGCACCGCGTGCCGCCGGTGACCTCCTGGATCGGCATGGCCATGATCGCCGCGAGCGCCCTGGCCTTCGGCGGCGACACCCCGTTCCCCGGCTACGCCGCCGCGCTGCCGGTCGTCGGGGCGGTGCTGGTGCTCGCGACCGTGCGCCACGACCGGGTCTTCGCCGCGGTCGCGGGGTGGCGACCCGTCCAGTGGGTCGGCGACGCCTCGTACTCGATCTACCTGTGGCACTGGCCGATCTTCGTGATCGCACCCTTCGTGCTCGACCACGGTCTTGCGCTGCTCGAGCGCCTGACGATCCTCGCGCTCACGCTCCTGCTCGGCCACGTGTCCCTGCGCTGGGTCGAGCGCCCGCTGAGGATCACCGGCAGCCGTCGGGCCTCGTGGTCCGACCCGAGCCTGCGCATCATCGTCGGGCTCGTGGTCCTGGCCGTGCTGACGGCACTCGGGGGCAAGGCGCTGCTGGCCCAGCACCAGGCCGAGGCGCGCGAGCTCGAGCGACAGTTCCGGGCCGACACCCGGTGCTTCGGCGCCCCGGCGATGCAGAACGACTGCGGTCGACCCCCCGTCGTCGTCCCGGCCCTCAGCCTGCTGCGCGACGACTACGTCGACGACAGCGAGTGCTGGAGCGCCGGCGACAAGCTGAACTACGACGCCTGCAGCTTCGGTCCCCGCACGGGCGCCGCCTTGAAGGTCGCCGTCGTCGGCGACTCCCACAGCAACGCGCTCATCCCGGCGTACCAGCGCATGGCGCGCGAGAAGGGCTGGCGCGTCGACGTGCGCGGACGCGCCGGCTGCTACCCGCTGGACGTGCGCCTGCGCGGCGCGCCGAGCTTCACCCGGCCCTGCCTGGAGTGGGGCGCCGAGGTGCAGAAGATCGTGGAGCGGGGCGACTACGACCTCGTCATCGTCACCCACTCCGAGCGCAGCACGGCCGGTGCCGCGGACACCCCCGAGCAGCGCTTCGACGACACCGTCACCGGCCTGCGCCGGTCGTGGAAGGGCTTCGTCGACTCCGGGGCCGAGGTCATCGCGCTCCAGGACGTGCCGCGCATCCGCCAGCCGCGCCTGGCGTGCGCCGAGCGTCCGGACGAGGAGGCCCTGCGCTGCGCCGTCCCGCGAGCGGGTCTGTTCCCCGAGGGCGGCGACACGCAGCGCGTCGCGAGCCGCGGCATGCCCGGCGTCTCGTACGTCCGGACGTCCGACCTGCTCTGCACGGACACCGAGTGCCCGCTCGTCATCGGCGGCGTGCGCGTCTACCGCAACGCGATCCACCTGACCAAGACGTTCGCGACCAGCCTCGCGCCCCTCCTCGCCCGGCGCATCGAGACCGCAGCGGCGGCCGCCGAACGCCGGTGAGCGACCCGCGCCACCGCGCTGCCAGACTGGTTCCGTGGACCACGCCCCCGCCATCGACGTCGACCTGATCCGTCGCGACCTGGCCCAGCTGGTGAGCTATGCCAGCACGGGTGGCAGCGAGTCCGAGGTCGGTGCCCAGCGCTGGTGCGCTGCCACGATGCAGGGCCTGGGGCTCGACGTCGACCTGTGGGACCTCGACCTGGACGCCTTGCGCGCGGATCCGGACTACCCGGGCGAGGAGGTCGAGCGCGACGAGGCCTGGGGATGCGTCGGCACGTGGCGGCCCGAGGGTTCCGCGCCCGACGCGACACCCGCACTGATCCTCAACGGGCACGTGGACGTGGTGCCGCCGGGCGAGCACGAGTGGTGGACGGGCCACGACCCCTGGTACCTCTACGAGCACGGCGGCCACTGGTACGGACGAGGGGTCTGCGACATGAAGGGCGGCGTCGTCGCGATCCTCGCCGCCGTCCGCGCCGTCGGCCAGCAGCTGACCCGTCCCTTCGCCGTGCACACGGTCATCGGCGAGGAGGACGGCGGGATCGGCACGTTCGGCACGCTGCGCCGTGGTCACACCGGCGAGGCGTGCCTCATCGCCGAGCCCACCGCGGGACAGATCGTGGCGGCCAACGCCGGCTCCCTGACCTTCCGACTCCAGCTGCGCGGGCGCGCCACCCACGGGTCGCGCGCCGGTCACGGCATCAGCGCGATCGACCTCTACGAGGGGGTGCGCGAGGCGCTGCGGCGCCTGGACGCGGAGCGCAACGCGCTCTCGCGGCCACCGTTCGGTCCCCGTCCCTGGCCCATCAGCGTGGGTCGTCTGCAGGCGGGCGACTGGGCCAGCACCGTGCCGGACCTGCTCGTCGCCGAGGGCCGCTTCGGCGTCATGCCCGGCGAGTCGTTCGACGAGGCGACGGCTGCGTTCGAGGCGGCGGTCGCCGCGGTCGACGACCCGTGGCTGCGTGAGCACCCGGTCGAGGTGGAGTGGCCGGGCGGCCGGTTCGCAGCGGGTCGCCTGCCGGAGGGGCACCCGTTCGGCGACCAGGTCGGTCAGGCGTGGGTCGCCGCCGGAGGCGCGCGTCCGGACGTCGTGGGCGCGCCGTACGGCTCCGACCTGCGCCAGTACGCGGCCCAGGGCATCCCGACGCTGCAGCTCGGTCCCGGGGCGATCGAGCAGGCCCACGCCGTCGACGAGCGTGTACCGATCGAGGACGTCGTGCGGTGCGCCGACGCCTACGCGCGCCTGCTGCTCGCCCGCTGCTCCTGACGGGCCGTCGGGTGCCGTCCCCTAGGCTGGCCGACGACCGAGGAGAAGGAGTGTCGATGCGGATCCGCACGATCCTCGTGTCGGTGCTGGCCGTCGGCGTGCTGGCCGGGTGCGCGCCCGACTCCTCACCGGCACCGGCGCCGGCACCCGTGTCGCGCGCGACCGACACGGTCCGAGGGACGGCGACGTTCGACGTGCCACGCGGCTGGCGCGCGACGAGCGACGGCGACGTCGTGACGATGCAGCCCCGCATCGCCACCACGAACCAGGTGAGCGTCACCGTGAGCGAGTCCCGCCAGGCCGCGGACGACCTCGAGACCGCAGCACGGTCGACGCTCGACGCCGCCCGCGAGGACGACGGCTCCGCCCGCCTCGGTGCGGACCGGACGTTCGACGACCAGCGGTGGTTCACGGTCTCGTCCAACGTGGAGTCCGGCGACGGCACCACCGAGCGGCTGGCCTACGGCACGGTCACCGGCGGGTACCGACTGGTCGTCGAGCTCGAGACGGTCGACGCCGACGACAGCACGGCGCTCGACGCCCGCAGCACCTTCCGCGAGCTCATGGAGTCGGTCCGCCTGACCTCCTGAGCAGCGCTGGTCGGTACGGCGAGCGGGGGGCTGCGGCCCTCGATCGCAGCGTGTCAGTCCTGGACGGCCTTAACGACGGTGATGCACCGCGTGATCCACGACCGGTCGTCGTCGCTCAGGCCCCTCGAGCCGAGGGGTGCGCGGCCACGACGCACACGGGCGACGTCCTGGATCGCCCACACCGCCTGGTGCACCATCCGGACGAGCACCCAGGCCTTGGCGCGGTCCTCGTCGAGCCCGGCGACGTCGACCAGGGTGAAGAACCGGGCCCGGAGATGGGCGCGCAGGTCGTGCGCCGTCAACGCCTCGTCCCACCGGTTCCACAGGACGGGTGCCGGTTCGTAGTGCGGGTCACCGCTCGTGGGCTGGGGGTCGATGACGAGCCACGGCTCCCGCTGGGCGGCCAGCACGTTCTCGTCGTGCAGGTCCCCGTGGACCACCACCCCCTCCGCCGCGGCGTCGGCCACGAGGTCCCGACCGACCGAGGCCGCCTGCTCGACGAGACGGCGCGGCACGGGGACGTCCCGTGGCAGCTCGTCGAGCTCGGCCGTCCACCGCTCGACGGACGACGTCAGGGTCCGCAGCCGGCCCGGGGCGGGCACGTGCAGACGCCCGTAGCCCTGGGCGATCACCTCGCACGCCTCCAGGACGGGCAGGGACCGCAGGGAGCGGAAGGAGAGCCGCTCGAGCAGCAGCGCCGACCGCGTGGGGTCCGCGCGCAGCAGCCGTACGGCCCCGCGTCCGTCCCACAGCCGCAGGGCCACGTGCTCGTGCTCGCTCGCCTCGTCGGGCACGTGCATCTTGAGCACGGCCGCCTCGCCGTCAGTCGTCCGCACGGGGACGACGACGGCGCAGTACCCGTGCCGCGGCTCGCCGTCGATCCGGAGCTCCCACCGGTCGACGAGCTCGGCCGCCAGCCGCGGCACGGAGTCGACGAAGTCGGCCCACTGCGGTCCCCTGCCCGCGTAGGCCGCGAACCCGTCGGGGACGCGGATCATCCTCGCGCGGCCCTCGTGGCGTCGCGCGACGACGGCTCGAGCGGCACGTAGTCCTGGGGCTCGATCGTGCCGCCGGGCTGGATCCTGACGACCTGCAGGCCGACCGGCTGACCGTCCTCGAACGTGACGACCGTCGTCTGGGCCTCGCGTCGCAGACCGGTCCCGAGCGCGAACGCGTAGACCGCGCCGCCGGTCGTGCCGGTGGTGAGCGACGTGGTCGAGCGACCGTTCTCTCCCTCGACGGTGTCGGGGCCCACCTGGCGGTGCAGGTGACCGGACAGCACCAGGTCGACGCAGCCCGAGCGGCCGAGCTTCCTGGCCGACGCGTTGCTGTGCACGATCGCGACCGAGACCTTGCCGTCGTCGCAGGCCGCCTTGGTGAGGGCCGCGTCCTGCTGCTTGACGGCGTCGATGTTGTCGGACTCGTCGCCCGTGTAGCCCTTGGTCAGGCCGGACCCGCGCGGGTCGGACTGGCCGATGAAGCGGATGCCCGCGACGTCGACCGGCTCGCCGTCGGGCACGGTGAAGCCCCGCTGCTTCATGAGCCGGGGCACCATCGGGCCGTTGTCGTGGTTGCCGGCGATGGCGACGACGTCGTACCCCCGGAAGATGCGGGCGAGGGAGTTGATGCTGAACTCCTCCCACGACGCGCCGTTGGAGGTGTCGTCACCGAGATCGATGAGCAGCTTGGCGTCGACCTGCCGTCCGAGCTCACGCACCACGGGGTCCATCGCGATGTTGTCGTGGCGGTCGGTGACGACCATCGCGGTCGTCTGACCCGACTCGGGCTCGCGCAGGCCGGTGACGTCCTTGGCGGTCTCGGTGAGCTTCTCGTAGAACTCCTGCGACTCCTGATAGGTCCGGACGGCCCCCTCCACGAGTGACTTTCCGCTGCGCGTCGCCGAGCCGGTCGAGACCTCGAGCCGGTCGAGGTTGGCACCGGCCGGTAGCTCGGGGAACTCCTCGCGGATCGGCGACCAGCCGGGCGGCGTGGCCGACCCGCCGGGCTGGGGCGCGGTGACGAGCACGACACCGGTCGCCGCGAGCAGTGCCGTCGCGCTCAGGCCGACGACGAGGGACCGGCTCGGCGAGCGGACCGACGAGGCGAGCTCGCGCCGCCGGCTCGGACCGATCGCGCGCCAGGCGACCACACCGGCCAGCAGCACGAGGAGCGTGACGCCGACGCCACGGGCGACGGCGCGCCACCAGATGCCCTCGACGACGCTGCTGATCCGCTCGACCTCGCCCTGGGGCTGCGAGGCGATGACGGCGTCGCGCGCGATGACCTTGTCCAGGTCGCCGGCGTCGCTGTCGCCCAGGTCGAGGCGCACGCCGATGCCGAGCGGCGCGTCCGCCGGCAGTCGCAGCTGGGGGAGCAGCGGCCCGGCGTTGATGACGACGTGACCGCTGAACGTGGGCCGGAGCGTGGCCTCGTGGGCACCGACGGAGACCGGCCGCTCCTGCGACACGAACTCGGCCCGGGTCGTCAGCACCCCCGCGCCGACCGCCACCGCGAGGAGCAGCAGGACGGCCGGGAGGCGTCTCAGGACAGTCGGGATCGCCACGCGTCCGAGGTTGCCACGGTGGTCAAGCGCTGGGTCGCGCGGGTCAGCACGACGTAGAGCGTGCGCCAGCCCGACTCGGCCTCGGCGATGATCGCGTCGGGCTCCACGGCGACGACACCGTCGAACTCCAGGCCCTTGGTGTCGAGACCGTCGAGGAGTCGCAGCCGGTCGCCGTGCTCGGCCAGCAGGTCGGTGAGCGGGAAGCGGAGCCACTCCAGGTCGGCGCGCGGCGCCACGACCGCGATCGTGCCCTCGACCTGGCCGAGCATGGCGTGCACGGCCTCGACGAGGGAGCGCTCGAGCTCGGCCCCCGGGACCACGACGTGCTCGGGCTCGTGACCCGTGCGGCGCACCGCCTCGGCGAGATCGGCGTCGGGCACGGCGACCTGGACGACCTTGGCCGCGAGGTCGTAGACCTCGGCGGAGTTGCGGTAGTTCGTCGAGAGCCGGAACACGTGCTCGTCCTTGCCCCGCAGCGCCTCGGCCCGCGCCTCGCGCGCCTCGTCGGGAAAGGGCCACGACGACTGCGCGTGGTCGCCGACGATCGTCCAGCTCGCCGTGCGGCCGCGACGGCCCAGCATGCGCCACTGCATGGGTGACAGGTCCTGCGCCTCGTCGACGAGCACGTGGGCGTAGCCGTCGTCCTCGATGCTGCGCGTGGCACGGAACCGCTCGTCGCGCTCCTCGCGCTCTCGACGCTCGAAGCTCATGAGCTGCTTAGGCGCCGACTCGTCCCGGTCGTCCTCGGGCGGGACCTCGCCCACGAGGTAGCGCAGCTCGTCGATGAGCGGCACGTCCTCGATCCGGGGGGTGCCGTCACGCCACGAGCGACGCATCGCGTCGAGCTCCTCGCCGCTGAAGACGCCGTTGGCGAGCTCGCCGATGCGGTCGGGCAGCGTGCGCCAGAGCTCGACGGCGTCGAGCGGCGGCCACCAGGCCTCGACGAAGTCGATGAACGCGTCGTCGTGCATGACGGTGTCGAGGAAGCCCTCCTCGCCCTTCTCGAGCGCTCGGTCACCGGCGACCTGGCGCCACAGCGCGTCGGCCACGGCGGCGGGCACGCGCGGGAAGGCGCGGTTGCGCGACGACCCGGACAGCAGTCGCCGTCGCAGGCTCGCCAGACGCTGCGGGTCGAGGGTGAGGACGTCGTCCTTGTAGAAGTAGCGCAGCCGCGTGGGCTCGTCGCGCTGCGGCGCGGTGGCCAGTCGGCGCAGGACGGGCACCATGCGCGAGGACCCCTTGGCGGCCGCCGCGACCGCGTCGTCGTGGTCGCGTGCCTTGACGCCGTCGACGACCTCGCCGAGCGAGCGCAGGCTGACGCTCGTCTCGCCGAGGCTCGGCAGCACGCGCTCGATGTAGGTCATGAACACGTTCGACGGGCCGACGACCAGGACGCCACCAGACTCGAAGCGACGCCGGTCGGTGTAGAGCAGGTAGGCCGCGCGGTGCAGCGCGACGACGGTCTTGCCCGTGCCGGGGCCCCCGCCGATGATCGTCGCACCACGGCTGGGGGCGCGGATCGCCTCGTCCTGCTCCTTCTGGATCGTGGCGACGACGGAGTGCATCTGGGAGTCGCGGGCACGGCTCAGGCTCGCGAGCAAGGCGCCCTCGCCGACGACGACCATGTCGTCCGGCGCCTGGTCGGCGTCGAGGAGGTCGTCCTCGACCCCCAGGACGGTGGTGCCGGAGCTGCGCAGCACGCGGCGCCTGACGACGCCGGCCGGCTCCTGCGCCGTGGCTCGGTAGAAGACGGCGGCGGCCGGGGCGCGCCAGTCGACGAGCAGGATCTCTCGATCGGCGTCACGCACGCCGATGCGACCGATGTAGCGCGTGTCGCCGTCCGCGAGGTCGAGCCGGCCGAACACCAGCCCGTCGTGCGCGGCGTTGAGCGCCGACAACCGCCTGGTGGCCTGGAACACCATCGCGTCGCGCTCCACGAGACCGCCCTCGTGGCCGATGTGCCCGCGCTCGTAGCCCTCCCTGACGAGGGAACGGGCGACGTCGGCCGACTCCTCGAGGCGCTCGTGCACCATGTCGACGAAGACCTGCTCGGCCGCGATCTCCGCCTCGACCTGCTCGTTCGAGGTCACGCCACTCCTTGCTCCTCGGCCCACGCGGAGCCGGTTCCTCACGAATGCACCAGTCTACGTCCTCGCACCGACACTCACGACGGCGATGGCCCGGATCCACCCGTCACCAACACCGTGCGTCCGAAGCATGTTCCGTGGTTTCCGCCACCCGCTCGTCGTCACGGGCCTACGCTCCGAGGGAACCACTGCGTCGGGGGACCCAGGAGAACGTCATGTCCCCACGCCTCATGCCCCGTCGCACGATCGTGGTCGCCCTAGCGGCCGTCGCCACCGGAGCCGTGCTCGCCGCGGCACCCGCGCAGGCCGCCGGCTACAGCGCGACGATCAAGCTCTCGGCGGCCAAGGCCGACGTCGGCGACAAGATCACCGCGACCGGCAAGGTCAGCGGCAAGGGCTCGGCCCACAAGACCGTCAAGCTCCAGTACCGCAACGCCTCCGGTGCGTGGTCGAGCGTCAAGACCCTGAGCACCAGCTCCACCGGGACGTACAAGGTCAGCTTCAGGGTCCGCACCGCCGGTGCCCGAGCCCTGCGCCTGGCCGTGCCGGCGAAGGGCAAGGTCGCCAAGGGCTACAGCTCGGCCGCCGTCTTCACCGGCTGGCGCTGGCTCGACCTGTACGACGAGTCGTACCTGAGCGACGGCTTCGTGATCCGCGGCTGGGACCGGGACGTGAGTGGCACGGTCAACGGCGGGACGCCCCCACGCGAGACGTTCGTGCTGCACAACCAGGACGCGTCCGGTGGCAAGCACCCGTTCCTCGCGTGGCGGATCAACCAGGCCTGTGACCGGCTGACCGCGCTGGCAGGCGCGAGCGACTCCGACGACGACACCAAGCACGTGAGCGTCGAGGGGACGACCACCGAGCGCTACGAGGTCGTGCCGGGCGAGATGACCTCGATCGACCAGTCGCTCGTCGGGCGCGGTGGCTTCGTGCTGCGCCGAGACGCCGGGGACGGCGGCGGGTACCTCGTCGTCGAGATTCCCCGCGCCCACTGCTCCGTCAACACTCTCCCCGTCGCGTACGACTGACACACCACCCCGACTCCAGGAGGAACCATGCGCAGCACCACCTTGGCCCTCGGCCTCGCCACCGTCGTGGCGGGCGCCGTTCTCACGGCCGCTCCCGCCCAGGCCGCGACGTACGGCGTCACCCTGACCGTCAGCACGTCCACCGCCGACATCGGGAAGAAGGTCACGCTCACGGGCAAGGTGAGCGGCAAGGGCTCGGCCAAGAAGTCCGTCGTCATCCAGCGCAAGACGGCCAAGGCCTGGAAGACGATCACGACGGTCACGACGAGCTCGAAGAGCACCTACTCGAAGGCGATCACGATCCGCTCGACCGGCGCGGGCGTGTACCGCGTCGCGGCCAAGAAGTCCGGTGCGACGAGCACCGGCTACAGCCCGAGCCGGACCGTCACGGGTTTCCGGTGGCTGTGGCTGCACCAGCAGACGCAGTACTCGGCGGGCTGGATCTACGCCGGGAGCGTGGAGCAGCTGGGCGTCTCCTACCCGCACTCCCTCACCTTGCTCGACAAGGACTCGCAGCTCAGCTGGGGGCTGGGGAAGGCGTGCGACAAGCTCGCAGCGAAGCTCGCCGTGGCCGACTACACCGGCGACGACGTCGAGTCGCAGAAGATCACGGTGCGGACCAGCACGGGATCGACGGTCTACACCGTGGGCCAGCCTCCCGTCGCGATCGAGGCGGCCACGACCAAGGGGTCGACGTTCCTCGACGTCTCCCGGGCCAACCCCGGCAGCTCGGTCCAGGTCCACCTGCTGAGCGCGCGGGTCCACTGCGCTCTCGACGACCTCCCGCAGCCGCCGCTCTGACACCCGAGGGGAGCACGACGACCGGTCGTCCACAGGCCCGTCCTCGACCCACGACAGGTGTCGGTGTTCGACGCGTGCACCGTGCGTCCGAGACGTGTTCCGCGTCGTCACGCCCCGATGCGTTCGGAGAGCTCGACCAGGCGGTTCGAGAAGCCCCACTCGTTGTCGTACCAGGCGAAGATCTTGACCTGGTCGCCGACCACCTGGGTCAGCGGGGCGTCGAAGATCGCCGAGTGCGGGTTGCCCACGATGTCGGTGGAGACGAGCGGCGCCTCCGAGTACTGCAGGTAGCGCGACAGCTGCGGGGTCGCCGCCGCGTCACGGAACGCGGCGTTGACCTCGTCCGCCGTCGCCGGGCGCGTGAGTCGCGCCGTGAGGTCGGTGATCGAACCGACGGGCACCGGCACGCGCAGCGACGCGGCCGTGAGCCGCCCGTCGAGCTCGGGGATGATCCGACCGATGGTCTTGGCCGCCCCCGACGACGTCGGGATC
Source organism: Aeromicrobium sp. (assembly GCA_023257515.1). Lineage (GTDB taxonomy): Bacteria > Actinomycetota > Actinomycetes > Propionibacteriales > Nocardioidaceae > Aeromicrobium. The sequence goes on from JALRCA010000191.1 coordinate 73,397, forward strand.
GTGGAGAGCCCGGCGGCACGGGCTCGACGCAGGTCCTGGTGCGGGGCGTCGTGGAGTCGCTGGTCACTGGTGTACGCGTGGATCGTGGTCATGAGGCCGGACTCGACGCCGAACGCGTCGTGCAGGACCTTGACCATCGGCGCGAGGCAGTTCGTCGTGCACGACCCGTTGGAGACGATCTCGTCGGAGTCGTGGATGACCTCGTCGTTGACGCCCAGGACGAGTGCCGGGACCTCGGCGTCGGCAGGGGCGGAGATGATGACCTTGCGGGCGCCTGCGGACAGGTGCTTGCGCGCCCCGAGCCCGTCGGTGAAGTGCCCGGTCGACTCGATGACGACGTCGACCCCGACATCGCCCCACGCGATGGCGGCCGGGTCGCGCTCGGTCGTCACGCGGATCGGCTTCCCGTCGACCAGGATCGCGTGGTCCTCGACCGAGACCCCGTCGAGGTGGCCGGTCACCGAGTCCCACTCCAGCAGTGTCGCCAGGGTCGTCGTGTCGGCGACGTCGTTGACGGCGACGACCTCGACGTCGATGTCGCTGCGGAGCGCGGCGCGCAGGTAGCTGCGCCCGATGCGGCCGAAGCCGTTGATACCGATGCGGACGGTCATGCTGGTCTCCTTCGTGGATGGTTCAGTCGTGGGACGCCGCGACGCGGGCGGCGTCGAGCAGGGACACAGCACCGCGGATCGCGGCGTCCATCGGCTCCTGGGAGCCCTGCGCCCGGGCCAGCACGTAGCCGCCCTGGATGACGGCGGCGAGCGTCCGCGCGAGGTCGGACGGCACGGTCCCGGCCGGGAGCTCACCCGCCCGGACCGCCTCGCCGATCGTTCGCTCCCACCGCGTCAGCATCGTGTCGAAGGCCGAGGCCACGACTGTCATGAGCTCGGCGTCGGCCACGACCTGCGGGTCCTGCGTCATGCGACCCACGCGGCACCCGCGCACCCCCGCCCGCGGGACCTGGAGGTATCGCTGGAGCCGCTCGAGCGGGGAACCGTCGTCGTCCAGCGGAGTCGGCGCGCTGGTCATGTCGGCGGCGGTGTTCCTGAAGGCCTGGACGGCGAGGTCTCTCTTGCCCGAGAAGTGGTGGTACAGACTGCCCTGCCCGACACCGGAACGCGCCATCACCTCGTGCGGGCTCGTGGCCGCGTAGCCGCGCTCCCACAGCAGCTCTGCCATCGCCTCCGTGAGCTTCGTGCGGGTGTCCATGCGTTCATTGTAATAAAAGGTATGGAGATCGACCCGGGCGCCCTGCCCGACCGGTCCCCCGGGCATCCACAGGCTGATCGCGAGGCCTGGTGGGATGTCGGAAGTCGAGCATATGTTTGATTCATGAACGAGGAGACGCATCCGCTGCTGGCCGACATCGCGGCCTCCCAGCGCGCCCTCCACGCCGCCGAGGCCGACCGGGTCGTGCGGATCCTGCGCTACCGGGACGCCGAGGCCACCCGCATCGCCGCCCTGGACCCGCCCATGCTGCGTAGGGTCGAGACCTCCGCGGTCCCGCTGGAGATCGGCCACACGATCGGCTGGTCCGACGCCCAGGTCCAGTCCCTGCTCCACGCCGCTGACACGGTCCGTGACCACGCGCCCACCGTGTGGGCGGCGTTCCTCGCCGGCCGCTTCGGGGAGGCGACGATGCGTGCCATCGCCCGCACCATCTCCCGGCTCGAGCGGCCCGAGTCGATCGAGCGGCTCGACGCCCAGGCGAGTCAGTACGTGCCCGGCCGCACGCTCAAGGAGGTCCAGGGCTGGCTGCGACGGTTCGTCTCGAGGGTCGAGGCCGACCTTGCGGTCGAGCGCGCCCAGGCCGAGAACGACAAGCGCTACGTCGACGTCGCCCACGGCGACGACGGCATGTCCGAGCTCGTCGCCTACCTGCCCTCGCACCAGGCCGCCGCGATCATGGCCCGTCTGCGCCGTGACGCCAGACAGCTCAAGCACGACGGCGACCCCCGGACCCAGACCCAGCTCCAGGCAGACCTCCTGACCGACTGGGCACTGACCCGCCCGACCAGCGAGAGCGCGACCAGCGAGACCACGACCACACCGTCAGGCCTGGTGATCGACGTCGCGGTTCTGATGAGCGAGTCGGACCTCACCGCCGAGACGACCGGCATGGCCGAGTCGTCCGACGGGTCGTGGCAGGTGCCCGTCGACTGGATCCTCCAGGCCGGCGCCGAGGGCCACACCTTCTGGCACCGCCTCTTCACCGACCCGAGGAAGCCCAACACCTTCGAGCACGACTACGCCGGATACGCCCCACCGGACTCGCTCAGACGAGCGATCGTCCTGCGCGACGGGGTGTGCGCCACTCCCGGCTGCCTCGTCCCGGCCGAGCACTGCGATCTCGACCACCACGTCCCCTGGCCCGCCGGCCGCACCAACGGCGAGAACCTGAGACCCAGGTCCAGACGCCACCACGCCCTCAAGAGCCACGGCGCGCTCCGGGTCACGGACCAGCCCGGCATCGACCGCACCCTCCCACCCTGGCCACCACCGGACTGCGCGGCCTAGGGGTGGTCCGGACAGGCTTCAGCGCTTGGCGCGCTGGAGGAACGCGATCATGGCCTCGCGCGCCTCGTCGCTGCCGAACAGCTCGGCGGACTGCTCCGCGACCGCGTCGCCGAGCGCGTCGATGCGCGCGACGAGGTCGTGGTTGAGCAGCCTCTTGGTCTCGCGGAAGCCCTGCGGGTAGCCCGCGGACAGGTCCGCCAGCACCTCGGCGAGAGCAGCGTCGAGGTCCTCGACCGCGCGCGTGACCAGGCCGACTGAGGCAGCCTCCGCGGCGTCGAAGGTCCGGCCGGTCAGGAACAGGTCGGCAGCCGCCCGGTCGGAGAAGCGCCCGAGTAACGTCAGGGAGATGACGGCCGGGGCGAGGGCCAGGCGGACCTCGGTCAGCGCGAACGTCACCTCCTGAGCGGCCAGCACGATGTCGGCCGCCCCCACGATGCCCAGGCCGCCCGCGCGGACCGGACCGGCCAGGACCACGACCACCGGCTTCGGAAGCGTCGCGATCGTGCGCTGCAAGGCGACGATCGCCCGCGCGCCCTCGGCCATGCCGCCCGACGCGGCCTCCGAC
>JALRCA010000209.1 GCA_023257515.1 Aeromicrobium sp.
CACGTGTTCGTGCTGAGCCGGGTCCGCGAGCACGTCGCCGCAGGCCGGCCCATGACGGAGGCCGTCGGGCTCGGGGTGCGTCAGTCCGCAGGGGCCGTGACGAGCGCCGCGCTCGTCATGATCTCGGTGTTCGCGGTCTACGGGACGCTCAGCATGGCCGAGATGCAGCAGATGGGCGTCGGTCTCAGCGCCGCCATCCTCGTGGACGCGACGCTGGTGCGCCTGGTCCTGCTGCCGGCCGCGCTGCTCCTGCTGGAAGGTCCGTTGAAGCGGTCGTGGGCTCCACGGCCCGAGCCGGCCTCGCTGCCCGAGCCGGTTCTCGCCGGCCCCTCCACCTGACCTCCCCACCCGCTGAGTGTGACGATCTCGGGCGCGAACGGTCGGTTCGCGCCCGGGATCGTCACACTCAGCGGGTGGGTGGGGTGGGACGGGTCAGACGAGGCCCTTGTCCTCGAGCCACTGCTTGGCCAGCGTGGCGGGCGCGACCTTGTCGTCGCCCTGGTTCTGGCCGTTGAGGTCGAGCAGGTCCTCGGTCGTGAGCTTCTCCGAGACCGCGTCGAGCACGTCCTCGACCTTGTCGCTCGCCTTCTTCTTGTTGATCACCGGGATGACGTTCTGCGCCGCGATCAGGTTCTCGGGGTCCTCGAGGGTGACCAGGTCGTTGGCCTTGATCGAGGGCGTCGTCGAGTAGATGTTGGCGACGTCGACCTTGCCCTCGAGCAGGGCCTTGAGGGTGTTCGGGCCGCCGCCGTCGCTGATGGCCGTGAAGTCGACGTCCTTGATGCCGTAGACCTTCTCGAGACCCGGGATGCCGTAGTTGCGCGTCTTGAACTCCGGGTTCGCGGCGAGCTTGAGGTCCTTGACCTTGGACAGGTCGGCGATCGAGGTCACGCCGTTGTCGGTGGAGAACTTCTTGGTGACGTTGAGCGAGTCCTTGTCCTCGGCGGGGGCCGCGTCGAGGACCTCGAGCTTGCTCGGCAGCGCGTCGTCGAGCGCGTCGTCGACCTGCTCGGTGCTGGTTGCCGTGGTGTCCTTGTCGAAGTACGCCAGCAGGTTGCCGGAGTACTCGGGCAGCAGGTCGATCTCGCCCTTCTCGAGCGCCGGGATGTAGGCCTCGCGCGCACCGATGCGCAGCTTCTTCTCGACCTTGATGCCCTTGGCCTCGAGGGCCTGGGCGTAGATCTCGGCGATGATCTCGTTCTCGGGGAAGTCGGCCGAGCCGACGACGATCGTGTCGGAGGCGGCGGCATCGCCCTCGGTCGGGTCGCCACCACAGGCGGCCAGGCCGAGGCCGAGGGTCGCGACGGCGGCGAGCGCGCCGATCTTCTTCAGGGACATGTCTTCTCCTTGATGGGACTAGACCAGCACGCGGGTGTGCCGGCCGGAGGTCAGCGACTGGGCGATGGCCCAGGCGCCGTCGAGCAGGAGGGCGAGCACGACGACCACGAGCGAACCACCCAGCATCTGCGGGTAGTCGCTCGAGCGCTGGCCGTCGATGATGTATCGCCCGAGGCCCCCGAGGCCGATGAACGCGCCGACCGTCGCGGTGGCGACGACCTGGAGCGTGGCGGACCGCAGCCCGCCGAGGATGATCGAGAGACCCAGCGGGACCTCGACACGGGTCAGGATCTGGATCTCGGTCATGCCCTGCGCCCGGGCGGCGTCGACGGTGCGCTGGTCGACCGACTCCACGCCGGAGTAGACGCCCGCGAGCAGCGGCGGTACCGCGAGCAGCACGAGCGCCGTGATGGGCGCCGTGAGACCCAGACCGACGAGCAGCGCGAACCACGTGAGCAGCCCCAGCGTCGGCAGCGCCCGCACGGCGCCGGTGAACGCGACCGCGAGGCCGCGCAGCCGCCCCGTGTGACCGATGTACAGGCCGAGCGGGACGGCGACCACGGCGGCGATGCCGACCGTGAGCGCGGTGTAGCCGAGGTGCTCCACGAGGCGGTGCGGGATGCCGTCGTTGCCGCTCCAGGTGCTGGAGCGCGAGAACCAGTCGATCGTCTCGGAGAGGACGCTCACAGCGCGTCACCTCCCGCGCTGACGCCACCGCGCGTGAAGAAGGCTGCCCAGCGGCCCTGCGTCGGCGTGACCGATCGTTGCGACCGCGCCCACGGCATCGCGAGACGGCCGAGGAGCACGAGGACCGCGTCGAAGAGCAGGGCGAGGACCACCGTGGCGACGATGCCGACGACGATCTCGGTCGTGAAGTCACGCTGGTAGCCGTCGGTGAACAGCGAGCCCAGGCTGCTGACGCCGATGAGCGCCCCGATACTGACCAGGCTCACCGTGCTGACGCTCACCACGCGCAGGCCGGCGAGCAGGACCGGCCCGGCCAGCGGCAGCTCGACCGTGAATGCGAGACGGGCGGGTGCGTAGCCGGTCGCCCGCGCGGCGTCGAGCACCGCCGGTGAGACCGAGCCGAAGGCGTCGTTCGCGGTGCGCGCCATGATCGCGACGGCGTAGATCGTGAGCGCGATCAGCACGTTGAGCGGGCTCAGGAAGCCCGTGCCGATCACGAGGGGCAAGATGACGAGCAGCGGCAGCGACGGGACCGTGTAGAGCAGGCTCACGAGGGCCAGGACGCCGCCGCGCAGGCGTGGGTTGCGGTGCGAGAACCAGCCGACCGGCACGGCGAGCAGGCCGCCCACGACGACAGGGATCGCGCTCAGCCACGCGTGCCGCCAGAAGAGCTCCAGGACGAGCTCGCGGTTCTCCCAGGCCCAGGTCACGCCAGGACCCCGGTGGCCCGTCCGTTGCCGTCGACCACGAGGGAGCGTCCGTCGCGTTCCTCGACCCGCAGGGTGCGGGTCGCCTTGTCGAGGCCGACGAAGCTGCGCACGAAGTCGTCGGCCGGGGCCGCCAGGATGTCGGCGGGCGCCCCGACCTGGGCGATCTCGCCGCCCTTCTTGAGGATCACGATCTGGTCACCCAGCGCGAACGCCTCGTCGATGTCGTGCGTGACGAACACGATCGTCTTGTCGAGCTCGCGCTGCAGGCGCTGGAGCTCGCCCTGCAGCTCCTCGCGCACGATCGGGTCGACGGCGCCGAACGGCTCGTCCATGAGCAGGATGTTGGGGTCGGCCGCGAGACCGCGCGCGACGCCGACGCGCTGCTGCTGACCGCCGGAGAGCTGGCTGGGGTAGCGGCGCGCGTGCGACTCCTCGAGACCGACGGTGGTCAGGACCTCGAGGGCGCGCTCGTGGGCCTGGGTCTTGCCGACGCCGTTGAGGCGCAGCACGGTGGCGACGTTGTCGACGACCGTGCGGTGCGGCAGGAGCCCCGCGTGCTGCATGACGTAACCGATGCTGCGCCGCAGCTCGACCTTGTTGCGCGTCGCGACGTCCTCGTCGTCGATGAGGACCTGGCCGACGCTCGGGTCGACCATCCTGTTGACCATGCGCAGCAGGGTGGTCTTGCCGCAGCCCGACGACCCGACGAACACGGTCGTGGTGCGCGACGGGATCGTGAGGTCGAACTCGCGGACCGCCTGGGTGCCGTCGTCGAACGTCTTGGAGATCTGCCGGTACTCGATCATGGACAGTCCTCGGTCATGGCGCTCCTGACGTCAACGGGTCCGCGGACACCACAGTCTCGACCGGACTCGGGCCCGGCACAACCGGAAGTCCGGAATCGGCCCAGGCCGTGATGCCGCCGTCGACGTCGGCCGCCAGGATGCCGAGCGAGCGCAGGGACGCCGCGGCGAGCGAGGAGGTGTATCCCTCGGTGCACAGCACGATCCACTCCTGACCGGCGTGCGCCCACGGCAGCCGGGCGTCGGAGCCGGGGTGCAGTCGCCACTCCAGATGATTGCGCTCCACGACGACAGAACCCGGGACCTCGCCGTCCTGGGCCCGTTGCCAGGCCGGCCGGATGTCGACGAGCAGGGCGCCGGCCGCGATGCGGGCCGCGGCCTCGTGCGGGGCCAGCCGCTCGATCGAGCCGCGCGCGTCGGCGAGCAGGTCGTCGACGCTGGCGAACGTCGCGGTCACGAGGCCTTCCTCAGGTCGGCGGGCAGCTGCTCCTCGGGGTCGTCGGTCCAGAGCTGGGCCAGACGCACGAGCCGGTGGTCCTCGACGTCGTAGAAGCTCATCCGCTCCAGCGGTGGCGAGTAGGCGTGGACGCTGACCGCGACCGGGGCGCGCGTGTTGCGGACGTCGTGCACGTAGTGCTCGCCGAATGCGACGGTGTCGCCGGCGTGGCGGGCGTTGTCGGCCAGCGTGCCGGAGCCGTCGGCCCAGACGGACTCGGTGAGCTCGCCGCTCACGACCGTGAACGCTCCGCTCGAGCCGCCGTGGTCGTGCAGCTGCGTGCCCTGGTCCTCGGTCCAGCTGATGAGCCACAGGTCGACGCGCTCGTCACAGTAGAGACGCACGTGCCATCGCTCGTCGGGGTCCGCGTGGACGTCGTACAGTCCCGCGCGGACGTCGGTCGCGACCGAGCTCGTCCACTCGACGAGCTCGGCCATCGAGAGTGATGGCTGGGTGCTCATGCACGCATTACTACGCGAGCGTGGACGCGCGGTGGCCGGTTCTCAGGTGGTGGACACCGCGCGGCGGCGGACGGGGGTGCGCTAGCCCCACCCCGTTTTGGTCCGCCCGGAGCCCATGGGCTAGAGTTGCGGTCGCGGTTCAGCCGCATCGCAAGGCCCCGTGGCGCAGTTGGTTAGCGCGCCGCCCTGTCACGGCGGAGGTCGCGGGTTCGAGTCCCGTCGGGGTCGCCCACCCAAGGGCCCTCACTCGCACGAGTGAGGGCCCTTGGTCGTCCTGGAGGCCGCCGGTTCCCCACGAATTCGTGGGAAACGTGAGGCGGGTGGGGCGTCGAGATGCTGGGTCACGCCAGCGGGGATAGCGTCGAAATGTTCGACACAACCTCGACTGAAAGGTGATCCCCTGTGGGACTCATCGGCTTCCTGATCGTCGGCCTCATCGCAGGCTTCCTCGCGCGACTCGTCGTGCCGGGCAAGGACGACTTCGGCATCCTCGGCACGCTGGTCCTGGGCCTCGTGGGCTCGTTCGTCGGCGGCACGCTGGCCTCGCTCCTGAGCGACGGACCGGCCGAGCTCGGGGCTGCCGGCATCATCGGCTCGATCGTCGGCGCGATCATCGCGCTCGTCGTCTACAACGCCGTCACGGGCCGCAAGAAGCGCGTCTGAGCACAGCCCCTCACGGGGTTCAGCGCCTGCGGGGTCGCACGAGGCCGTGGTCGAACGCGAAGACCACGGCCGCCGCGCGGTCCCGCAGGCCGAGCTTGGCGAAGACGTGCCCCACGTGGGTCTTGACGGTTCCCTCGCCGAGCACCAGGTCAGCGGCGATCTCGCCGTTCGACAGACCGGCGCCGATGAGCGCCAGCACCTCGCGCTCCCGCGGGGTCAGCAGGTCGACCTCGGCACCCGGCTCGACCGTCTCCGCTCCCCCGTCGCGATACGTCGACAGGACCCGGCCGGTCACCGCGGGGTCGAGCCAGGAGTCACCGGACGCCACGGCACGCACCGCGCGCTGCAGGTCCTCGGCCGGCACCCCCTTCAGGAGGAACCCGGCGGCTCCCGCGCGCAGGGCGCCGGCCAGCACGTCGTCGTCCTCGAACGTCGTGAGCACGAGCACGGGAGGGGCGTCCGGCTCGGCGTTCAGCGCAGCGGTCGCGGCCACGCCGTCGACACCCGGCATCCGCACGTCCATGACCACGACGTCGGGCCGCGACGCACGCACCGCCTCGACGATCCCGGCGCCACTCGCCAGCTCGCCGGCGATCTCGAAGCCGAAGCGCGGTCTCAGCACACCACGCAGCCCGGTGCGGATCAGCTCCTGGTCGTCGACCAGCAGGACGCGGACGACCCCCTCGCTCATCGAGGCACCTCGGCGCTCACTCGCCATCCCCGCGCGTC
>JALRCA010000249.1 GCA_023257515.1 Aeromicrobium sp.
GGACCAGCACGACGGCCGGGAGGCCGACCTCGCCCCACGAGCGGTAGGCGACGCGGCGGCCCTCGACCCTCGTCACGTGGTGCTCGGGGGCGTGCTCCAACGCGGTCGTGAACCACGCGGGCGCCCCGCCCACGCCGGTCGGGTCTGAGGTCGTCACCTGGGCACTCATCGAAGGTCAGTATGTCGCGTCAGAGGTCCGGGACGACATGGCCCAGCTCCGCCAGCAGAGCGACGACCTCCGCGCGGTGCAGGTCACCGACGCGGTCGGTGAGTCCGTCCAGGTGACCGTGGACCTCGAGGGCGACCAGGCCGTGGATGCGCCCCCACGCCCGCAGGGTGAAGGCGACGGCCGCGGGCGGCACCTCGGGGTCCACCGCACGGGCCGCCTCGACCAGCTCGGGCGCGAAGTCGGCGAACCGGAAGCCGCCGTCCTCACGGCGGTCGTCGGGCCACACCCGCGCGACCAGGTCCGAGAGCGCGGCGCACGCCCGCTGCTCGGCCTCGACCGACGGCCCCTCGGTCGGTGCGCGGTACCCGGGCACCGGGTCGCCGTAGACGAGCCGGAAGCCGCCAGGATTCTCCAGCGCCCACTGCCGGTAGGCCGCCGCCCAGCCGAGGACACGTCCGGCGGGGTCGGAGGCACTGTCCCGACCCCGCTCGACGGCCGCGAGCAGGTCGTCATACATCTGGGCCACGAGCTCGGTGACGAGGTCGTCGCGCGTGGGGAAGTAGCCGTAGAGGGCCGCCGGCGTCATGCCGATGCGACGAGCGATCGAGCGGAGCGCGACGGCGCTCGGCCCGCCCTCGACCAGCAGCTCGACGGCGATCCGCAGGATCTCGGCCGACGTGTCACGGCGGATGCGCTCACGGCGGGTCAGGGTCTCGGTCATCTTCTCGGGAATGCTATCCCGGATCCGTGGGTTACGGCGTTCAGAAAGTAAACGCCGTTAAGTCATCGAGGAGATGATCGACATGACCACCCACCACTCCCCCACGGTCGCACTGCTGGGCCTCGGCTCCATGGGCGCGGCCCTGGCCCAGGCCACGCTGTCCGCCGGACACCCCACCGTCGTGTGGAACCGCACCGCCCGCCGCGCCGAGGCACTGACCGCCGCGGGCGCGACGGCCGCGGCGACGCCCGAGGCGGCCCTCGAGTCCGCCGACGTGGTGATCGCCTGTCTGCTGGACCCGGCCTCGGTCCGTGAGACCTTGGAGGTCGCCAGCGGCGCGGTCGCCGGCCGCACCATCGTCAACCTCACCTCCGGGACGCCGGAGGAGGGCCGCGCGCTCGCGGCCTGGGTCCGGGCGCAGGGTGGGCGCTACGTCGACGGCGCGATCATGGCGGTGCCCGAGCAGATCGGGACCACCACCGGGTTCATCCTGCTCAGCGGCGACGTCGAGGCGGCCGAGCAGCACCGGTCCCTGCTCGAGCAGTTCGCGCCCCTGCACGTCCTGGGCGAGGACGCCGGCGCGGCCGAGGAGCACAACCTCGCCCTCCTCGGCACCGGGTACGGGGCCCTGACCGGGTTCCTGCACGCGACGGCGCTCATGCGCGCCGCGGGCGTCCCGGCGACCCAGTTCGCGGTCCTGGCCCAGACCTGGCTCGGGGGCATCGCGGAGTTCATGACCGACCTGGCGGGCGAGATCGACCGGCGCGACTACGCGGGGGGAGCCTCCAGCGTGACGATCAACCGGCTCGCGATCGACCACATCACCCACCACAGCGTCGCGCAGGGTGTGGACCCGGCCCCGCACGCCTCGCTGAAGGAGCTCCTCGACGCCCACGAGGCGAAGGGGCTGGGCGCCGAGAGCTTCGCCGGACTCGTCGAGAGCCTCTCGACTAACCGTCACGGTTGACCGTAACTGGGCAGCGAGGGGAGGATCGGGGCGTCATCAGCGCGAAGGAGCGAGCATGAGTCTGGCCGGCAGGACGATCATCATGTCCGGAGGCAGCCGCGGCATCGGCGAGGCGATCGCCGTGCGAGCCGCCCGCGACGGCGCGAACGTCGCGCTCCTGGCCAAGACGAGCGAGCCCCACCCCTCGCTGCCCGGCACGATCCACACCGCGGCCGCCGCGATCGAGGAGGCCGGTGGCCAGGCGCTGCCGCTCGTCGGCGACGTGCGCGACGACGCGTTCGTGGCCGACGCGGTCGCGCGGACCGTCGAGCGCTTCGGCGGCATCGACGTCGTGGTCAACAACGCGAGCGCGATCGACGTGTCCCGCACCGAGGACCTGTCGATGAAGAAGTACGACCTCATGAACGACATCAACACCCGCGGCTCGTTCCTGCTCGCCAAGACGTGCATCGAGCACCTGCGCCGCTCGGCCAATCCGCACGTCCTGACCCTGTCGCCGCCGATCTCGACCGACCCCAAGTGGTTCACGCAGCACACCGCCTACACGATCGCCAAGTTCGGCATGAGCCTCGTGACGCTCGGCCTGGCCGGTGAGCTGCGCGACGACGGCATCGCCGCCAACTCGCTGTGGCCGCGCACCGCGATCGACACCGCGGCGGTGCGCAACGTCCTCGGCGGCGGGCTCGAGAACCACTCGCGGACGCCGGCGATCATGGCCGACGCCGCCTACGAGATCCTGACGCGCTCCTCGCGCGAGTGCACCGGCAACTTCTTCATCGACGACGACGTGCTCGTGGAGGCCGGGGTCACCGACTTCTCCGTGTACCGCATCGGCGAGCGCGAGGAGGACCTGGCGCTCGACTTCTGGGTCGAGCCCAAGGGCCCCATCACCGGCTACCTCGGCGCCTGAGCCGCCTCAGCACCCGTCCGGGTGCAGGCCGCGGGACGGGCGCCGTGGCTGACCTCCACGGAGGTCACGCGCGAGCCCTCGGTCAGCTTCGCCGTGGGCACGTCGAACGCGAACCCGATCCAGTCGTCGCCGTCGCGGACGAACATCGTGGCGACGTCGCGCAGCTGGGCCTAGGTCGTGCTGCCGACCCCGAGGCCGGACCTCGTGCGGGGGGAGTCACCCCTGATCCCGTAGCCCAGGAGGACGGCTTGCTCCACAGGAGCGCCGGGCCGTCGCACGTCCCCTGCTCGCGGTAGCGGAAGCAGCCGTTGACGCGGGCGTGGTCGACCGAGATGTCGGCGCGGATCGGACCGACCGCGCCCGGCGTCACCCTCATGCGCTTCAGCGGCTCGCGCTCCCGCTCCACGTGCTGGGTGTGCTCGACGGCATCGGCGTGATGCTCGGGCGCGAGCTCGGCAGACCGGTCGAGGGCTTGGGCTTCGCTGTCCTGACGTCGGCGACGCCGCGCGTCCGCTCGTCGGTCCGCGTCTCGTGGGCCACCGCGCTGACCCCGACCCCACCGAGGAGGGCCGCGGCCAGGACCGCGGCCGAGAACTTCTTGTCGATGCGCATGAGATGCTCTCCGATCCGACCCGGCCCGTCCGGGTCATCCACTAGATGCCGAGACCGGCCGAAAAGTTGTCCGCCACCCCGAGTCGGTCGCGGACGAAGCCGCGGGCCGTGTGGATGCGGGCCTTGACGGTGCCGAGGGGTGCACCCGTCAGGGTCGCGATCTCGTCGTACGGCAGTCCCGCCAGGTCGCGCAGCACGAACGCCTGGACGGCGGCAGGGTGCTCGACCTCGAGGTGGTGGATCGCGTCGAGCAGGTCGAGCCGGGTTCCCGCGATGACGCTCGTCGTCCGGGGGTCGTGCCCCTCCGGCAGCGACTCCGTGGGCCGCTCGTCGAAGCGTCGCCGCATGCTGCGGTACGTCTGGCGGGCCGCGTTCGAGGCGATCACCGTGACCCAGCCCTGGAACGAGCCACGTCCGCTGAAGTCGCCGAGCCGGGTGGCGACGACCAGCAGGGCCTCCTGCGCCGCCTCCTCCGCGTCGTCGTTGTACGGCAGGAACTTGGCGCAGCGGCGCAGCACGAGCGGACGGATCGTGGCGAGCAGGTCCTCGAGGGCGACCTGGTCGCCCGCGCGCGCTCGTCGCAGCAGGTCGTCGACGTCGTGGTCGTCCGTCATGGTGCCCCCGGCCGGTGCGTCTCGCCCACGCGAGACGGCGGCCTCGACCATACTCGGTCCCGATGAAGACCATGGGGAGGTACCGACTCGACGCCGTCGAGGGATCCGGCGCGTTCGCCACCGTGTGGCGGGGGTTCGACACCCAGCTCGAGACACCGGTCGCGATCAAGGTGCTCGCCGACAACTGGTCGCACCACGCCGACGTCCGCGAGCGCTTCCTCCAGGAGGCCCGCCTGCTGCGCGCGGTGAACGACCCGCGAGTCGTGCGGGTGCACGACGTCGGCGTGCACGACGACCGGCCCTACTTCGTCATGGACCACGTCGCCGGTGGGACGCTCCACGACGTGGCCGACGGCCGGCTCGCCGAGGACCAGGCGCTCGAGCTGGCCGAGCAGGCCTGCCGCGCCGTGGCTGCGCTGCACGCGGCGGGCGTGCTGCACCGCGACGTCAAGCCCTCGAACCTGCTCGTCGACCGGCGCGACGACGGAAGCACCCACGTCCTCGTGGCCGATCTCGGCAGCGCCAAGCGGCTCGCCGAGGCCAGCGGCATCACCGTCACCACGGGCACGCCCGCGTACATGTCGCCCGAGCAGGCGCTGGGGCGCCCCATCGACGAGCGCACCGACGTGTACGCCCTGGGCGTCGCCCTGTTCGTCCTGCTGACGGGCTCACCGCCGTTCGACGGGCAGAACACGGCCACGACGGCGATGCGCTCGACCACCGACCGCCCCCCGGGACTCTCCGGTCCGCTCGACGAGGTGGTCGCGCGGGCGACCGCCTACGAGGCCGACGACCGTCATCTCTCGGCCACCGCCCTGGCCGACGACCTGCGCACCGTCCGGCTCGGCGGCCGTCCCGCGAGCCCGTTGACACCGGCGTCGGGGCTCCCGTTGTGGTGGCTCGTCGCCCTCGCGGTCGTCGTCTTCGGCGCCTCAGCAGCCGCCACCTGGTTCGTCCTCGGCCTGTAGCCGGGGCGCGCCGAACAAGCTCCTTGGCTAGCGTGGGCCCATGCGTGCGGTGATCGTGGAACAGCCCGGGGACGTCGAGGCGCTGACGGTCGGTGAGGTGCCCGACCCCACCCCGGGACGGGACGAGGTTCTCGTCCGGGTGGCTGCCGCCGGCGTCAACCGCGCCGACCTGCTGCAGCGCCAGGGCAGCTACGACCCGCCGCCCGGGTCGTCGGAGATCATCGGTCTCGAGTGCTCCGGCACGGTCGTCGCGCTCGGCGAGGACGTCGACGACCTGACGATCGGCACCGAGGTGTGTGCCCTGCTGAGCGGCGGCGGGTACGCCGAGCTCGTCGCGGTGCCGCGCGGCCAGGTGGCGCCGGTGCCCGAGGGCGTCGACCTGGTCGACGCCGCGGGGCTCCTGGAGGTCGCCTCGACCGTGTGGTCCAACGTCTTCGGCACCGCGGGACTCACGGCCGGCGAGACCCTGCTCGTGCACGGCGGTTCGAGCGGGATCGGCACGATGGCGATCCAGCTCGCCACGGCGTTCGGTGCCGAGGTGGTCGTCACCGTCGGTTCTCCCGAGAAGGCGGCGTTCTGCCGCGAGCTCGGCGCCCGCCGCGCCGTGCTCTACCGCGAGGAGGACTTCGCGGAGGAGCTCAAGGGCAGCGTCGACGTGCTGCTCGACTCCATCGGGGCGAAGTACCTGGCCGGCAACGTCCGCACGCTGCGACGCGGCGGACGCATCGTCGTGATCGGCATGCAGGGCGGCGCGAGGGGCGAGCTGAACCTGGCCGCGCTGCTCGCCAAGAACGCGTCGATCACCGCGACGGGACTGCGGTACCGCCCGCTCGAGGAGAAGGCGGCGATCGTCGCCGAGGTCGTCGAGCACGTGTGGCCCCTCGTGGCCGAAGGACGCGTCCGCCCGATCGTCCACGACCGCATCCCCCTCGAGGACGTGCAGCGCGCGCACCGCACGCTCGAGGAGTCGAGCCACGTCGGCAAGGTGCTGCTGACGCTCTGAGCGGCCTCACGCTCCACGACTAGGCTGGAGGCATGAGCGACCACGATCAGAGCAACGCCCCGCTCGTCGGCAACGTCGTCGAGCCCGACACCGAGACCGGGGACGCGCCGCAGGCCACGCCGCTCACCGACCTGGTCGAGCAGCCCGCGAAGGTCATGCGCATCGGCGGGATGATCCGCCAGCTGCTCGAGGAGGTCAAGGCCGCCCCGCTGGACGAGGCGAGCCGACTGCGTCTGCGCGAGATCCACCAGCAGTCGATCAAGGAGCTCGAGGACGGTCTCGCGCCGGAGCTCGTCGAGGAGCTGCAGCGACTCAGCCTCCCGTTCGACGCCGAGGCCCCGTCCGAGGGCGAGCTGCGCATCGCCCAGGCCCAGCTGGTCGGCTGGCTCGAGGGCCTCTTCCACGGCATCCAGGCCGCGCTCTACGCCCAGCAGGTCCAGGCACAGGCGCAGATCCAGAACATGAGGCTGGCCCTCCCGGACGCAAACGACGCCAAAGGCATCGATCCGCGCCAATCCGGCGAAAACGCCTCCGCCGGTGGCATGTATCTCTAAAGTAGTTGACGATGTGACGGGAAGAGGGAGCCCATGACCATCGTGTACAGCTACACGACCCCGTGCGCGGAGTCCCCCGAGGACTTCGCGGACGGCAGTTCCACCACGGCTGCGCACCGGCAGTGCGCCGGTTGCCCCATGCTCGTCGACTGCCTGTACCGGGCCGTCGTCGAGGTCGACGTCTCCGGCTTCGTCGCCTGCACGACCGAGTCCGACCGCGCCAACATCCGGCGCCGGCTCGGCATCCAGGTGGTGGACCAGACCCAGAACCTCGGATTCTCGCTCGCTCGCGCGGCCGGCAGCCCGGTCAGCCACGAGGCGGTGGTCGCCGCGCGCCAGGCGCATCCCGACGACACGTGCCAGCAGCTGGCCGAGCGCCTCGGGTGCTCGACCTCGACGATCAAGCGTCACCTGCGCCGGGCGCGCCAGGGCGGGCCCGTGGCCGCGACGGCGCCGGCCACCCGACGCGTGCCGAGCGTCGACGACGTGCTCGACGCGTTCGACCAGCTCGACTCCTCGCGCGTCGCCTGAACCTCAGGACGCGTCGACGGGCACGCCCTGCTCGACCGTGCGACTCACGGTGCACAACCGGTCGTGCGACGTCCGGACGGCTCCGGGCACGCGGTCCTGCGCGGCGCGTCCGGCCTCGTCGTCCCCGAACTCGACGTCGAACCGGACGGCGAGATCGGCCATGAGGTGCTCGGGCAGCTTGTGGCCCGAGGCCTCGACGTCGAACCGGGTCGGCTCGGCGCGCTTGGTCGTCAGGAAGTCGACGTCGATCGCGGAGCAGCCGGCGATCGCGGTCAGCAGCAGCTCGACGGGCGTGAAGTCCGCATCGCTCCCGTCACCGATGACCAGCGTCCCCCCGCGGGCGTTGGTGACCTCGAACCGGGCGTGCCCGGTGCGGCTCAGGTGGACGGTGCGCAGCGTGTCGTCGCTCATGCGCCCATCCTCTCGCACCAGTCCCACTAGTCACTCTGGGTGATCTTTCAACCAGGCCGGACGAACGTGCGCGATCCGGGACCGATCCCGACGTAACGTCGATGAGCAAGAACCTCGGGAGCACGTGATGAGCGACTACTTGTACGACATGGCCGGAGCGCCGATCGCGTTCCGGCGCAGCTGGGACGACCCCTACCTCTTCGGCCTGGACGGACACTGGATCGGCTGGTGCCCGTGGGCCGACTGCGAGGTCGTGGCCCCCGACGGCCGGCCTCTCGGCGCGATCGTCGGCGATCGCCTCGTGCGCCGCAACGACGCCGGCGGGCACGCGTGCGACGTGGTCGCCGAGCCGCCCGCCGCCACGCCTGCCCCCAGCGGCTCCCCGGGACACCCACTGCCCTTCGAGCACCGCTTCGCCTACAGCGACATCGAGCCGACCGCCCTGGGCCTCGCCGGCTGATCTCGACGTGCCTCCGGGGCGGCATCGCCGGAGACTGGAGGCATGCGTTCACTCGTGACCGGCGCGACCGGCTACATCGGCGGCCGACTCGTGCCCGAGCTCCTCGACGCAGGCCACGACGTCCGGGTCCTCGTCCGTGACGAGGCGAAGGCCCGAGCCCACGACTGGGCCGACCGGGTCGAGATCGCCCAGGGCGACGCGACCGAGCCCGACGACGTCAAGCGGGCGCTGGCGGACGTCGACGTCCTGTACTACCTGCTCCACTCGATCGGCACGGGCGGCGACTTCGCGCGCACCGAGCGCGACATGGCCCGCGGGTTCGCCGAGGCCGCGCGCGACGCCGGCGTCCAGCGCATCGTCTACCTGAGCGGCATGGTGCCCGAGGGAGAGGAGCTCTCGGAGCACCTGAGCTCGCGCGAGCAGGTCGGCGAGGAGCTGCTGCGCTCCGGCGTCCCGACCACCGTGCTGCAGGCGGGCGTCGTGATCGGGTCGGGCTCGGCGTCGTTCGAGATGCTGCGCTACCTCACGGAGCGCCTGCCCGTCATGGTCGTGCCGCGCTGGGTCCACACCCGGATCCAGCCGATCGCCGTGCGGGACGTCCTGCGCTACCTCGTCGGCTCGGCCGACATGCCGGCCGACGTCAGCCGACGCTTCGACATCGGCGGCCCCGACGTCCTGTCCTACCTGGAGATGATGCAGCGCTACGCCGCCGTCGCCGGGCTGCCCAAGCGGCGCGTCCTGCCGGTCCCGGTCCTGTCCCCCACCTTGTCGAGCCACTGGGTCGGCCTGATCACGCCGGTGCCGGCCTCGATCGCGAAGCCTCTCGTGGAGTCGCTGCGCAACACCGTCGTGGCGTCGGACCACGACATCGCGGAGTACGTGCCCGACCCGCCCGAGGGGCTCCTCGGCTTCGACGACGCCGTCGGGCTCGCCCTGACCCGGATCCAGAACCTCGAAGTGCCGACCCGCTGGTCGTCGGCCTCGTTCGCCGGCGCCCCCTCGGCGCCGTTGCCGTCCGACCCCGACTGGGCCGGCGGCTCCCTCTACACCGACGACCGCACACGCGAGGTCGACGCGACGCCGGAACAGCTCTGGTCGGTGATCGAGGGCATCGGCGGCGAGAACGGCTGGTACTCCTGGCCCCTCGCGTGGATCGTGCGCGGTTGGCTCGACCGGCTCGTCGGTGGACCGGGACTGCGCCGGGGCCGTCGCAACGCCAAGGACCTCGTCGTCGGCGATGCCGTCGACTTCTGGCGGGTCGAGGAGAGCGACGACCGACGGTTCCTGCGGCTCAGGGCGGAGATGCGCGTGCCCGGCCTGGCGTGGCTCGAGCTCGAGGTGGGATCGACCGAGGGCGGCACCACGACGTTCCACCACCGCGCGCTGTTCCACCCGCAGGGACTGCTCGGGCATCTCTACTGGTGGTCGATCTACCCGTTCCACGGCATCGTCTTCGGCGGTATGCAGCGCAACATCGCCCGAGCGGCGGAGCGGCTGAACCACCGGCGATGAGGCGCCTCGGGCCGCCGGGCCCGACTTGCACGTGGTCGGCGTCACGTACCAGGATCCTCGGGTGAACCCGTTCCGGACCAAGAGCATCGAGCAGTCGATCGCCGACACCGACGAGCCCGACCACAAGCTGCGCAAGAACCTCTCGGCCTGGGACCTGACGGTCTTCGGCGTCGGCGTGATGATCGGCACCGGCATCTTCGTGCTGACGGGCCAGGAGGCCTATCGCAACGCCGGCCCCGCGATCGTGATCTCGTTCCTGGTCGCCGGTGTCGCGTGCGGGCTCGCCGCCCTCTGCTACGCGGAGTTCGCCTCGACGGTCCCTGTGGCCGGCAGCGCGTACACGTTCTCCTACGCCACGCTCGGCGAGTTCATCGCCTGGATCATCGGCTGGGACCTCGTGCTCGAGCTCGCGCTCGGCGCCGCCGTGGTCTCGCGCGGTTGGTCCGCCTACCTGCAGGAGCTGTTCGACCTGCCGACCTGGCTCGCCGGCGGCGACGCGACCCCGGACTTCGGCGCCATCGCCATCGTCGCGGGCCTGACGGTCCTGGCGGTGCTCGGCACCAAGCTGTCGGGCCGGTTCACGAGCGTGCTCGTCGTGGTCAAGGTCGCGGTCGTCCTGTTCGTGATCATCGCGGGCCTGCTCTACGTCAAGGCCTCGAACCTGACGCCGTTCGTGCCCGAGTCCAAGCCCGCCGAAGGCGGCAGCGGCCTGGACTCCACGCTGCTGCAGTCGATCTTCGGCATCGAGCCGACCGCGTTCGGTGTCTACGGGATCATCGCCGCGGCGTCGGTCGTGTTCTTCGCCTTCATCGGGTTCGACGTCGTGGCCACGTCGGCCGAGGAGACCCGCAACCCGCAGCGCGACATGCCGCGCGGCATCCTCGGCTCGCTCCTCATCGTCACCGTGCTCTACGCAGCGGTCTCGTTCGTCGTCACCGGCATGCTCAAGTACAGCGACGAGCGCATGAACACCGCCGCGCCGCTCGCCGCGGCCTTCGACGCCAACGGACTGGACTGGGCCAGCAAGCTCATCTCGGTCGGGGCGGTCGCCGGCCTGACGACCGTGATCCTCGTGCTCATGCTCGGCCAGACCCGCGTGCTGTTCGCGATGTCGCGCGACGGCCTGCTGCCCCGCGGCATCGCCAAGGTCCACCCACGGTTCGGGACGCCCTACCGCATCACGATCCTGACCGGCGCGTTCGTCGCGGCGCTCGCGGGCTTCGTCCCGCTCGACGAGCTGTCCAAGCTCGTCAGCATCGGCACGCTGTTCGCGTTCGTCGTCGTGTCGGCCGGCGTGCTGATCCTGCGTCGCACCCGCCCCGACCTGCCGCGCTCGTTCCGCGTGCCGGTCGTCCCGGTCGTCGCGACCCTGTCGGTCCTGGCCTGCGTGTGGCTCATGGTGAACCTGTCGGTCGAGACGTGGTTGCGGTTCGTGATCTGGATGGTGCTCGGCGTCGTCGTGTACTTCGTCTACGGCGCCGCGCACTCGCGCGTCGGGCGGCGTCGCGAGGGCAGCGTCGAGGGCTGAGTCGCGAGCCGTCAGGGCTTGAGGCCCGCGTGGAACACGCGCACGTTCTCGCGCCAGCCACCCATCGCGTCGAACGGCATGGGGTCCGCGGCGGCCTTCTTCGTCACGTCGCGGCGACGCTCGGTGGTGTCGAAGCCCTGGTCGAGGGTCTCGAGGCCGGCGAGCAGGAACGCGAGCGCCTCGGGCGTGTAGCGCCAGAAGTCGATCGGGCACGGGTGGTAGCGCCAGCTGAACAGGGTCGACTGGTACGACAGGCCACCGGGGCGGAGCAGCCGCACGATCTCCTGGCCGGCGAGCCACGGACGGTCGATGTGCTCGAACACGTCGACCGACAGCACGACGTCGTACGACCCGTCGGGGATCTCGGGGCACCCCGTGATGTCGCCGATCACGGTGCCGGGGCCGGTGTCCTGGAGGTCGAGGTTCAGGTACTCGAACCGGCTGGGGTCGAAGACGTTCTCGCGCGGGTGCCCACGACCGCCGATCTCGAGCACACGCCCCTCGGTGATCCCGGCCTTGTCGAGCACGAGCGCCAGGTGCTCGTCGATGCGGTCGTCGCGCTTGGGACCGCGCTTCCACTCGTCGCGCAGCCGGTCGAGCTCGACGAGCTCGGGGTCGCGGGGCGGGGGCGGCGGCGTGTAGATCGCCTGGGCGACCTGACGACGCAGGCGGCGGACGGCGGCGGGCTCCCTCATTCGTGCGACGCTAGGCAGGTCGCGTGAACTCCCGATGGAGTCGAGGCGCCGCCCGGACGAACGGGTGGGGGACGATCAGACCGACTCGGGGACCGGCACGTGGTGCCGGCCGCGCGGCACGATCATCGGGGTGCGACTCACCGGGTCGGGCAGCACCTCGCACGGCAGGCCGAACACCTCCGTGACGACCGCGGCGTCGATGACGTCGATCGGCGCGCCCTCGCGGATGATCGCGCCGGCCTTCATCGCGATGATGTGGTCGGCGTAGCGGCACGCGAGGTTCAGGTCGTGCAGGACGAGCACGATCGTCTTGGCGTGGCGCCGGTTCAGGTCGGTCAGCAGGTCGAGCAGCTCGACCTGGTGGTTGATGTCGAGGTAGGTCGTCGGCTCGTCGAGCAGGACCAGGTCGGTGTCCTGCGCGAGCGCCATGGCGACCCAGACCCGCTGGCGCTGACCGCCCGACAGTGCCGACAGCGGACGGTCGGCCAGCTCGGCGGTACCGGTCGACTCCATGGCGGCGGCGACCGCGGCGTCGTCCTCGGCGGACCAGCGACGGAACCAGCTCTGGTGCGGGTAGCGGCCACGACCGACGAGGTCGGCCACGGTGATGCCGTCCGGCGCGACCGGCGTCTGCGGCAGCAGGCCGAGCACGCGCGCGACCTCGACGCTGCGCAGGTCCTGCACGCGCTTGCCGTCGAGGATCACCGACCCCGTGCGCGGAGCCAGCAGGCGCGCGAGACCGCGCAGCAAGGTCGACTTGCCGCACGCGTTCGCGCCGACGATGACGGTGATCTTGCCGTCGGGGATCTCGACGTCGAGGTGCGACACGACGTCCTGGGGTCCGTAGCCGAGGCTCAGGTCCTCGGCGCGCAGCTCGTGGGTCATCCGCCACGTCCTTCCCGGTTCACGGTGGCCAGCAGCCAGATCAGGTACGGCGCGCCGATCGCGCCCGTCACGACGCCGGTCGGCAGCTCGACCGGCACGACGTGCTGAGCCACCAGGTCGGCGACCAGCACGATGAGAGCGCCGACGAAGGCCGCGGCAACGAGACCGGAGCCGTTGGCGCCGATGAGACGAACCGCGATGGGTCCGGCGATGAGGGCGACGAATGGCAGCGGTCCTGCGGCGGCCGTGGCCAGCGCGACGAGCACGACCGCGACGGCGAGCAGGACCAGGCGCATGCGCTCGACGTTGGCGCCCAGGGCCTTCGCGGCGTCGTCGCCCAGCTCGAGCACGTCGAGGTGTCGGTTGAGCACGAGCGTCAGCGGCAGCAGGACCGCGAGCGCCACCAGCAGGATGCGCAGCTGGGTCGGTCCCGCGTTGCCCACCGAGCCGACGAGCCACGTCATCGCCTCGCGGGCCTCGAAGATGTCGGCGCGTGCGATGAGGTAGCCGGTGAGGGCGACCATCAGCTCGCTCACCCCGATGCCGATCAGGATGAACCGGTAGCCGGTGATGCCGTCGCGCCAGGCGAGCAGGTAGATGAGCAGGGCCGCGACGAGCGCTCCGCCGAGCGCCGCGACCGAGACGAACATCGCGCTGACGTTGAGCAGGATGATCGATCCGACGGCGGCGAGACCAGCGCCCGAGGAGATCCCGACGAAGTCGGGCGAGGCGAGCGGGTTCGCCAACAGCTTCTGGAACACCAGTCCCGAGACGCCCATCGCCAGTCCCACGGCGAGCGCGGTCGTCGCGACCGGGAGACGCAGGTCCCGGACCACGAAGTCGACCGACGGGTCGGAGCCGAGGCGGAAGGTCGAGGCGATGACCTCCCACGGCGTGACCGGGAAGCTGCCGACCATCATGGTCGCGACGAACAGGGCGAAGGCCAGCAGCGCGAGCGCGGTCGTCACGCCGAGGACCCGACCCTTGCGCACGACACGACCGCGCTGGATCGTCCCGACGGCGTGCTCGACGTCGGTGTCCTGGACCAGGGTGGGCGTCGCCATCACAGCTCCGCCAGGTCGCGTCGGCGGACGAGGGCGATGAACGCCGGCGCCCCCAGGACCCCGAGGACCACGCCCACCTGCAGCTCTCCGTCGCCGGCCGAGACGCGACCGATGATGTCGGCGGACAGCAGGATGATCGGGCTCAGCAGGGCCGTGTAGACCATGACCCAGCGGTAGTCGGGTCCGCACAGCGCACGGGCGACGTGCGGCACGACCAGGCCGATGAAGACGATCGGCCCGCAGGCCGCCGTCGCCGCGCCGGCCAGCACGGCCACGGACACGAACATGATGCTGCGCGTCAGGCGGATCCGCTGCCCCAGCGCGACGGCCATGTCGTCGCCGAGCGACAGGCCGTTGAGGGCCCGCCCCGAGAACAGGGCGACGGCGACGCCGACGGCCATGAACGGCGCGGTCTGGGTGAAGACCGGCCAGTACCGACCGGCGATCGAGCCGACCTGCCAGAAGCGCAGCTCGTTCAGCGCGTCCACGTTGGTCATGACGACGCCCGTCGTCACCGAGTAGAAGCCCGCCGTGACGGCGGCACCGGCGAGCGCGAGCTTGACCGGCGTCGCACCCTCACGACCGAACGACGCGACGCCGTAGACCACGAAGATCGCCACGGCCGCGCCCAGGAACCCGAACCAGATGTAGGTGCCGAGGCCCTGGACGCCGAGCACCATGATCGAGACGACGATGAACGCCGACGCGCCCGTGTTGATCCCCATGATCCCGGGGTCGGCCAGCGGGTTCCGGGTGACGCCCTGGAGGATCGCGCCGGCGAGGCCCAGCGACATGCCCGCCACGAGGCCCACCAGGGTGCGAGGCACGCGCAGCTCACGGATCACCGTCTCCGACGTGTTGTCGGGGTCGAAGTCGGTGAACGCCTTCCAGATCGTGGCCAGACCGACGTCGCGCGTGCCGAGGGTGACACTCACGAACGCGACGACGGCCAGCACGCCCACGAGGACGACGAGACCGGCCGCGAGGCCCCCGCCGTGGCGGTGGGACGGCGCGGCGACCCCGGACCCAGGGGCCGGGGACGTCGAGCGGGCGTGGGCGAGCGTCACGAGAGGTTCGCGTCGGCCTTGTCGATGGCGTCGGTCAGCTGGTCGAGCTGACCGGCGTACTGGTCGTAGGTGTGGATCCAGAACCCCGGCCACGGCGTGATCGCGTCCGCCTCGGCCGCGGTGATCTTGTTCCAGGTCGGCTGCTTCTTGGCGGTCTTGAGGCTGCCGTCGTAGTCACGGTCGTCGAGCAAGAGCAGGTCGGGCTGGTACTTGTCGGCCTTCTCCCAGCTGAGGTACTCCCAGTACGGGAAGTCCTTCTTGGGGTTCGTGGGGTCGATGACGTCCAGGCCCCAGGCCTTGAAGTCGGTGAGCGACGTCGAGTACGCGGGCACGGCGACGTAGAGCATGTCGTCGGCGGGCGAGACGGCCAGGACCGACAGGTCCTTCTTGGCCTTCACGGTGTCCTGGAAACGCTTCTTGGCGGCCTCGTACTTCTGGCGGCCCTCCGCGTACTTGCCACCGGAGGTGTCGACGCCGACGCTCTCGGCGAAGCCCTCGTACCACTCCACGATGTCCTCGAGCGAGCCCTTCTGGTTCGCGCCGATGACGGGCGCCAGGTCGGCCACCTTCTTGGACTCGGCGCTGACGCTCTCCTCGAAGCCCGAGTAGGCCTTCTCCTGCGGCCAGTAGTCGGCGACGATCAGGTCGGGCTTGAGCGCGGCGGCCTTCTCGGCGTCGATCTTGCCCCACGTCTTGCCGACGATCTCGATGCCCTCGAGGTCGACACCCTTGAGTGCCGGCTCGGTCTCGACCGGCTGCGAGAGGTAGATGCCGACGGGCTTGATGCCGTAGGAGATGAGGGCCGCGGCCTCCTGGGCGCTCGCGATGATCCGCTCCGGCTTGGCGTCGAGCGAGATCGTGTCGCCGCTGCCCGACTCGTAGGTCCATCCCTCCTCGTCGGCGGAGGCACCGTCGTCGGTGGAACCACAGGCGGAGAGGGCGAGCGCGGCGATCAGGCCGATCGCGACGAGCCGGGGGCGGCGCAGACGCATGGGGGGATCCTTCGGAGCGGGGGCGGGACGAAGGCCAGGCTAACTTAGGCATCCCTTTCCTGACCACCGGGTGTGAGGTGGTCGATCCGCCTGGCGCCCGGGGACGCCGGTTTCCCACGAGTTCGTGGGAAACCGGCAACGCGCGTACGAAACATCGTGCGCGCGTTGCAGGTTTCCTGGGCGAGGTGCGCAGAATGAGTCCATGCCGGACAAGGTCGACCTGAAGCGGACGCTCGACAGCTACCAGGCGCGCGTGGGCGAGATGCGGATCGTGGAGGTGCCGGACCACCAGTACCTCGCGGTCGACGGACACGGTGATCCCAACACGGTGCCGCAGTACACCGAGGCGCTCGAGGCCCTCTACCCCGTCGCCTACGCCCTCAAGATGGCCAGCAAGCGCGAGCTCGGGCGCGACTACGTCGTGCCTCCCCTCGAGGGGCTCTGGTGGGCCGACGACCTGGCGGCGTTCACGACCGCCCGCGACAAGACCCAGTGGGACTGGACGATGCTGCTGCTCGTCCCGGACTGGCTCGACGCGGACGCCGTGGACCGGGCGATCGAACGGACCGGCGCCAAGGCCGAGCCGCCCGCCCGCCTGGGCGACGTGCGTCTGAAGCCCTTGTCCGAGGGCACCTGCGTGCAGACGCTGCACGTCGGACCGTACGACGACGAGGCCCCCGTCCTCGCCCGCCTCCACGACGAGGTCATCCCCGGGCTCGGGATGCGGCCGACCGGCGTCCACCACGAGATCTACCTGGGCGACCCGCGCCGAGCGGCGCCGGAGAAGCTCCGCACGATCCTGCGCCAGCCGGTGCGCCGTGCCTGAGGCCGGCAGGCCCCTGGAGCCCTGGGCCGGGCTGGCGCGGAACGTCTTCTGGGCAGCCACGGCTCTCGGGGCCGTGCTCGCGATCCTGGACGACGTCATCGATCGTCGCCACGGCGTGTGGCTCGTCGTGAGCATCGTCGTCAGCGTGGCCTGGACCGTTTCGCTCGCCGGTTGGGGTGCCGGCGCATGGCGTCGACGCCGGGCCGCCTGAGCTCAGCCTGCCGAACGGATGTCGGTGACGGGGGTGCGGGTGCCACAGCGGCAGTACAGCACCTCGATCTCGAAGCCCAGCTCGTCGAGCTCGACGATGGGCTGCCCGGCCCTGCCGCAGGCCGGACAGATCTGTCGATCAGGTCTCACGGCGCGGATGGTGACACGGCAAGGTGAACGCCCGCTACGTCGGTCGGACGCGCCACTCACACGTACTCTAAAAATGTTAGAGTAGGTGCATGTCGATGACCCGCGTACGTGCCGCGCTCGAGTCCGACGTGGCCGAGCGCACAGCACGTCTGTCCGAGTGCGTCGAGGACCAGTGGTTCGACCGCACGTCCTCGCGCACCAGGATGAAGGACCTCGGTCCCCTGCTGACCGCCTTCGCGAATGCTGAGGGAGGCATCGTCGTCATCGGTGTCGGCGAACCTCTTCCGGCCGCGGATGCACTGCTGAGGGAGTGGCAACAGGCGCCGGTCGACTTCACGAGCCCGCCGGTCCGCGCGCAAGCACGCGCGATCGAGGCCCTGGACGCCACCGGCGCGAGGACGTGGGTCGGCGTCATCGAGGTCGAGTCGAGCGAGGGAGTCCACGAGACGCAGGACGGCACCTGCTACCTGCGCATCGGCGACGAGACACGCCGCCTCACGTTCACGCAACGCCAGGAGCTGCACTTCGACAAGGGGCAGTCGACGTTCGACGGTCGCCCCGTGCGCAACACCTCGATCGACGACCTCGCACCTGAGCTGGTCTCGGCCTACCGCGACGCCACCGGGACCCGACTGGACCAGGCCACTCTCCTGAGGAACCGCGGCGCACTGACGACGGGCGGTGAGGCGACCCACGCCGGCATCTTGCTCTTCGGCTCCAGACCGCAGCAGCACCTGCCCGGCGCCGAGGTGCGGCTCCTGCGGTATCGCGGCACGGACCGTGGGTCGGGAAGGACCCTGGCCGTCGACGCCGACTCCGACATCCGGCTTTCCGGAACCCTTCCCGAGCAGATCGAGGAGGCGGCGGGGATCCTCGACGAGTGGGTCCCGGCACGTCGTTCTCTCGGCGCCAGCGGCCGATTCGAGCGCGTGCCCGTCATCCCGCGGGACGTGTGGTTGGAGGCCGTGGTCAACGCCGTCGTGCACCGCTCCTACAGTCTCGCCGGCGACCACATCCGGGTCGAGGTGTTCGACGACCGCATCGAGGTGACCAGTCCTGGTCGTTTTCCGGGCCTCGTCCGCCTGGACGACCCGGAGAAGGTCGCCCGGTTCTCCCGCAACCCCCGCATCGCGCGGGTGATGGTCGACCTGCAGATCGTGCGAGAGCTGGGTGAGGGGATCCGCCGCATGTTCGTCGACATGCGCGACAACGGGCTGCTCGATCCGGAGTACCGCCAGACGGAGGGATCGGTCACCGTCGTGCTCCGCACCGAGTCCCGACTCGATCCTGCGGTGCTCGCTCGGCTGCCGAAGCACGCGCTGGCCGCCTTGAAGGTCCTCCGCACGAGCGACAGGCCACTGGGGACAGGCGACGTCGAGAACGCGCTGGGGCTGGCGCGCCCGACCGTCATCCGGGTCCTCAACGCGCTGCGCGACGAGTCCTTGGTCGAGTGGCGGGGGCAGTCGAAGCGTGACCCGCGCGCGACCTGGACCGTCGTCCACGGGCCGACCCGGTGAACGGACGACGGCCCGCCCGAGCCTGAGCTCGGACGGGCCGTCGGGGACGGGTCAGACGAACGTCTCTCCGTTCTTGGCCTTCTCGAGCAGCAGCGGCGGCGGCGTGAACCGGTCGCCGTACTGCTCGGCCAGCTGCTGCGCGCGCTCGGTGAACGCCTCGACGCCGATGCGGCCGTCGGCCGCCTCGTAGCCGTTGACGTACTGGATCGCGCCGCCCTGCAGGGCCGGGAAGCCGATGCCGAAGATCGAGCCGATGTTCGCGTCGGGGACCGTGCGCAGCACGCCCTCCTCGAGGCACTTGATCGTCTCGAGGCTCATGATGAACGTCAGACGCTCCTTGAGGTCCTCGAAGTCCGGCTGCTCGGCCGCGACCGGGAACTCCTCGGCCAGGCCCGACCAGAGGCCGGTGCGCTTCGCGTTCTCGTAGTCGTAGAAGCCGGCGCCCTTCAGCTTGCCCGAGCGCTCGAGCTCGATCATCCGGTCGATGACCTTCTCGGCCGGGTGCTCGTCCCACGTGCCGCCCTCGGCCTCGACGGCCGCCTTCGACTCGTTGCGGATCTTCGTCATGAGCTCGAGGTTGAGCTCGTCGCTCAGCTGCAGGACCGCGGCCGGGAAGCCCGCCTGCACCGTGGCGCGCTCGATCGTGACCGGGTGCACGCCCTCGGCGAGCATGCCGATGCCCTCGTTGACGAACGTGCCGATGACGCGGCTCGTGAAGAAGCCGCGGCTGTCGCCCACGACGATCGGGGTCTTCTTGATCGCCTTCGTGTAGTCGACGACGCGCGCGATGGCCTCGTCCGACGTGTCCTTGCCGGCGATGATCTCGACGAGCGGCATCTTGTCGACCGGCGAGAAGAAGTGGATCCCGATGAAGTCCTGGGGACGGTCGACGCCGTCGGCCAGGATCGTGATCGGCAGCGTCGAGGTGTTCGAGCCGAGCAGGGCGTCGGGCTTGACGACCTTCTGGACCTCGCCGAAGACCTCGTGCTTGAGCTTGACCGACTCGAAGACGGCCTCGACGACGAAGTCGACGCCCTCGAGGTCGGCGTAGTCGGCCGTCGGCGTGATGCGGGCGAGGATCTCGTCGCGCTTCTCCGCGGTCAGGCGGTTCTTCTCGACCTGCTTGTCGAGCAGGCCCTGGCTGTAGGACTTGCCCTTCTCGGCCGCCTCGATCGAGACGTCCTTGAGCACGACCTCCATGCCGGCGCGGGCGCTGACGTAGGCGATGCCCGCGCCCATCATGCCGGCGCCCAGGACGGCGACCTTCTCGGCCTTCGTCGGGGCGATGCCCTCGGGACGGCTCTTGCCGGCGTTGATCGCGCCCAGGTCGAAGAAGAACGCCTGGGTCATGTTCTTGAACTGCTGACCGACCAGCAGCTCCACGAGGTAGCGCGACTCGATCCGGCTCGCGGTGTCGAAGTCGACCTGGGCGCCCTCGACCGCGGCGGCGAGGATGTTACGGGGCGCCTTGTAGGGCGCGCCCTTGATCTGCTTGCGCAGCGAGGCCGGGAACGCGGGCAGGAACTGCGCGAGCTTCGGCGTCGACGGGGTGCCGCCGGGCATGCGGTAGCCCTGACGGTCCCACGGCTGCTTCGCGGCGTCCTCATCGCCCTGGACCGAGTCGATCCAGGCCTTGGCCCTGTCGAGCAGCTCGTCGGCCGGCACGACCTCGTCGACCAGGCCGGTCTTGAGGGCCTTCTCGGGCTTCATGCGCGGCCCCTGCAGGAGCACGTTCATGAGCGCGTCCTGCAGGCCGAACATGCGGACGGTGCGCGTGACGCCACCGCCGCCCGGCAGCAGGCCGAGGGTGACCTCGGGCAGCCCGATCTCGTAGCGACCCTCGGCCGCCACGCGGTGGTGGGCCGCGAGGGCGATCTCGAGGCCGCCGCCGAGCGCGGAGCCGTTGATGGCCGCCACGACGGGCTTGCCCGCCGTCTCGAGCTTGCGGAGCGTCGCCTTGATGCCCTCGACGTTGTCGAAGAGCTGCTGGGCGTCGTCCGGCGTCGCCTGGGTCATGAGCTTCAGGTCGCCGCCGGCGAAGAAGGTCTTCTTGCCCGAGCTGATGACGACGCCCTTGATGGCGTCGGCGTCGGCCGCGATGTCGTCGACGAGTCGGTCGACGGCCTTGGCCATCGCGTCCGAGTACGCCTGGTTCATCGTGTTGGCGTTCTGGCTGGGGTCGTCGATGACGAGGCTGACGATTCCGCCCTCGACCTCGTAACGCACTGCTTCAGTCATGCTGGTTCCTTCGAGAAGAGTTGGGGTCGCGGGTCAGACGCGCTCGACGATGGTGGCGATGCCCATGCCGCCGCCGATGCACAGCGTGGCCAGGCCGTAGCGCTTCTCGCGCCGCTCGAGCTCGTCGACGAGCGTGCCGAGGATCATCGCGCCGGTCGCGCCGAGCGGGTGGCCCATGGCGATCGCGCCGCCGTTGACGTTGGTGCGCTCGTGCGGGAAGTCGTCGAGGTCGCGCATGAGCTTCATCGCGACGGCGGCGAACGCCTCGTTGATCTCGATCAGGTCGATGTCCTCGATCGACAGACCGGCCTTGTCGAGTGCCTTGCGCGCGGCGGGGCCGGGGCCCGTCAGCATGATCGTCGGCTCCGAGCCGATGACGGCGGTCGAGACGATGCGGGCGCGCGGACGCAGCCCGTGACGCTCGCCGGCCTTCTCGTTGCCGATCAGCACGAGGGCCGCGCCGTCGACGATGCCCGAGCTGTTGCCGGCGTGGTGGACGTGGTCGATCCGCTCGACCTGCACGTACTTCTCGAGCGCGACGGAGTCGAAGCCGGCGAAGTCGCCCAGCTGGGCGAACGACGGCGACAGGCCCGAGAGCGACTCGACCGTGGTGCCCTCGCGCACGAACTCGTCGTGGTCGAGGATCGTCATGCCGTTGACGTCCTTGACCGGGATGACCGACTTGTCGAAGTAGCCGTTGGCGATCAACTGCTGGATGCCCTGACCCTTGAGGTGGCATCAGCACAAGAAGCGCGGCTGGTCCCTGCCTGATGAGACCTGTTGCCGCTGCTGGTGTGGGCGGAATCCCCTGCCACACTCAAACCACTACTCCCACCAGCAATGGCATCTGAGCACCCCGACGCACCCAAGCAATTCGGCATCCGCCTGAGTCAGGAGACCGTGGATCTGATTTCTGAGATCCAGGAGTTCAGACGCCGCACCAAGCAACCCATCACCCTCTCAGCAGTCGTAGAGGACGCCATCCG
>JALRCA010000010.1 GCA_023257515.1 Aeromicrobium sp.
CTCCCGGACCGCTCGATGGTCGCCGAGCCGATGCCGGTCGGTGGTCCCCGCCGCGTCGCCCTCGTCGGCCGCCCGAACGTCGGCAAGTCCTCGCTGCTCAACAAGCTCGCCGGCGAGGAGCGCGTCGTCGTCGACAACGTCGCGGGCACGACCCGCGACCCGGTCGACGAGCTCGTCGAGCTCGGGGGCCGGCAGTGGCACTTCATCGACACCGCAGGCGTGCGGCGCCGGGTGCGCGAGGCCTCGGGCCACGAGTACTACGCGAGCCTGCGCACCAGCTCGGCGATCGACCGCGCCGAGGTCGCGGTCATGATCGTCGACGCCAGCGAGCCCCTCACGGAGCAGGACCTGCGCATCATCACGTCCGTCGCCGAGGCCGGACGTGCGCTCGTCATCGCGTTCAACAAGTGGGACCTCGTCGACGAGGAGCGTCGCTACTACCTCGAGCGCGAGATCGAGCGTGAGCTCGTGCAGGTCACCTGGGCGCCGCGCATCAACGTGGCGGCCCGCACCGGCTGGCACGTCGACCGCCTCGTGCGCGCCCTGGACGCGGCACTGGAGGGTTGGGAGACGCGCGTCGGCACCGGTGCCCTCAACTCGTTCCTGGGTCGCCTCGTGGCCGAGCACCCCCACCCCGTGCGGGGCGGCAAGCAGCCCAAGATCCTCTTCGGCACGCAGGCCTCGATCGCGCCTCCGACCTTCATCCTGTTCACGTCGGGCAAGCTCGAGTCCGGCTACCTGCGCTACGTCGAGCGACGTCTGCGCGAAGAGTTCGGCTTCACCGGCACGCCGGTCCACGTCCAGCAGCGTCCGCGCGAGAAGCGCAAGCGCTGAGCCGTGCCGCCTCGCTCGCCGCTGCCACCCCGGCACGGTCTCGGGGCCGCCTGGGTGCGCACGCCCGACCGGGACCCGGCTGCTCCCTGGACGACGTTGGGGGAGTGGTTGCGCCACCGCCTGCCCGACCGCGTCGACGTCTCCGCGATGCTCGCCGACGGGCGGTTCGTCGACCAGCGCGGTGAGCCGGTGGACGGCTCCGAGCCGTACACGCCCCACACGTTCCTGTGGTTCCACCGTGACCTGCGCGAAGAGCCGCGCGTGCCCGGCCAGGTCGAGGTGCTGCACCGCGACGAACGACTCGTGGTGGTCGACAAGCCGCCGTTCCTGTCGACGATCCCGCGCGGCGGTCACGTCGTCGAGAGCGTCGTCGTGCGACTGCGGGCGGCGCTCGACCTGCCGGAGCTGACACCGGCGCACCGCCTCGACCGCGTCACGTCCGGCGTGCTGGTCCTGACGACGCAGCGTCGCTGGCGCGGTTCGTACCAGGCGATGTTCCAGGACCGTGCGGTGCGCAAGACGTACCGGGCGCTGGCGCCGTGGCGCGACGATCTGGCGCTCCCGGTCGTCGTGCGCGACCACCTGCGCAAGGAGCGTGGTCAGTGGCAGGTGCGCGTCGTCCCGGACGCGCCGGTGAACGCCGAGACGAGGGTCGAGCTCGAGGAGCGGCGCGGGGACCTGGCGGTCTACCGACTGACGCCCCGCACGGGACAGACCCACCAGATCCGGGCACACCTGTGGGGCCTCGGGGTCCCGATCGTCGGCGACCCGCTGTACCCCGAGGTCCTCGACGTCGGAGTCGACGACTTCACGACGCCGCTGCAGCTCATCGCCCACGAGCTGGCGTTCGACGACCCGATCGACGGCTCGGCCCGCCGATTCACCAGTCGTCGGGAGCTGCCGGTCGCGGGTGAGGCTGGTGCCGGACCGGCCGGGACCGTGGGGTAGAGTTTCCGAGGTTGGAACGGGCTGTGGCGCAGCTTGGTAGCGCACTTGACTGGGGGTCAAGGGGTCGCAGGTTCAAATCCTGTCAGCCCGACCGCTCCGCCCGGAGGCCCGAGGGTCTCCGACCGCACGGGACGGGCCCGGTGATCCTCGGATCGCCGGGCCTGCGTCGTCCCTGGTGGCGGGCCGGTGGCTACCGCCGCGGCGAGGGACCCTGGGCCTTGTACACCAGGGCCGCGGCCACGTCGGCGAGCTTGACCTGGGTGTCCTGCGAGAGACGGACCAGCACCTCGAAGGCCGCCTCCGGTGTGCACCGGCGCTCGGCCATGACGATGCCCTTGGCCTGGTCGATCATGGCACGGGACGTCAGGGCGCGCCGCAGGTGCATGACCTCGGCGGCCATCGCCTGGTAGGCGGTCGCCGCCGCGGCGACCGCGCGCGCGACGGCGGCGAGCGCGCGGGTCTCGGGGGCGTCCGGCTCGTCGTCCCGCTCGAGGTCGCGGTACCTCGTCATCACGGTCTGGAGTTCCTTGAGCGGGGTGACGTCCTCCACCTGGTGCAGCAGTCCCACGACACGGTCGTCCTCGATGACCGGGGTGTTCAGCGGGCTCCAGTGCCGGAGCGACCACTCCCCGGAGGCGGCGTCGAGGAGGTCGTAGCGCTGGACGAGCATGTTGTCGGGACGCCTCGCGCGAGCGGCCTGCTCCAAGGAGTGGTTGAGGTTGGCGACGCCGTCTGCCTCGGGGTCGTCCGGGTTGTCGGGGAACGCATCGAACATGTAGGCCTCGACGAGTTCGTCGGCCTCGCGCGCGGTCGCGGCCAGGTAGGCCTGGTTGGCCGCGCGGATCACGAAGTCGGTGTCCAGCAGCAGCGTCGGGCGCGGCAAGGACTGGAACACGGGGTCCCGCTGCAGCTGGTCCATGTCCTCGATCATGCCGGGCATCGCGGCACGGCACTAGTCCGTGCCCGCCTGACACGGCGTCCCTGGCCGCGCGGGGACCTCGGGGACCAAGGCGCCCGCGCAGCGGCGCTCATGGTGGACACGTCACGCAGCGGCGGTCCACACGTCGCGATAGACGTCCGTGAGGCCCGGTCCCGACGCCATGACCTGCGTCATGAGGATCGTCATCGTCCTGCTGGACGGGACGAGGTGCACCGACGTGCCTGTGCCGCCGACCCAGCCGAAGCGACCAGGGACCGTCCAGGGCTCCACGTCCGCGACATCGATCGAGCCGCCGTAGCCCCACCCCTGACCGTCGAGGAACACCCGCGCGTCGGCGCGCTGCTCCTCGTCGATCTGGTCGGTCAGCATGCGGCGTACCAGCGCCTCGGACAGGATGCGACCGCGCGGTCCGTGCCCGCCGTCGAGAAGCATCGTGCCGAACCGCCACCAGTCCGTCACAGTCCCCAGGAGCCCTCCGTTGCCCAGCTCGAGTCGAGGAGCGGTCAACCAGACGGCCCGGTCGTCCGCCTCGACCAGCTCGTCCTCAGCGACCCGGTACAACCGCGCGAAGCGCTCCCCGTCGGTCGGTCGCAGCACGAACGAGGTGTCCTTCATGCCGAGGGGCTCGAAGATCCGCTCGGCGAGGCGCTCGCCCAGCCGCTGTCCAGTCACGCGCTCGACGAGGACGCCCAGCACGGTCAGGCTGGTGTCGTAGGTCCACTTCTCACCGGGCTGTGCGACGAGGGGAACGGTCGCCAAGCGTCGAAGCCAGGTCTCTGCGTCGGGGTAGGCGTGGGGAAAGCGTCCGTCGGTCTGCACGTCGAAAAGGGCCTCGACGGCGGGGAGTCGAAAGTCCGACGCGAAGCCCCATCCGGCGCGGGAGGTCAGGAGGTCCTCCACGGTGATTGCGCGTGCGAGCGGGGTCACGTCGTCGACAGGACTCGTCGGGGTGCGCGCGACCGCAGCGGACCGAAGCTCCGGCAGCCAGCGGTCGACGCTCGAGCCCAGCGACAGCATCCCGTCGTCGACGAGCTGGAGCGCGGCGACGGCCGTGGCGAGCTTCGTCACGGAGGCGACCCGCATGATGGAGTCCGGGGCGATCGGAGCGTCGCCGCTCTCGAGACCGAGTCGACCCTCAGCGACGACACGGACCCCGTCCTCGTCGGAGACGAGGACGACGCCGCCTGGGATTCGTCCTCGTCGTACGTGGTCACGGAGCACAGCGCCCACCCGGGCAGCGCGCTGGTCGAGCATGGATGTCATGACGTTCCCCCATCTTGGTTGCTTTGAGAAACAGAACGTAGCCTGTAAGATTGTTTTTAACAACCAGTTGGTCGAACGGATCCGGACGGCGGTGTGCGGTGTCGACGGTACGAAGCTATGGCGAGCTCTGCGGTATCTCCCGGGCGCTCGACGCCGTGGGCGAACGGTGGGCGATGCTGATCGTCCGCGAGCTCATGCTGGGGCCGCGGCGCTTCAGCGACCTGCGGTCCGCGCTCCCTGCGAGCTCCAACATCCTCACGGACCGGCTCAACGAGCTCGTGGCGCGCGGGGTCGTGCGGCAGGTGCTCCGGCATGACGCGACGCGCGGGCGGCACCTTTACGAGCTCACGGAGGCTGGCGTGGCGCTCGTGCCCGTGCTCGTCCAGCTCGGGGACTGGGGGGCGACCTACGGAACACCCTCGGACGATCCGCGACTGACTCGCCTCTCGCCAACGTCGGTGCTGGTCTATGCGAAGGAGCACCTGGATCCCGAGAGCCGACTTCCCAGCGCGGTGATCCACGCGGTCATCGACGACCACTCCTGGACGCTGCGCGCGCGGCACGGGCGGTTGACGGTGCACACGGGGCGCCCGGACGACCAGACCACCGAGCTGCGTACCGATGCCTTCACGTTGGACGACGTGCTGCACCGGAGGCTCACGGTCGACGAGGCAGCGGCTCGTGGCTCTCTCGTGCTGGTCGGCGACGAGGACGGTGCTCGGGCCGTGCTGGCCGCGGTCCGCCCCGCGGGTGACTCGGTCGTGCCCGACCGCACGGGTGCGCCGCTGCCCGACCTGCCTGGTACCGCGTGACAGCCTCGGCGTGGTGGCGACGGACGGACGCACGACGGTCGTCCGCAACGACTGACGTCGCATCGCGCACGATGTAAAGTTGGGTCATGAGCACCAAGAACGAGGCCCCGGTCCTGGAGGACCTGCTGTGCTTCGACCTCTACGCCACGTCGCGACAGGTCATCGCCGCCTACCGCCCGCTCCTGGAGGAGGCGCAGCTCACGTACCCGCAGTACCTCGTGCTCGTGAGTCTGTGGGAGCGAGACGGCATCACCATGAAGCAGCTCTCGATCCAGGTCCACCTCGACTACGGCACGATCTCGCCGCTGGTCAAGCGGCTCGAGGCTCGCGGCCTGGTCAACCGGGCGCGCAACCCGTTCGACGAGCGCTCCACGATCGTCTCGCTGACGGAGGAGGGCGAGACCATGCGCCCGCTCGCGCAGCGCATGTACGAGCGGTTGTCCGAACGGCTCAACATGAGCTGGGAGGAGGCGTCGAAGCTGCGCCTCCTGCTCGACCGGCTGCGGCACGGGGTCGAGCTCGACACCGACTGACCCGCCGATAGCCTGAGGGTGTGGACGACGCAGCGCTCGCAGCCCAGCTGGTCACCGAGGCCGCGAGCCTGGCCGCCCGGATGCGTTCCGACGGCCTGACGATCGGGCACAAGTCGTCGATCTCCGACCTCGTCACGGACGCCGACCGCGCCGCCGAGCGGCTCGTCGTCGGCACGCTCGCCAGGGAGCGACCTGCCGACGGGATCCTGGGCGAGGAAGGCGCCGCGGCCGACGGCACCTCGGGACGTCGTTGGATCATCGATCCCGTCGACGGGACCTACAACTTCGCAGCCGGCATGTACCACTGGTGCTCGGCCGTCGCGCTGCACGACGGCGACGACGTCGTGCTGGGCGCCGTCGCGCACCATGCGAGCGGCACCGTCCTCGTGGGTGGACCGGGCCGCCCGACGACGCGCAACGGCGAGCCCGTCGAGCCGCTCCGCGACCGGCCGCTCGCCGAGATCAGCGCAGCCACCTACCTGCACCCGGCGTTCAGCACCGACGACACCGTCCGGTTGCCGTGGCTGCGCGCCGCGGCCCGGCCGGCGACGATCCGCATGCTCGGCTCCGGCTCGATGGAGATGGTCGGCATCGTCACCGGCGAGCTCGGCTGCTGGTTCCAGCACAGCACCCCGCCCTGGGACTGGTTCCCGGGCGCGGCGATCGTGCGCGGTGCCGGGGGAGCGGCGTCCAGCATCGAGATCGGCGACCGACAGTGGTTCGCCGCCGGTCCGGTCGCCGCGGTGGCCGAGATCCAGACCGCCCTGCAGGGCTGAGCCGACCGTGCCTCGCTACATCGACGTCGTCGCCGCGCTGCTGAGCGACGCCGACGGTCGTGCACTCATGGTCCGCAAGCGGGGGACGCGACCGTTCATGCAGCCGGGAGGCAAGCCCGAGCCGGGTGAGGACCTGCTCGACGCGCTGCGCCGCGAGCTCCGTGAGGAGCTGGGTCTCGACCTCCCACCCGAGCGGTTCAGCGCGCTCGGTGAGTTCGAGTCGCCCGCGGCCAACGAGCCCGGCTTCGTCGTCCGGGCGGCGGTGTGGGCCCTGCGGCTCGCGGACGAGGACCCTCGGACGGGGGCGGAGATCGACGAGCTCGCCTGGGTCGACCCGCATGCTCCGCACGTGCCGCTCGCCCCGCTGAGCGAGCACGAGCTGCTGCCGGTGCTTCGCGAGGGCAGGACGGTGATCCCCGAGGGACACCGACTCGCCGTCGAGCCCGAGACCGTCGCGGCACTCGTCGAGGACCAGCTGCCCGACCTGGCCGGTCTGCCGGTCCGGCCCGTGGCCGAGAGCGGGTGGGACAACCTGACCTTCCGACTGGGCGATCGCCTGTCGGTCAGGCTCCCGTCGGCGCTGCCCTACCGCACGCAGCCACGGAAGGAGACGACCTGGGTGCCCCGGATCTCCGCGCATGTGCCGTTCGACGTGCCGACGCCGGTCGCGCTCGGCGCGCCGGGTCACGGCTACCCGTTCGCCTGGTCCGTCTGGGAGTGGATCGAGGGCCGAACTCTCGCGAGCAGCGCCGACGTCGACCTGGTCCGGCTGGCCGCGGACGTCGCCGAGTTCCTGCGTGGGATCCGCGAGGTGCCGACGCAAGGGGCGCCGCTCGCGGGTCCGGACAACTTCTTCCGCGGCGGTGACCTCGCGGTCTACGACGCCGAGGCTCGCGAGGCGCTGGTCCGCCTCGAGGACCAGGTCGACGCCGTCCCGCTCCTCGAGGCGTGGGACGCGGCGCTCGCGTCGCGGTGGCAGCACGATCCGGTGTGGGTCCACGGCGACGTGGCACCGGGCAACCTGCTGCTGGACGCGACCGGACGGCTCCGCGCCGTGATCGACTTCGGGTCGAGCGGCGTCGGCGACCCGGCGTGCGACCTCGTGCTGGCCTGGACGGTGCTCGACGGCCCGGCACGTCGGACCCTGCGGGCCGAGGCCGGGCTCGACGACGCCACCTGGCAGCGCGCCCGTGGCTGGGCGCTCTGGAAGGCGGCGATCACCGACGACCTCGCCGTGCTGCGCACCGTGCTGGAGGACTGACGTCAGCGACGACGGCCCCTGAGCTTCTCCATGCGCCGGCGGTCCCGCTTGGTGGGGCGACCGGCCCCGGGATCACGCTGCGGCATGGCGAGGCGCTCCTCGCGCGGCGGAGGGGGAGGCGAGTGGTCCTCGTAGCACTCCCGGGCGACCGACGCCCCGACGCGCTTGGACAGCAGCCGCGTGACCACGAGGACCCGCGGACCCCCGGGAGTGGTCGCCTCGACGCGGTCGCCCACGTGCACCGACTGCGACGGCTTGGCCCGCTTGCCGTTGACGTGGACGAGACCACCCTTGCACGCCGACGACGCCGCCGACCTGGACGCGTACAGGCGGACCGACCAGACCCAGGCATCGACGCGGGCTGACTCCATGTCCCGAGCCTACGTGCGGCTCGACCCGGGGGCCTGGGACGATGGGTGCCATGGCGCAGGAGATCGAGGACGTCGCGATCCGCGGTGACATGATCCGGCTCGGGCAGCTGCTCAAGTACGTCGGCGCGGCCGAGTCCGGAGCCGAGGCCGGTGCGCTCGTGGCCCAGGGTGACGTGTCGGTCGACGGCGAGGTCGAGACCCGCCGTGGTCGCCAGCTCGTGGCCGGCGCGCGCGTCGACGTCGACGCGCCCACGGGCATCCGGCGCCTGCGGGTCGTGCAGGAGTGACGTTGCGTGCGATCGGGGTCTACTGCGGCTCGACCCCCGGGACGGACCCGGCGTACCTGACGGCAGCCGACCTGACCGGCCGCGTGCTGGCACGGCGCGGTCTCGACGTCGTCTACGGGGGTGGTCGTGCCGGGCTCATGGGAGCGCTCGCCGACGGCGCGCTGGCCGAGGGTGGACGGGTCGTCGGGGTGATCCCGCGGGACCTGGTGGACCGCGAGCTGGCGCACCAGGGGGTGAGCGAGCTGCACGTCGTCGACACGATGCACGAGCGCAAGCGGCTCATGGCGGAGCGGTCCGACGCGTTCCTCGGGCTGCCAGGGGGTGTCGGCACGCTCGAGGAGGTCGCCGAGCAGTGGACCTGGACGCAGCTGACGATCCACGACAAGCGCTCGGGACTGCTCGACGTCAACGGGTTCTGGGCGCCGCTGCGCCAGATGCTCGAGACGATGGTCGACGCCGGCTTCGTGCGCGGGTCCCAGCGCGGCATCCTGGCCTTCGACGACGATCTCGAGCGGTTGCTGGACCGGCTGGCCGAGCCGCCGGACTGGACCGACAAGTGGGGCGGACCGCTGCCTCGACGAGCGAGCGCCGACTAGCTACGCGGTCGCGCGCCAGCGTCCGCGGGCGTCGCGCTCGACGTGCACCGGGTGGTCGAAGCAGGCGCTGACGGCCTCGTCCGTGAGCACGTCGTCGACCGGTCCGGACGCGACGAGGCGACCCGTGCGCATGAGCGCGGCATGGCTCGTGCCGCGCGGCAGCTCCTCGAGGTGGTGCGTCACCGTGACCGTCGTGATGCCCGGGACCGTCGACGGCAGCTCGTCGAGCGTCGTGATCATCTGCTCACGCGCCGCCAGGTCGAGTCCGGTGCTGGGCTCGTCGAGGAGCAGCAGCGGAGGCTCGGTCATGAGGGCTCGGGCGATCAGGGTCCGGCCGCGCTCGCCCTGCGACATCGTGAGCCAGCGCCGTTCCTCGGGGCCGTCGACGCCCGGGGACTTCATGAGCAGGGCGGCGCGCTCGAGCTGTGCTGCGTCCGGCTGCCAGTGCGGCACGCGCTGGATCGTGCTCGTGATGCCGGTCAGCACGACGTCGAGCACCGAGAGGTTCGAGCCCAACGGGTGGCGGGCGTCGACGACGCCGATCGAGGCCCGTAGCTCGCGCAGGTCCACGCGCCCCATGCGGCTGCCGAGGATGCTCGCCGTGCCGCGGCTGGGGAAGGTCGTGGCCGAGCAGATCGACAGCATCGTGCTCTTGCCGGCGCCGTTCGGGCCCAGCAGGGCCCACTGCTCGCCCCGCTCGACGTGGAACGAGACGTCGTCGAGCAGGGTTCGGCCGCCGCGCACGAACGTGACGCCGTCGAGCGCGATCGCGCTCATGCGAGCGTTCGGCTCATGCCTTGAGGGCGCGACCGAGCGCGTCGACGGCGTGATCGATCTCGTCGCGCGTGATGACGAGCGGAGGCGCCATGCGCAGGGTGCGCTCGTGGGTCTCCTTGCACAGGACGCCCTCGTCACGCAGCGCCATCGAGACCTCGCGACCGGTCTTGGCGAGCGGATCGATGTCGACGCCGGCCCACAGGCCGCGCCCCCGGACCTCGGCGACGCCCTGGCCCGACAGCTCACCGAGCCGCTCGTGCAGGTGGGCGCCGAGCTCGCGCGAGCGCTCCTGGAACTCGCCGGTGCGCAGCAGCTCGACCACCCCACGGCCCACGGCGCAGGCGACGGGGTAGCCGCCGAACGTCGACCCGTGCTGTCCCGGCTTGAGCACGCCGAGCACGTCGGCCCGCCCCACGACGGCGGACACGGGGACGATCCCGCCGCCGAGCGCCTTGCCGAGGGTGTAGAGGTCGGCCCGCACACCCTCGTGGTCGAGCGCGAAGATCTCGCCGGTGCGGGCGAGTCCCGACTGCACCTCGTCGGCGATGAGCAGCACGTCGTTCTCGGTGCAGGCCTCGCGCACGTCGGCCCAGAAGCCGGGGGCAGGCACGACGACGCCCGCCTCGCCCTGGATCGGTTCCATGAGCACGGCGGCGGTGTTCGGGCCGATCGCGTCGCGCACGGCCTGCGCGTCGCCGTACGGGACGGTGACGAAGCCGGGCGTGAACGGCCCGTAGTTGTCGTGGGCCACGGGGTCGTCGGAGAACGAGACGATCGTGGTCGTGCGACCGTGGAAGTTGTTGGTGGCCACGATGATCTCGGCGGCGTCGAACGCGACGCCCTTGACCTCGTAGGCCCACTTGCGCGCGACCTTGATCGCGGACTCGACGGCCTCGGCGCCCGTGTTCATCGTCAGCACCATCTCGGTGCCGGTCAGCTCGGCGAGCTCCTCGCAGAACGCGCCGAACTGGTCGTTGTGGAAGGCCCGCGACGTCAGGGTCAACCGGTCGATCTGCTCGTGCGCAGCCCGCACCAGTGCCGGGTGCCGGTGCCCGAAGTTGAGGGCGGAGTAGCCCGAGAGGAAGTCCAGGTAGCGCTTGCCGTCGACGTCGGTCACCCACGCGCCCTCGGCCTCGGAGATCACGACGGGCAGCGGGTGGTAGTTGTGCGCGCCCCACTGCTCGTCGAGCGCGATGATCGACGACGTACGTCCGTTGTCAGCCATTCGTCCACGGTAACGGAGCCGTCGTCCGCACACCGGGCGACGTCCGGAGCGGGGCGCGCGGCCGATATCCTCGGCCGGGTGACCGACCTCGCCGCAGCGCTCGACCGGCGCGCGCCCCTCGTGCGGCTGGCCCGCACGGGAGTCGTGGGTCTGGTCGTCTGCGGCACGGCCGCCGTGGCCCACACCGCGGCCGGTGGGGCGGTCGATCCGGCTGTGCTGCTCGGCCTGGCGGCTGTCGTCTCGACCGTCGCGCTCGTCCTGACCGGTCGTGAGCTCGCGCCGGCCCAGGTGCTCGGGCTCATGCTGCCCGGGCAGGCGGCCGTGCACGTCACGTCGCACGACGCGACGCTGGCCGGCTGGCCGCTCATGCTCGCCGCGCACCTCGTGGCGACCGGTGCCAGCCTGTGGGTCGCGACACGCGCCGAGTCCTGGCTCCTCGACCTGGCCGAGCGACTCGTCGACCGGGTCCTCGGACCCGTCGTCCTGGCCGTCCCCACGCTCGGCGCCGTCGGGTCGACGCGCCGTCAGTGGACCCGCACGGGTCTCGAGCCCGTCGCGTTGGTGGAGGGGCGTGGTCCACCCGTCGGGTGCTGACCACCGCTCATCCACCTCACAGAAGGATCCACCATGAACCGCACCATCGTGCGGCTCGGCGGCGTGCTCATCGCCTCCGCCGGGCTGCTCCTGCCCTCCGCCGCGTGGGGACACGTCTCCGTGTCCTCGACCGACGCGTCGCGCGAGGGCTACGGCAAGATCGTGTTCCGCGTGCCGAACGAGTCCGACAAGGCCTCGACGACCAGGCTGACCGTCACGCTGCCCCAGGACACGCCGTTCGCGTTCCTGACAGCGCAGGTCAAGCCGGGCTGGAAGGCCACCATCGCGAAGGCGAAGCTGCCGAAGCCCACCAAGGTCGGTGACGCGACGCTCAGCGAGGCGCCGCGCACCGTCACGTGGACGACGACCGGCGACGGCATCGCGCCGGGGGAGTTCGACGAGTTCGCGCTGTCGGGCGGACCGTTCCCCGACGCGGAGTCGATCTCGTTCCAGGCGAAGCAGACCTACGACGACGGCGAGGTCGTCGACTGGGCCCAGGTCCAGGAGGAGGGAGCAGAGGAGCCGGAGCACCCGGCTCCCACGCTCCAGCTGCTCGCGGCGACGAGCGGCGGCCACCACGGTGGCGCCGCGTCGGACGAGAAGGACGCCGACGAGGCCTCGCACGAGTCGTCGGGCTCCGACGGCCTCGCGCGGGGCGCGGCCGGGGCTGCGTTCCTCGTGGCCCTGGCCGCGCTCGTCGTGGCGTCACGGCGCGGTGCTCGTGCGTAGCCACGCCATCCGCCTGGCCGCCCTGCTCCTGCTCGTCGCAGGGGCAGGGCCGGCCGGGCTCTCCCTCGTGACGGCGAGCCCGGCGTCGGCACACGCAGCCCTCGTCTCGACCGATCCCGCCGACGGATCCAAGGTCCGCACGGCGCCGACCACCGTCACGCTCACGTTCAACGAGGTCGTCGGCCAGTCCGCCGTCGTCGTGACCGCGCCCGACGGCTCGCGTGTCAGCGGCGAGGCCAGCAGCCTCGACCGCACCGTCAGGGTCGACCTCGAGGGCGCGGGCCAGCGCGGTCGGTACCGTGTGGTGTACCGGGTCGTCTCGGCCGACGGGCACCCCGTCTCCGGCTCGCTCGGGTTCACCACGACGACCGGCGAGGTCGTCACCCAGGCCACGGAGCCCGCCGACGCGGCGGACGAAGGGTCGTTCGTCCACCGGCACCGCTCGCACATCGGCTGGTCCGTCGCGGCGGGCGTCGCTGGCGTCCTGCTCGTCGTGTGGCCGCTCGTCAGGAGGAGGAAGGCGTGAAGCAGTCCGGTGGCGCCGCGCCCATCGCGCTCGGCTCGTTCGTGCTCGCGGCGGCCTCGATGGCCGTGGTGCTGTCGAGCGCCGGCGGTGCGCCCGAGCCGGTGCCGGTCGGCCTGCCGGACCCCGGCGTGTTCGTGGGATGGGCCCTGCCCGCGACGCGGCTGCTGCTCGACGTCGCGCTCATCGCGGTGGTCGGCTTCCTCCTCGCCGCGACGTTCCTGCTGCCCGGCCGCGGCGACCGCGTCGAGGGCATCGCCGTCGACGCCGCCCGGGCGGCGGCCCGGGCCAGCGGCGTGTGGAGCGTCGCCGCGCTCCTGCTGTTCGTGCTCACGACGAGCGACACGTTCGCGCGGCCGCTCGGCACCCTGAGCTGGTCGCTGCTCAGCCAGCTCGCCACCGAGACGTCGATCGGCCGGGCCCTGCTGCTCCACGCCGTGGTGGGCGCGGTGGGTGCCGTCGTGCTGCGCTGGTCGCTCTCCGTCCGCTGGCTCGTCGCCTGGCTCGGCATCACC
This sequence comes from Aeromicrobium sp., assembly GCA_023257515.1. Lineage (GTDB taxonomy): Bacteria > Actinomycetota > Actinomycetes > Propionibacteriales > Nocardioidaceae > Aeromicrobium. The sequence goes on from JALRCA010000010.1 coordinate 12,985, forward strand.
CTCGCGACCCTCGTGCCGCTCACGTCGGCGGGGCACTCGGCCTCGTCCGGCTCCCACGACCTGGCTGGCGTGAGCCTGGCCCTGCACGTGGCCTCCGCCAGTCTCTGGGTCGGCGGGCTGGCCGCGCTCGGCTGGGTCGCCCTGCGTGGGAGCAAGCGCTTCGCGTCCGCCCTCACGCGCTACTCCGTGCTGGCCGGCTGGGCCTTCGCCCTCGTCGCCGTCTCGGGCGTCGTGAACGGCGCCGTGCGCCTCGGCAGCTGGTCCGAGGTGTTCTCGAGTCCGTACGGACGCGTCGTCGTCGTCAAGGTCGTCCTGCTCGGCGGTCTCGGGCTGTTCGGGCTCGTGCAGCGCCGACGCCTCGTCGCGCAGCGGGCCGGGTTCGGGGCCGTCGCGCTGCTCGAGCTCCTGCTCATGGCTGCGGTCGTGGGCCTGTCGGTCGCGCTCGCCCGCACGCCCACCCCGGTCGGCGAGATCCTGTCGACCCCCGCCGAGGAGATCCTCGGCGGTCCGGTGCCGCCCGCGCCGACCCTCGGGCGCATCCTCTGGGGCTTCTCCGGCAACGGCGTGGGCCTGCTGGTCGTGGGTCTCGGCACCGCGCTGTACCTGCGGGGCTGGTGGGTCCTGCGACGCCGCGGCGACCACTGGGCCGTCGGGCGGCTGCTGTCCTGGCTCGTCGGCATGGCGGTCGTGGCCTGGTCGACGTTCGGGGGTCTCGGTGTCTACAGCCACGTGCTGTTCAGCGCGCACATGGTCTCGCACATGATGCTGTCGATGGTGGCGCCCATCTTCCTCGTGCTCGCCGCGCCGATGACGCTCGCCCTGAGGACCCTGCCGGGGCCACGGCAGCCGGGGGAGAAGTCGCCGCGGTCGCTCCTCAACGAGTTCCTGCACTCGCGCTTCTCGCAGGTCCTGACCTTCCCGCTCGTGCCACCGCTGATCTTCGTCGGCAGCCTCTACGGGCTCTACTTCACGTCGCTGTTCGGCACGATGATGGACAGCCACTGGGGGCACGCCGTCATGGAGCTGCACTTCCTGGCCGCCGGCACGCTCTTCTACTACGTCGTGATCGGCGTCGACCCGCAGCCGCGCCAGGTCCCGCCGCTCGCGCGGTTCGGTCTGCTCCTGCTCACGCTCCCGTTCCACGCGTTCTTCGCGATCGCGGTCATGTCGTCCAACCGCGTGTTCGCGAACGACTACTGGGAGCTCCTGGACCGGCCGTACTCGACCGACCTGCTGCGCGACCAGTACGTCGGCGGCAGCATCGCGTGGGCGCTCGGCGAGGTGCCGCTGCTGGTCGTCATGATCGCGCTCTTCGCGCAGTGGATCCGCTCGGACCAGCGCGAGGCCCGGCGGCTGGACCGCCAGGCCGACCGCGACGACGACGCGGCGCTCGAGGCCTACAACGCCCGGCTGCGCGACCTCGCGGAGCACGGAAGACGCCGCGACCCCGACGCCTGAGAGGCATCGGGGTCGCGGCGAGGGGGCGGATCAGAAGATGATCTGGCCGCCCGAGGTGGCGGCGGTGAACCGCTCCTGGGCGTCGGCCCAGTTCACGATGTTCCACCACGCCTTGACGTAGTCGCCCTTGACGTTGAGGTAGTCGAGGTAGAAGGCGTGCTCCCACATGTCGAGCTGGGCGATCGGGATCAGCGTGGCCGGGATGTTGGCCTGCTGGTCGTACAGCTGCACGACGAGGAGCTTCTGACCGAGGCTGTCCCACGCGAGGATCGCCCAGCCGGAGCCCTGGATCGTCAGCGCGGTCTGCTCGAAGTGCGCCCGGAACTTGTCGAAGGACCCGAAGTTCTCGTCGATCGCGGCGGCGAGCTCCCCGGTCGGCTTGTCGCCGCCGTCCGGTGAGAGGTTCTTCCAGAAGATCGAGTGGTTGATGTGACCACCGAGGTTGAAGGCGAGGTTCTTCTCGATGCCGGCGATCGCGCCGAAGTTCTCGGTCTCGCGCGCCTCCTCGAGCTTCTCGAGGGCGGTGTTCAGGCCACCGACGTAGTTGTTGTGGTGCTTGCTGTGGTGCAGCTCCATGATCTTGCCGGAGATGTGCGGATCCAGAGCGCCGTAGTCGTACGGGAGCTCGGGCAGGGTGTACTCGGCCACGCTTCCTCCTCGGTCATGACGCGTTCGCGTCGTGGTGAAGTCGCTGATTCACCGTCAGTCTGTCAGGTGCGTCAACGGGTGCAAGCGCGGTCCCATTCCGCGGTCGCAGGCACCCCGTGCCCTAGGCTTGGACCGCACCGAGCGGAGATGAGGAACCACGTGGTCCAGGACCGGATCGTCACGATCCCCAACGCCCTGAGCGTCATCCGGCTGCTGCTCGTGCCCGTGTTCCTGTGGCTCGTGCTGGGACCGGAGCTCGACGAGCTGGCTCTGCTGGTGCTCGTGCTGTCGGGCGTCACGGACTACCTCGACGGCAAGCTGGCGCGCACGCTCGGCCAGACCTCCAAGATCGGCGCCATCCTCGACCCGGTCGCCGACAGGCTCTACATCCTGGCGGTCGTGATCGGTCTCGGCCTGCGCGACATCATCCCGTGGTGGCTCGCGGTGATCCTGCCGCTGCGCGACGTGTTCCTGTTCAGCCTCGTGCCGTTCCTGCGGACCCGCGGGTACAGCTCGCTGCCCGTGCACTTCCTCGGCAAGGCCGCCACGGCCGGCCTGCTGTACGCCTTCCCGCTGCTGCTGCTCGGCGACGGGCAGGGCACGGTCTCGGACCTCGCCGACGTGTTCGGCTGGGCCTTCGCGATCTGGGGCGTCGGGCTCTACTGGTGGGGTGGCGTCCTGTACGCCTTCCAGGTGCGCCGTCTCATGACCACGACCGCTCCACTGCCGCGGGGCTGAGTGTCCTCGCCGCGGCGCGCCGAGAACCTCCTCGACCAGGTGGCCGAGACGGCCCTCGACGACGACTACTACCTGGTCCGCTCCGTCGAGCGTGATCGCAGCATGCTCGACGTCGTGGCGTGGGGGGTGGTGCTCGTGCTGATCGCCGTCGTCATCACGGTCGCCGCGGTCCAGTCGCGCTCGACGCGACCCTCCAGCACGCTGGAGCAGCAGGCGCTCGCGCGTGACGTGGACCAGAAGCAGAAGACCCTGGTGAGTCGACGCACCGCCGTCGAGGCCCTGCGCGACCAGGTCGCCGCCCTGCGGGAGCCGGACGTGGGAGCCCAGAAGGCGGCCGCCCACCGTCTCGTCACGGGGGCCGTCGGTGCCTCGGGCCCGGGACTCGTCGTCGACGCGTCGGACAGCTCGGCCGGGAACGCAGACGGTCGCGTCACCGCGCGCGACCTGCGGCTGCTCGTCGACGGACTCTGGTCGGCCGGCGCGGAGGCCATCGCCGTCAACGGACACCGCATCGGGGCCCTGTCGGCCGTGATGCCGCTGCAGGGCGGGATCACGGTCGACTACCAGCGCATCGCCCCGCCGTACCGCGTCGTCGCGATCGGCGACGACGAGGAGCTCGCCAGGACCTTCCGCGAGGGTCCGTTCGGTCAGTACTGGTCCACGAGGGCGCGACGGGCCGGGGTGCGCTGGAGCATGACAGGATCGTCGGAGCTGTCCGTGCCGGCCGCTGCCGAGCGCCGCACCACGATCAGCATCGCGAAGCCCGTCGAGGAGGACCGATGATCCAGGTGATCGGCATCGTCGTCGGCGTCGTGGCCGGGCTCCTGCTGCAGCCCACCGTGCCGCTGTGGCTCCAGCCGTACGTGCCGATCGCGATCGTCGCGGCCCTGGATGCCGTCGTCGGTGGTGTGCGAGCGCTCGGAGAGAAGCGCTTCGACGACCGCGTGTTCGTCATCTCGTTCGTCTCGAACGTCGTCATCGCCGCGGCGATGGTGTTCCTCGGCGACCAGCTCGGCGTCGGCTCCCAGCTCTCGACGGGTGTGATCGTCGTGCTCGGCATCCGGATCTTCGCCAACGCGGCCGCGATCCGTCGCAGGATCTTCCATGCCTGAGGACGAGGTCCCCGACGAGCGGTCCGCCGCCGCGGACGAGGAGACGGCGCACGAGGGGACGGGCGAGGGACCGACCCCGGCGTCGTCCGGGCGCTCCAGGCCGTCCGGCATGCGCGTCGTGGCCGCGCTGCTCGTCGGCGTGCTCGCCTTCGCGGTCACGGTCCAGGTCCGACAGGACGAGGCCGAGGACTACTCCAACCTGCGCGGCGTCGAGCTCGTCGAGCTGCTCAAGTCGGTCGATGCGGCGAACGGCCGCCTCGAGCGGCAGATCGAGGAGCTGACGCAGACGCGTGACGACCTGCGCTCGTCCAACCGGCGGTCCGACGAGGCGCGGCGCCAGGCGCGCAAGCGCGCCGCGGACCTCGCGATCCTGGCCGGCACCGTCGGCGCCACGGGCCCCGGGGTGCGCATCCGCATCGAGGACCCGGAGGGCGTCGTCGACGCCGGCACCGTCCTCGACGTCATCGAGGAGCTGCGCGACGCAGGTGCCGAGGCGATCGCCGTCAACAGCCAGGCGCGCGTCGTCGGCCAGACCGCGTTCGTCGACGTCGAGACCGGCATCCTGGTCGGCACCAAGACCGTCAAGGCGCCCTACACGATCGAGGCGATCGGGAGCGCGTCGACGCTCTCGGAGGCCGCGCAGATCCGTGGTGGTCTCATCGACCGTCTCAAGGCCAACGGCGCCTCCGCCAGCGTGACGACGGCCGACGACATCACGATCACGGCCCTGGCCGAGTCGCCGACGCCCCAGTACGCTCGGTCCGACGACTGAGCACCGCCCTTCACCGCACCACGAACAGGAGACGTCCGTGATCCCTGAGGACCTGCACTACAGCGAGGAGCACGAGTGGGTGCGGATCGAGGGCGACGTCGCCGTCGTCGGCATCACCGACTTCGCCCAGGACCAGCTCGGGGACATCGTCTACGTCGACCTCCCGGCCGTGGGGGAGGCGCTCGACGCCGGCACCACGGTGGGCGAGCTCGAGTCGACCAAGTCCGTGAGCGACGTGTTCTCGCCGATCAGCGGCGAGGTCGTGGCGGTCAACGAGTCCCTCGAGGGTGCCCCCGAGGTCATCAACTCCGACCCGTACGGTGAGGGCTGGTTGCTCAAGATCCGCCCCGCCGAGGACGATGTGACGGCCGGCCTCCTCGACGCCGCGGGCTACGGCAAGCTCGTCTCGAGCTGAGCGCCTGACCGCGTGGCCCGACCCGGTCCGGCGACCCAGGGCCGGTGCTAGGTTGGAGTCCATCCGGGGGACGCCCCCCGACGACCGCCCCACCGAGCAGGAGTGATCGCGATGACCACGCCCGACGAGGCCAGGCCTCCGGCCGACAGCACGGGCTACATCCCGGTCGTCGACGCCGACACCGAGGAGATGACGGCGTCCGACATCTCGGCCGTCGAGAACCTCCCGCCGGGCAGTGCGATGCTCCTCGTGCAGCGTGGCCCGAGCGCGGGCGCGCGATTCCTGCTCGACACCGACCGGGTCACGGTCGGACGTCACCCCGACAGCGACATCTTCCTCGACGACATCAGCGTCTCGCGGCGGCACGCGACGTTCGCGCGCGGCGAGCAGGGCTACATCGTCTCGGACCTGGGCAGCCTCAACGGCACCTACGTCAACCGGGACCGCATCGACGGCGACGTCGCGCTGACGGGTGGCGACGAGGTCCAGATCGGCAAGTACCGACTCATCTACTTCGCGGGTCGGGCGTGACCGAACCGCTGCCGGAGATCGCCCGGCTGGGGATCGGCAAGGTGCTCGAGGAGCTGCACGAGGAGTTCCCCACCCTCACGATCAGCAAGATCCGGTTCCTGGAGTCCGAGGGACTGCTCGAGCCCGAGCGCACCGCGTCCGGCTACCGCAAGTTCTCGTTCGCCGACATCGAGCGCCTGCGATTCGTCCTGCGCCAGCAGGCGGCACCCTACTTCTGGCCCCTCAGCCACATCCGCCAGGTCCTCGACGAGATGGATCGCGGCGAGGTGCCCGCCACGCTCGTCGGACCTGTGACGCGTGTGCCCGACATCGGTCTCGACGCCGACGGGCTGCCGACCACCGCGACGTTCACGCACAAGCGCAGCCAGCTGCGCCTCACGCGCGAGGACCTCGTGGAGTCCTCGGGCATCGAGGAGTCCGACCTGGACGAGATCGAGGACTACGGCCTCATCCGTCGCCGTCCCACGCAGACGTACTACGACGGCACCGACCTGCAGATCGCCTCGCTCGTGGCGCAGTTCGCCGAGCTGGGCCTGGGGCCCCGCCACCTGCGCCAGTTCGCCACGACGGCCGATCGCGAGGCGGGCGTGTTCGACCAGGTCGTCAGTCCCCGGTCTCGTCGTGACGACGCCGACGCCGCGACCGAGACGATCGGTGCGCTCGCGGCGCTGTCGGTCCGGCTGCACACCGTCCTGCTGCGCGACCGTCTGCACCGGTGAGCTGATGCGCGAGGTCGAGGTCGTCGGCGTCCGCGTCGAGATGCCCACCAACCAGCCCCTCGTGCTGCTGCGCGAGGTCGAGGGCCAGCGCTACCTGCCGATCTGGATCGGTGCCGTCGAGGCGTCGGCCATCGCGTTCGCCCAGCAGGGCACGGACTCGCCGCGCCCCCTGACCCACGAGCTCATGCGCGACCTCGTCACCGCGCTGGGCGACGAGCTCGAGGAGGTGCGCATCGTCGACGTCGACGACGGGGTGTTCTTCGCCGTGCTGGTCTTCGGTTCCGGTGCCCAGGTCGAGGCGCGTCCGTCGGACTCCATCGCGCTCGCGCTGCGTGCCGGCTCGCGGATCGTGTGCGCCGAGGACGTGCTCGACGCGGCAGGCATCACCTCCACGCGCGAGGAGGACGAGGAGGTCGAGAAGTTCCGCGAGTTCCTCGAGGAGGTCGAGCCCGAGGACTTCGACGGGCCGTGAGGAGACCCTCGACCTCAGGTCGAGACCGACGACACGCCGACACCGGCCCGATGTCGTTGACCCGGCAAAGTCTCACCCTTACCTTGAGACTGCTACCGAGATGGACACGGATGTAGTTTCGTGGCGGTAGTCTTCCCCTTGTACCCGTCTTGGAAGGCACGACATGATCGAGCGACGCGACGACGCCACCGTGGCCGGCGACCCGGCCATCGACGAGGACGTCGCGCGCGCGGCGAACGACCAAGGTCTGCTCTTCGACGACGACCTGGCCCCGTTGCCCCAGGACACCGGCTTCCGTGGACCCACGGCGTGCAACGCCGCGGGCATCACCTACCGCCAGCTCGACTACTGGGCGCGAACCAAGCTGGTCGAGCCCTCGGTGCGCTCGGCCACCGGCTCGGGCACCCAGCGCCTGTACTCCTTCCGCGACATCCTGCTGCTCAAGATCATCAAGCGTCTGCTCGACGCCGGTGTCTCGCTGCAGCAGATCCGCACCGCTGT
>JALRCA010000125.1 GCA_023257515.1 Aeromicrobium sp.
TCGGCGGTCTGCAGTTCTCCCCGAGCACCTGGCGGGCCAACGGTGGCACCGGTATGCCGCACCAGGCCTCCCGTGAGGAGCAGATCCGCATCGCCGAGAACGTCCTGCGGACCCAGGGCATCGGAGCCTGGCCGACCTGCGGCGGGCGGGGCTAAAGCCCGACAAAGCCTCGGAAAGGGGTGGCACCGGCGATTTGCCGGTGCCACCCCTTTTTCGTGGGGATATACCGGAACACGCTCTCACAGAACTCTCATGAAAATCAGCCGACTCATCCGTAACACCCTTCCCACCGCCGGCGATCCACATCACAAGACGCCACCAGGCCGCCGGAAGGAACCCCATGAACAGCATCCGCAGGATCGTCACCCTCGCCGCCACCGCGTTGGGGCTGGCGCTGGGCCTGGCGTTCGGCGCCCTGGCACTGGGCAGCGGCTCCGCCTCGGCCGCTCCCACGGTGAACTGGGACGCGATCGCGCAGTGCGAGTCCGGCGGCAACTGGGCCATCAACACCGGCAACGGCTACTACGGCGGCCTGCAGTTCAGCGCCCAGACGTGGAAGAGCGTCGGTGGCCCGGGTCTCCCGCACCAGAACAGTCGCGAGGTGCAGATCAAGTACGCCAAGATCCTGCAGCAGCGCGCGGGCTGGGGCCAGTGGTCGTGTGCCGCGAAGGTCGGTGTTCACTGACCGGCCACGACCCGCGAAGCAGCCTCTCGCTGCTCGGCAGCGGTGACGTGCGGCGCCTCCTCGACGCGATCGGGTTGCGCCCCACCAAGCAGCGCGGCCAGAACTTCGTGGTCGACGCCAACACCGTGCGCCGGATCGTGCGCACCGCCGGGACCGGTCCCGACGACGTCGTCGTCGAGATCGGTCCCGGCCTCGGTTCCCTGACGCTGGGGCTGCTCGAGGTCGCCCGGCACGTGACCGCCGTCGAGATCGATCCGGTCCTGGCGGCGCGACTCCCACGCACGGTCCAGGAACGGGCGCCGGGCACGTCGTTCTCGCTCGTCGAGGCCGACGCGCTCCGCGTCGAGACGCTGCCGGGAGACCCGCCGACGACGTTGGTGGCGAATCTGCCCTACAACGTCTCGGTCCCCGTGCTGCTGCACTTCCTGGAGACGTTCGAGTCCATCGACACCGTCCTGGTCATGGTCCAGGCCGAGGTCGCGCACCGGCTGGCGGCGGGTCCGGGCTCGCGCACGTACGGTGTGCCGAGCGTCAAGGCCGCCTGGTATGCCGACGTCGAGCTCGCGGGCACGATCGGCCGCCAGGTGTTCTGGCCGGTCCCCAACGTCGACTCCGCCCTGGTCGCGATGCGTCGCCACGACCAGCCGGGCGACGACGACCTGCGCCGGCGCACGTTCGGCGTCATCGATGCCGCGTTCGCCCAGCGCCGCAAGACCCTGCGTGCCGCTCTCTCCGGGCTCGCCGGCTCGGGTGCAGCGGCCGAGCAGGCGCTGGTCCGCGCCGACGTGGCGCCGGGTGATCGGGGCGAGCGCCTCGACGTGCACGCGTTCGCGCGCATCGCCGAGGCACTCGACCCCTCGGTGTGGTGAGTCGGGTCAGCAGCCGCCGCAGGACGTGAACAGCACGTCCCAGTGGTTGCCCTCGTCGGCGTACAGGTTGCCGGAGGCCGCGCGGTAGAGCGCGGCACCGTCACTGCGTTGACCGGCGTAGGCGAACGTGTTCGTCACGTACGACGTCAGGCAGCTGGTCCGGCTGAAGTCGAGCTTGTAGCCGGTCCCGTGGCTCTGCGCCCCACCGGCGTGCCCGACCTCGGTGCCTCCCGTGATGTTGAGGGCGCAGCCGCTGGCACTGCGCAGCGTCTTGGCCCCGTCGATCGTGACCTGGCGCAGTCCCGAGAACGACGTGCACGTCGGGTTGCTCTGCGTGCTGCAGTTCCCGCTCGACGACCAGGTGATGCCGGCCGCCCTGAACTGCGCCTCCGCCTCTGCCTGCGTGACGGCCGACGCTGGTGAGGCCACGGCCAGCAGCCCGCCGATGGCGAGCAGGGCGGCGGCGAGGACGCCCGACACGCGTCGGACGACATGGGTGTTCCTGTGGTGTTCCCCCGAGATGTTCATGCCCCCATGCCACCGCGGATCGGCGTCGATGACAACCCCCGCTGTGCGTCGCTGCGTCCCCCCGCAGCGAGTTCACAGGGCGTCCTTCCTGCCGTCGTGCCGACAGCCGGGAGCTGCCCGGCGAGACAAACCTGGGGGATCCATGAACCGTTTCAGCCGCAAGGCCGTCCTGACCCTGGCCGGCGCCGCTCTCGTCGCACCACTCGGTGCTGCGGCGGTGTCGGCGCCCGCCTCGGCCGACGCCTCGCACTCCGACGTCACGGCCGCGTCGGCGGTCGAGACCAAGGCCGCCGTGTCCGGTGCGACCGTCATCGCCCGTGCGAAGGTGTGGCTCACCGCCAACGGCGGCAAGCCGGTGCCGTACAGCCAGGTCAAGTACTGGCGCGACGGCTACCGTCAGGACTGCTCGGGCTACGTGAGCATGGCCTACGGCTATGGCAAGCCGGGCCTCAACACGGTGGGTCTCGCCGACTCCTCGGTCAGCACGAGGTTCACCAACAAGGCCTCCCTCAGGAAGGGCGACACGATCATCGACCCGAACGGCACGAGCACCTCGCGCCACGTCGTGATCTTCGAGAAGTGGGCCAACACGGCGAAGACCTCGTACTGGGCGTACGAGCAGCGGGGCACCTACGGCACGACCCACCGCAAGCTGTCGTACGGCCTCAAGGCCGACCAGTACGACTTCTACCGTCAGAAGAAGCTCGCCTGAGCGGCTGACGACCCGTCCGACCGGCGCCTCACCCCGACGGGGGTGGGGCGCCGGCGTCGTCGAGGGCGGCTCGCAGGCGCGCGGCCATGGCGGTCGCGGCTGCGTCGTCGGCGTACCGGGTGCGGGGCCAGAAGAACCCCCGTAGACCGTCACCCTTGGTGCGGGGCACGACGTGGACGTGCAGGTGGGGGACGCTCTGGGACACGGTGTTGTTCATGGCGACGAAGGTGCCCTGCGCCCCGAGCTCGTCCCGGACCCCGGCGGCGACCCGGCGCGTGGTCGTGAACAGCGGCTCGACCAGCTCGTCCGGCAGGTCGGTCAGGGTGTCCACGTGCCGTCTCGGCACGAGCAGGACGTGACCCTCGAACACCGGTCGCACGTCGAGAAAGCCCACGACGTCGGGCTCGTCGAGCACGACGTGGGCCGGCTCGTCACCGGTGACGATGCGGCAGAACAGGCAGGTCATGAGCTCAGCCCACCACGCTCCAGGACCGGCCGCACCACGTCGGAGAGCGTCCGTCCCCGTCGGGACGGGTGCTCGTCCCGAGACGGCTTCTGCGCCAGTTGTCCCATTTTCAATCCATCCAGTCCGGACCAGGTCATGATGAGGACGTGCACGACGTGATGCGAGCCCCCGGAGGGGCGATGACTCCGCGCGCCCGACGGTGGTTCGCGGTCGTGCTCGCAGGCGTCGTGGTGACGGCATCGCAGGTGGTTCCGGCAGAGGGCTCGTCGCCGCGCGTCGTGTCGCTGACCGCCACGCCCAGCACCCTCGAGGTCGGCCGCACGACGTCCCTCACCGGGCGCCTGCGGGGTGCGCAGGGCGCCGTCCACGTGGTGGCGCAGCGACTCACCGCGGCTGGGTGGCGGAGCACGTCCAGCGTGAGGGCCGACCGGGCCGGGCGGTACCGGGCGACGATGCGGCCGGCGGCGACGGGTCAGCGGCGCGTCCGGGTCGTGGCGTCGGATCGACGGGGTCGGGTCGTGAGCCCGTCGCTGCTGATGACAGTGCGCGCGCCGCGCGCCGTGACCGTCGAGGACGCGCCCACCACGGTGGTCAGCGGGACGGTCGCGACGGTGCGCGGTGTCGTGGCTCGCGGCGCCGCCGGCCATCGGGTCGACCTGGAGACACGGACGAGCTCCGGGTGGAGGGTCGCGGACACGACCGTGCTGGACAGGCACCACGGGTTCGCCCTGAGGACGACGATCGAGACGACCACGGGGTACCGCGTGCGCGTGCCGGCCACGACCGGCCTGCGAGCCGTCGCGACCGGCGGCGCCACGATCACGGCCCGCCCGGCGCCGACCGATCCGGCGGACGTGGAGGTCGGAGGACGGCTCGATCACGACACCACGTGGATGTCGCCGACGATCTCGCGGGTACGGCTCGGCCAAGACCTGGAGGTCCCGCGGGGCGTCACGTTGACGGTCGGCCCGGGCGTCACGGTGCTCGCCCAGGGGCATCGCGTCGTGGTGCGCGGCCGGCTCGTCTCCGGCCAGGGCGGCGTCACCACGTGGCGTCACACCCTCGAGGACGATGCGCCGGGTTCCTGGCCGGGACTGCTCGTGGGTGACGGGGGCGACGCACAGCTGGGGCGGTCTCTCGTCCGGGCGTCCGTCACCGCGCTCGACGTGGACGCAGAGAGCTCGGCGACCTGGCACGGCGCCGTGCGTGCGACCCGGGTCGGGCTCTCGGCCGCAAGCTTCGTGGACGCGACGGACGTCGACTGGGGCTCGACGAGCGGTCCGGCACCCTATGGCGACGGCGCGCCGGTCCGAGGTGTCACCGCGCGTGTGGTCCCGTGGAGCGGTCACGCACCGTCCTCGGCGACGGCCACGGCACTCGATCAAGGACGGCCGCCGTGTGCGGACGTGCGGTTCGTGGGGATCCGGGGCTCGGGCGAGGGCCCACGTGACGGGGACTACGAGGGGGACGTCTACGGCGGGCTCGGGGCGCTGTCCTACTTCAGCCTCGCGGTGACGCGCCAGCACCTCGAGGCCAGGGAGCCGACGCTGTCGAGCGTCACCACACCGCTCAGGTACGAGGCGAGCACCTGGCCGGACGGCGACGGAGCCGGTTGGCGAGGAATCGAGCGCAGCGTGCGCGAGGGTGCCGCCGGGGTCGTCGCCGTCGTCCGGGACACGATCGAGCGTTGTCCGGCCAGCGTGGTCGTCGTCTCCGGACAGTCGCAAGGGGCGATGGTGGCGCGTCGTGCCGTGGCGCGACTCGCCCCCCAGGAGCGCGCCACCGTGGCCGCGATGGTCCTGTGGGGTGATCCGACGCGGTCCGCGGACGGACCGGAGACGACCTGGCAGGCGCCGGGCACGCCCTTCGCCGGTGCTCTCCGCGGCCTCCTGCGCATGAGCGACCTCGAGACGGAGGCCGAGAACGACCTGCCTGCCGACCTCGCTGCGCGCGTGCTGTCCATGTGCCGACCGGACGACGGGTTCTGCTCCGCTCGCGTCGGGTCGAACCTCGAAGGACACCTGTCGTACACCTCCGAGGACGTCATGGCCGCCGGCGAGTGGATCGCGCGCCGGGTCCGGGAGGGACGACGGACCCGCGAGGCTGCGGTCGAGCGTGGGGTCTCGGGGTCCGGCAGGTAGTCTCGACCGGTGGCCACCGTGGACTTCGCCGGGCAGATCAAGGAGCTCGGCGCGACGCTGACGTCGATCGAGAAGGTGCTCGACCTCGACTCCCTGCGCGCAGAGATCGCCGACCTCCAGGAGCAGGTCGGCGCACCCGACCTGTGGGACGACCAGGAGAACGCGCAGCGCGTGACGGGTCGACTCTCCGCCCTGCAGGCCGATCTCGAGCGTGCCACCGGTCTGCGGCAGCGGCTCGACGACCTCGAGGTCCTGGTGGAGCTCGCCCAGGAGGAGGGTGACGCCGACTCGCTCGCCGAGGCCGAGGCCGAGCTCACGCGACTGCAGGGCGCGATCGAGTCGCTCGAGGTCCGCACGCTGCTCTCCGGCGAGTTCGACGAGCGCGAGGCCCTCGTGACGATCCGCTCCGGCGCCGGTGGTGTCGATGCTGCGGACTTCGCCGAGATGCTGCAGCGCATGTACGTGCGCTGGGCCGAGCGCCACGAGTACCCCGTCCAGGTGTTCGACACGAGCTATGCCGAGGAGGCGGGTCTCAAGTCGACGACGTTCGCCGTCAAGGCGCCCTACGCGTACGGGACCCTCTCCGTCGAGTCCGGCACGCACCGACTCGTGCGCATCTCCCCGTTCGACAACCAGGGGCGCCGTCAGACCTCCTTCGCGGCGGTCGAGGTCGTGCCCGTCCTCGAGGAGACGGACCAGATCGACATCCCCGAGGAGGAGATCCGGGTCGACGTGTACCGCTCGTCCGGTCCAGGCGGCCAGAGCGTCAACACGACCGACTCGGCGGTACGCCTGACGCACATCCCGACCGGCGTCGTGGTCAGCTGCCAGAACGAGAAGAGCCAGCTGCAGAACAAGGCGAGCGCCATGGTGATCCTCAAGGCGAAGCTCCTCGCCCTGAAGAAGGCCGAGGAGCGCGCCCAGCTCGACGAGCTGCGCGGCGACGTCCAGGCGTCGTGGGGTGACCAGATGCGTAACTACGTGCTGAACCCCTACCAGATGGTCAAGGACCTGCGGACCGAGCACGAGACCGGGAACACCCAGTCGGTGCTCGACGGCGAGATCGACGACTTCATCGAGGCCGGCATCCGCTGGCGCCGCGCCCAGACCCCCGCCTGACTCCGCCCCAGCCCTCGCTGGGAGTGACATTCTGACCGCGACACGCTGGCGTGTCGCGTTGAATCGTCACTGCCAGCGGGGCCGGGATCAGTGGGAGGCGCGGGCGGTCTCCTCGACGCGAGCCACGTGCTCGGTCCATTCGACGTCGGGCAGGTTCGTGACGCCCGGCTTGAGGCCCGCGGCTCCGTCGACCGTCTCGCGCAGGATGTCGGCGTGGCCCGCGTGCCGGTGCGCCTCGGCGACCATGTGCACCAGGATCTGCTGGAGGGTGACCTCGCCGCGCTCGCCCTCCCACCACGGCACGCGGCCGACGGCGTCGAGGGGGAGCGCTTCGATCGTGGCCTCGGCGTGGGCCCACCAGCGCCCGACCTGCGCGATCGCGTCGGCGGTGGAGACGTCGGCCGGGACCACGAAGTCGGCGTGCGGGTCCTCGTCGACGTCGGGTGTGGGGTCGGGGCAAGGCCGCTCGAACACGGACCCGAAGTAGTCGGCCGCGCAGATCGCCACGTGACTGTTGAGGCCCAGGATGTTGAGTCCGGTGGGCGTCAACGGGCGCCGCGCGTCGTAGGGCGAGAGGCCCTCGAGCTTCCAGAGCAGCGAGTCGCGGGCGACCAGCAGATAGCTCAGCAGGATGGCCTTGACGTCGAGGGAACGCTTCTCGTCCATGCGCCGATCGTCACACGGTCCGACGACAGCCGCTCGGGCGCGCCTGAGAGATGCCCTCAGGTGTCGTGGTTAGAGTCGATCGGGTGATTCGACTGGAGAAGGTCACCAAGACCTACCCCGGACAGAAGCGTCCGGCGCTGGCCTCGCTGGACCTGGAGATCGAGAAGGGCGAGTTCGTCTTCCTCGTGGGCGCCTCCGGCTCGGGCAAGTCCACCTTCCTGCGGCTCGTCCTGCGCGAGACGCGCCCCACGAGCGGTCGCGTCTACGTCGCGGGCAAGGAGATCAACAAGCTCTCGAGCTGGAAGGTGCCCAAGCTGCGCCGCCAGGTCGGCACCGTCTTCCAGGACTTCCGCCTGCTGCCCAACCGAACGGTGTTCGAGAACGTCGCGTTCGCCCTGCAGGTCATCGGCAAGTCCCGGTCCGAGATCGCCCAGCTGGTCCCCGAGACCCTCGAGCTCGTGGGCCTGGAGGGCAAGAGCCACCGCATGCCCGACGAGCTGTCCGGAGGCGAGCAGCAGCGAGTCGCCGTGGCGCGCGCCTACGTCAACCGCCCCAAGATCCTGATCGCGGACGAGCCCACCGGCAACCTCGACCCCACCACGAGCGTCGGCATCATGAAGCTGCTCGACCGGATCAACCGCACCGACACGACCGTCGTCATGGCCACCCACGACTCCTCGATCGTCGACCAGATGCGCAAGCGCGTCATCGAGCTCGACGAGGGCAGGATCGTGCGCGACGAGGCACGCGGCATCTACGGCTACCAGTCCTGAGGACCCCATGCGAAACATCCTGAGCGAGCTGCGCGCGAGCCTGTCGCGCAACACCTCCATGACGATCTCCCTGGTCGTCACCATGACCGTCTCGCTGCTGCTGGCGGCGCTCGGCCTGCTCATGCAGAGCCAGGCCGACCGCACCGAGGCCTACTACGGCAACCTGCTGCAGCTGCGCGTGGACCTGTGCACCAAGAACTCCCCGAGCAGCACGTGCGTCGGGGGCGCGGCGACCGACGAGCAGAAGCGGGCCGTCCGCGAGGCGCTCAGCACCAACCCGGAGGTACGCGGCTACGAGACGATCACGTCGCAGCAGAACTACGAGCGGGCGCGCCAGATCCTGGGGCAGTCGGAGACCGGGCGCAAGCAGCTCGAGGCACTGACGCCGCAGATCTTCCCGGAGTCCTACCAGGTCACGCTCAAGGACGCGCAGGACTTCGACGGCGTCATCAGCCAGGTCTCCGGCATGGACGGCGTCGACAGCGCCACGTCGCTCGAGGACCAGCTCAAGCCGCTCTACCAGATCCTGGGCAAGCTCCAGTGGGCCGCGCTCGGCACGTCGTTGCTGCTCATCATCGCGGCGATCCTCCAGGTCTCGAACACGATCCGCATGACGGCATACGCGAGGCGGCGCGAGATCGGGATCATGCGGCTCGTCGGTGCCTCGAGCTGGCACATCCAGCTGCCCTTCGTGCTGGAGTCGTTGCTGGCCGCCGTCATCTCGGCCGGGCTGGCCGCGATCGGCGTCGCGGGCTTCATGTACTTCGTGGTCTACCAGCAGCTCAAGACCAACCTGGGCACGATCACGACGTGGGTCCGGTGGCAGGAGGCGGTGGTCGTCATGGGGTGGACCTCCCTCATCGCCGTGCTCCTGGCGCTCGTCCCGACACTCGTGATGACACGCAAGTACCTTGACGTGTGACCTTCATGCCTTAGAGTCACACCAGTAACACCCGCCACTTCTTCCCCGAGGCAGGTCATGACACGCAAGCCTGTGGTCGCGCTCGCGCTCGTCTGCGCGCTCGTGCTCGGTCTCGTGGGCCCCTCGTGGGCGGACTCCAAGGACGACCTCAAGCGCAAGCGAGGCGAGGTCTCCGGCAAGCTCGGTGATGCCCGCAAGTCCTACGACGAGTCCAGCAAGGCCTTCCTTCGGGCCGCGAACCGTCTCAAGGCCGCCGAGAGCAAGCTCGCCGCGGCGCGTACCCACCTGGGTGAGACGCGTGGTCAGCTCGCCACGGCCCGCGCGAAGGACGCGGCCATGCAGGCCGAGCTGGACCGCAGCGAGGCGGAGCTGTCGGCCGCCAAGGCCAAGCTCTCGGCCGGACAGGCGCGTCTGAAGAAGTCCGAGGAAGCCGTCCAGCAGTTCACGCTCGAGGCTCTCAAGCAGGGCGACAACGGCCTCAAGGCCTTCGGTGACCTCGTCAAGGGCGCGAGCCCCCGGTCCTTCTCGGAGCGGGCGAGCCTGAACGGCTCGGTCAGCGACGCGCAGATCGCCACCATGCAGCGGCTCGAGGCCGCCAAGGTCCTGCTGCGCATCAATCGTGACGAGGTCCAGAAGCTGCGCGACCGAGTGGCGAAGGCCCGACAGGCCGCCGCAGCGAATCTCGAGGTCAAGCGGGGCCTGGAGGCGGAGGCAGCCACCCAGACCCGTCAGGTCAAGGGGCTGCGCGACGACCGCGCGACCGCCGCCAGGGGCGCAGCCAAGGCCAGGGCCGACGACGCCCGGCTGGTCCGGGCCCTCGAGGCGGACCGTGCCTCGCTCAACGCACGACTCGCGGCACTCGCGCGCAAGGAGCTCGCCGAGCGCAACCGCCGCCGCGGTGGCGGTGGTGGTGGAGGCGGCGGCGGGTCGTCAGGTGGCGACGGCGGCGGGACCCTGTCCTACCCGGCGAACGGCCCCATCACCTCGCCGTACGGCATGCGCCTGCACCCCGTCACAGGCGTCTACAAGCTGCACGACGGCACCGACTTCGGCATCCCGTGCGGCACCCCGGTCCGCGCGGCCGCCGGTGGCACGATCATCGAGCAGTACTACAACGCGGGCTACGGCAACCGGATCATCCTCGCCAACGGCGTCAAGCGTGGTGCCAGCATCGTGACGACCTACAACCACCTGACGAGCTTCCGGTTCGGAGTCGGCAAGCGGGTCTCGCGCGGCGAGGTCATCGGCTACTCCGGCACCACGGGCTACTCGACCGGCTGCCACCTGCACTTCATGGTCCTCGTCAACGGTCGCACCGTGAACCCCATGGGCTGGCTCTGAGCCGTGCCGCTCGTCGAGTCCCGGCTCGAGGTGCCGCTCGACCCCGCCACGGCGTTCGCCGTGTCGCAGACGACGGGCGAGGTGCGCCTGCGCTGGGACCGCTTCATCGACGCGCAGCAGCTGCTCGGCGAGGCGCCGGCCAAGGGTGTGCAGACCCGGACGGTGCATCGCTCACGGGTGCTGTCGATGTTGAGCGAGTACGTCTCGTACAACCCGCCCACGAACGTCGGCATGCGGATGATCGACGGACCGTGGTTCTTCGAGAGCTTCGCCGGCGGCTGGCGGTTCGTGCCGCACCCCGACGACCCCGGGCGATCAATCGTCACGTGGCGCTACAGCTTTCGCTGCCGACCGGCCTGGCTCGCGCCGCTGGCCGAGCGCATCGGCATGCGGGTGCTGCAGCGCGACATCGACCGACGCCTCGCCGGCTACGCCGAGGGCTGCTCCGACCCGGTCGTGGTGGCCGCCGCCCGCCGGTCGCTCGGCGAGTCGTGACGATCTGACAGACTGGTCCAATGCCCAAGGAGACCGGGCGCAAGATGATTGCGCAGAACAAGAAGGCGCGTCACGACTTCCACATCGAGGACACCTACGAGGCCGGACTGGTCCTCACGGGGACCGAGGTCAAGTCGTTGCGTGCCGGTCGCGCGTCCCTGGTCGACGGATTCGCCGAGATCGACCGCGGCGAGGCGTGGCTGCTCCAGGTCCACATCCCGCAGTACGACAACGGCACGTGGACCAACCACGAGACCCGGCGCCGCCGCAAGCTGCTGCTGAACCGGCACGAGATCGACAAGATCGATCAGCGCATCCGGTCCAAGGGCCTCACGCTCGTGCCGCTGTCGCTGTACTTCAAGGACGGTCGCGCCAAGGTCGAGATCGCGCTCGCCCGAGGCAAGAAGCAGTACGACAAGCGGCACGCGATCGCCGAGCGCCAGGCCGTGCGCGACGCGCAGCGCGAGCTCGGTCGCAGCCTCAAGGGCATCCGCTGATCGCCTGAGGTGACCCGAACCCGCCCGGGCGTAGGGTCGGCGAGGTGACGACCCGCCGCGTGTTCGACGTCCACGTGCACTTCATGCCGCCGGCCATCCTGCGCGCGGTATGGGCCTACTTCGACGCGGCCGGCCCCAAGCTCGGGCGGCCGTGGCCGGTGACCTATCGCGGCACCGACGAGGAGCGTGTCGAGACCCTGCGTGACCTCGGGGTCGAGCACTTCTCGGCGTTGTCGTACGCGCACAAGCCGGGCGTCGCGGAGTTCATGAACGACTGGACGTGGGACTTCGCCGAGCGGGTGCCCGAGGCGCTGCGGTGCGCGACGTTCTACCCCGAGCCCGACGCGGGCGACTACGTGCAGCGCCGGATCGACCAGGGCGTCCAGCTGTTCAAGGCACACCTGCAGGTGGGTGATTTCCCCGCGGACGACCCGTACCTGGAGCCCGTGTGGGCTGCGCTCGAGGCGGCGCAGGTCCCGACCGTCCTGCACGCCGGCTCCTCGCCGGCCGGGAACGAGCACACCGGCCCGGGCTCGGTCGAGACGGTCCTGCGACGCCACCCGCGGCTGCCGCTCGTCATCGCTCACCTGGGCCAGCCCGAGGTCGACGCGTTCTGCGACCTCGCGCTCCGCTACGACGAGGTCCGGCTCGACACCACGATGGCGTTCGTCGACTTCTGGGACGGTCCTGCGGTCACGTCCCTGCCGCCCGTCCTGCGCGAGCTGCAGGACAAGATCCTCTTCGGCAGCGACTTCCCGAACATCCCGTACCCGTGGGAGCACCAGGTCGAGGTGCTCGAGCGCCTGGACCCCGGCGAGGAGTGGCTCCAGGCCGTGCTGTGGGACAACGCGGCCCGGCTGTTCGGCGTCGCCTCGTGAGGCTCGACTCGGCGCAGGGACGATGGCTCGTCGCGGCGATGGTGCTGGCGTCGGGCATGGCGTTCCTCGACGGCTCGATCGTCGGTCTCGCGCTGCCCGCGATCGACCGCGACCTCGACGTCGGTCTCGTCGGGCTGCAGTGGATCGTCACCGGCTACACGCTCGCGCTGGCGTCGCTGATCCTCGTCGCCGGGTCGCTGGGTGACCACCTGGGCCGGCGGCGGGTCTTCGTGGTGGGAGTCGTCTGGTTCGGCGTCTCGTCGGTGCTGTGCGCGGTGGCGCCCACGGGCGAGGTGCTCGTCGCGGCGCGGGTCCTCCAGGGCATCGGCGGTGCGCTGCTCACGCCGGGGAGCCTCGCGATCATCTCGGCGTCCATCGACCCGGCCGACCGTGGCCGCGCCATCGGCATCTGGTCCGGGTTGGCCGGCATCACGACGGCGATCGGTCCGCTCGTCGGAGGCTGGCTCGTGGACGCCGTCGGCTGGCGCGCGGTGTTCTGGATCAACGTGCCGCTCGTGCTGGCGACCGTGTGGATCGCGCTGGGTCACGTCCCGGAGTCACGCGGTGCGCAGGAACGTCTCGACCTGCTCGGTGCCGGCTTCACGGTGGTCGCGCTCAGCCTGCTCACGTTCGGGCTGGTCGACGAGTCGTGGTGGATCGCCGGGGCCGGCGTCCTGGTCGGGGTCCTGTTCGTGGTCCACCAGGTGCGGGCGCCGCACGCCCTGGTGCCGATGTCGCTGTTCGCCGATCGCGTCTTCTCCGCCGCCAACCTGTCGACGTTCGCGATCTACGCCGCGCTCAGCGGTTCGATGTTCCTGCTCGTCCTGCAGCTGCAGTACGTCGCGGGGTACGGGCCGATCGAGGCGGGGCTCGCGACGCTCCCGGCGACCGTGCTGATGCTGCTGTTCTCGGGTCGTGCCGGGGCGTGGGGCGACCGCGTCGGACCGCGCCTCCCGCTCACCGTCGGTCCGCTCGTGGCGGCCGTCGGTCTGCTGCTCTACCTGCGCATCGACACCGACGCCGGCTGGTGGCTCGACGTCATGCCGGGCGCGGTCGTGTTCGGGGTCGGTCTCACGATGCTCGTGGCGCCCCTGACGTCGGCCGTCATCGTGGCGGCGCCGGCCGACGAGACCGGCATCGCCTCCGGGGTCAACAACGCGGTCGCGCGCACGGCCGGGTTGCTGGCGGTGGCGGCGATCCCGCCGCTGGCCGGAATCACCGGGCCCGACTTCGCGCAGCCCGACGTGTTCGGCCCGGGCTTCCGGGCCGGCACGCTCATGTGCGTCGCGCTCCTCGGTGTCGCGGCGGCGTGCTCCGCGGTGCTGCTGCGGTCACGCGACGGTGGCCATCCTGCGACGGTCGGGTGAACCGGGGCGGGGGACCTTGCCATCGACGGACCGGCCCCCCGAGGGTGGTGCGATGAAGAATCTCGGGGGAGCCAGGACCACCGTCCTGGCCGTCATCACCATCGTCCTGTCCGTCCTCGTCTCGCCACCGGCCACCGCCGATGCCGTCGACGACTACTACGCGAGCGCTGCCGGCAAGTCCGGCGACCAGCTGCGCGACGCGCTGCACACGATCATCTCGAAGCAGACGAAGGTCAGCTACGACGGCGTCTGGAACGCCCTGAAGGACACGGACCAGGATCCGTCGAACACCTCGAACGTGATCCTGCTGTACTCGCAGACGTCACGCGCGAAGTCCCGTCAGGGCGGCTCGTCGGGCGACTGGAACCGTGAGCACGTCTGGGCCAAGAGCCACGGCGACTTCGGCACCGCGACCGGTCCGGGCACCGACCTGCACCATCTGCGGCCCGAGGACGTGGCCGTCAACTCCACGCGCGGCAACAAGGACTTCGACGACGGGGGCTCGACGGTCAGCGGCTGCTCGCAGTGCGCGACCGACAGCGACTCGTTCGAGCCGCCCGACACGGTCAAGGGCGACGTCGCCCGCATGATCCTCTACATGGCGATCCGCTACGAGGGCGGCGACGGGTTCGCCGACCTGGAGCCGAACGACTCGGTCGACAACGGCAGCAACCCCTACATGGGTCGGCTCTCGGTGCTGCTGGCCTGGAACGAGCAGGACCCGCCCTCGGCGTTCGAGAAGCGCCGCAACCAGGTCATCTACGACACGTACCAGCACAACCGCAACCCGTTCATCGACCACCCGGAGTGGGCCGACTCGATCTTCGGCTGAGTTCGCGACCGCCGGCCGACCGCGGGAATGCCGCTGGTCGGTCGGCGGTTGTAGACTGATGTGGTTCCGCGAGGAACGCTTGAAAACTCCAGAGGGGCTGATCGGTTTCGACTGTGGTCGTTCGGATCAGGTGAAGCGGGTAGAGGAGGCAACGTCATCTCTTGAACGATCGTTGCAAACCCATAAGTGCCGATTCCAAGCGCACTGACTTCGCCCTCGCTGCCTGACAGCGACTGGTGAAGGGCAGACCCGGGAGCGTCCCCGTCCCGGATCGTCTGTCTCATCTAGGGGACTTGCTGGCCGCGTAGCGTCACGTGACGCGGTCGGGACTTTTTCGTGACTGAGCCTGTCGGTGACGTGTTCGTCCGAGCACCGGGGCTGAGAAAAGCGCCATGACGCACTGCACCCGGAGAAGTCCTGACTCAGCGCCAGAGGACCCGGGTTCGATTCCCGGCAGCTCCACCGAGCCTCGAAGGCCCCGCACCGTCCTCGTGACGGTGCGGGGCCTTCGTGCATCGTGCGGGGCCTTCGAGGCTCGGTGATCAGGCACCGGGAATCGAGGGGGTCCCACCCTGCGTCGCGGAGCGGCCGTCGGAGGGATCCCGGCAGGTCCACGACAGATGCCGTATCCGACCCATGGGCGTAGCCCTTGGGTCACTTCGAGTTGGTCGCCCTCCTGCTGCTTCACAGCATCCTCATTCGAACCGCGAAATCGAAAGAGCCCGCGGAGGAACGGCAGCGGGCCACAGCGCCTGAACGTCCGCACACGCCTTGACCACGTGGTCGGCTCGAATTCGCCAAGGCTGGACTTGACAGCGCTTCGGACGCCTTGCGGTGGCCCGTGGGGTGCACCTCGGTGGGCTCGTCTGCGTGCGAAGTGTCGGTCGCTGTCGTGGTAGTTGAGGGAGTCGCGCGACGGGGCATGGGTGTCGCGGACGCAAACGAAAGATGTACTCACAGCAACATCGCAGATACCGAGCATCTGCCGTGATGAACTTGGCGTGACGTCAGCGTCGGGGACTCAACGGTTGTCTACGTCCGACAATCGCTCACGATCGGATTGCTCGAAACGATGGGATCTTCTTGGCGCGTGCGCCACTCCGCTGTTCTCCTGAGCGCGTTGGTGTGGCTCGTCGTTCCCGTTCAGCCCGCGGCTGCGCACGACTGGGGCCCCTTCGGGGGCGTTCCTTTCAACGAGGAACCGCGATTCGCTGACAACGAGCACCACACGTTCTGCAATGGAAGAGTCACCGAACGGACGCATGAGGCGTACTACAACGCGCGCGTATACGCGTTGGGTGAGCCGACAGACATGATCACGAGCTATGAAGACTGTGTCGCCGGGACGGATGTGTGGGTGTACGACGGCATCTACGGTCAGGGCTGGTACGGCATGTATGAATGCAAGGATGAAGCCCCGAACGGCTCCTGTTATTCGTCCTGGATGAGGATCGACCGCGAAGAGGCTCAGAGCTACGAGCAACGGCGGAAGACGTCGTGCCACGAGATCGGTCACTCCGTCGGCCTTCGACACTTCGCCAACGGTTCCCCAGGTCCCAACAACTCGAATACTTCATGCATGGTCAGCGGCCCATACCTCAACAATTACTACAGCTCGCACGAGGAAGGTCACATCAATGATCGCTACTAGGCCTCGGCGAGCATCCACGCTTCTCGTCGCGATCGTCGGACTCTGCGTGAGTCTGGTCAGCGCGTGCTCGACGGACGTCGGGAAGGACCAGCAGCCACAGACCGACCAAGCCGTGGAGTGGCGGGCCCCTGAGGCTGACTGGGTCCTCCCCTCCGACCCGGAGGCCCTCGCGCGGCTGATCAGCGCCCGATCCGTGATCTCGGGAACTCTGGTCTCGGCTCAGCCCGGCCGGCGATTCGTGGTCACGGCGCGCGAGCCTGCCGCGGATGGATCCGACGCCGACGACGTGATCCGCAGCGCCTACTTGAGGATCCAGCTCGACGGTGGAGACGTCAGGCACGTGGAGGTGCAGACGACGATGCCGGACGAGGAGCTCTCGACGGTGGACTTCGGGAAGCGCCACGTCGTGGTGGTGGCGGGGGGAGACATGGCGGACAGCGGGCAGTTCGCGTCTGTCAGCGCTGTCGCGCCGGCGCCGTCGGGGTCAGTCGCCCACGGAGTGCTTCCTGCCGTGCTGTCGGTCGAAGGCGGGCGTGTCGTCGCGCCCCTGATCGATGATGCCGTGGTGCTGACGAGTCTTCGCGTCAGCTCTGACCGGCAGCTTGCGACGCTGCTCGGGAGCACCCTTCGTGTTCCGGTGGTGGACTGAGCGGTCACCCTGCCAGCGTCGGACCTTCGCCGAGGTCTGCGGTGGGCCGCGGATGAGCGGCTTCGCCATCGACCGAGACCCGCAGCATCCCGAGGACCTTCGTGGCCGGAGTCCTCAGCGAGCGAACGTCACCCCCGCCGCCTCCTCCGACCAGGTCCACAGACGTCGGGCGGCCTCGGCGTCGTCGAGCGGCCTCCACAGCTTCTGCAGGCCGGGGCGGCCGGAGGTGCCGCCAAGGCCCTGCGGTCCGTAGAACTGGCCGCCGTCGGAGGTCGGGGAGGTCGCGGCCACGAGGCCGGGGAGGCCGGCGCTGTCGACGGTGCCCACCAGGACCCCACGTCGAGACAGCCAGCGGATGAGCCGCACCTCACGCGTGTCCGAGGGGCGACCCATCTCGGGTCGGGCGGCGAGCAGGCTGGTCGGGGCGACGCCGGGGTGGGCGATGGTGCTGGTGATGCCCCAGCCCTCCCGGCGACTGACCCGGTCGAGCT
>JALRCA010000140.1 GCA_023257515.1 Aeromicrobium sp.
CGTGCACCGCCTGCATCCGCAGGTCGGCGGGAACGGGCACGACGGGCAGCAGCCTGCGATCGAGCATCGTCGGGCGCACGAGGGCGCCGGCGAAGATGCGCCGCTGCTCGCTGCCGGCAGACCGCTGGAACACGAACGCCGGCCGCAGCCGCACGACCCGGACGCCGCGGTGCCCGGCCTCGAACGCGTCGAGCGAACGCTCGACATACGCCTTCTCACGGCAGTAGGCAGCCGTCGAGGTGCCGTCCGTCGGCCAGGTCTCGTCGACCGGCTCGTCGTGGTCGGCCGGCGAGTACGCCGCGACCGACGACGTCGTCACCACGGTCCGGACCCCTGCGCGGGCGACGGCGTCGAGCACCCGGCGGGTGCCGGCGGCATTGGCCTCCCACGTGACCTGCGGCCGATGGGTCGGCTGGAACATCCACGCCAGGTGCACGACCGCGTCGACGTCCGCCAGGACCGGGGACAGGTCGCTGCTGCGGACGTCCGCCTCGCGCCACTCGACACTGCCGCCGGGCGGCACGGCCGGGGCGCGCCGGGCGATCGCGACCACCTCGTGGCCCCGGGCGGAGAGCTCGCGCACCACTGCCGTGCCGATGTTGCCGCTCGCGCCCGTCACGGCCACCCGTGCTGCTGCAGTCATGCCCGCGGGGTTCCCTCGACCCGGTCGGGCAAACGACGTCTACCGGTAACCGGGCGCCCGAGGAGCCGGCGCGGCGTCGCGCGCGAGCATCGGCAGCACGCGAGGTGCCACGAGCTCGCTCAGCACGATGACGCTCGTGGAGCGCACCACCGACCCCGACCGGCTCATGTGCAGCAGGACGTCCTGCAGGTCCTCGTGGGACGTGGCGGCGATCTTGCACACGACATCGGCCTGGCCGCTCGTGACGTAGGCCTCGAGCACGTTGGGCAGGTGCTCGAGTTCCTGCGTCACGTCCTCGAGTCGGCCCTGCGCGATCTCGAGCGTCACGAACGCGAGCACCGGGTGTCCGGCGGCCGCCAGGTCGACGTCCGGTCCGTAGCCGGTGACGACCCCCGCCTCCTCCATCTTGCGCAGCCTCGACTGGACGGTGGCCCGCGCGATCCCCAGTCGACGCGACAGCTCGAGGTCACCGGCGCGGGGGTGCTCGCGCAGCGCTGTGACGAGCGCGACGTCCAAGGCGTCCACGTCGGACCTCCTGTGCTGTGCAGATCGTCTACCTCGCTGTGACTCTACTCCGCAGAAGTACCCCGATCGACCAGCTCGCGACCATGATGTTGCCTCGACCAGCCGGGCCGGGATGCGATGAGTCCATGACGACCGACGCCACCTTCGCCCTGACCGACTCCGAGAAGCTCGCGGACCTCGACCTGGACCAGCTCAAGCAGCTGGTCGGCCTCGTGGAGTACGACGAGTCGAGCGATCCGTTCCCCGTCACCGGCTGGGACGCCGTCGTGTGGTCGGTGGGCAACGCGACCCAGGCGGCCGCGTTCTACCAGAACGTCTACAACATGGACCTCGTCGCGTACTCCGGTCCCGAGACCGGCAACCGCGACCACCACGCCTACGTCCTCGAGTCCGGCGCCGTGCGCTTCGTGCTTAAGGGCGGCGTCGACCCGGCCAGCCCGCTGCTCGACCACCACCGCCGTCACGGCGACGGCGTCGTGGACATCGCGCTCGAGGTGCCCGACGTCGACGCGTGCATCCAGCACGCTCGGGCGCAGGGCGCGACCGTGCTGGAGGAGCCGCACGACGTCAGCGACGAGCACGGCACGGTCCGCCTGGCCGCGATCGCCACGTACGGCGAGACGCGCCACACCCTCGTCGACCGGTCGCGCTACTCGGGCCCCTACCTGCCCGGCTACGTCGCTCGCTCATCGACGATCACCCGCACCGCCCCGGCAGGGGTGCCGGGCCCTGGGCGGCGAAACCAGCACCGAGTCTTTCAGGCGCTCGACCACGTGGTCGGCAACGTCGAGCTCGGCCACATGGACGAGTGGGTCGACTTCTACGGCCGCGTCATGGGCTTCACGAACATGGCCGAGTTCATCGGTGACGACATCGCCACCGACTACTCCGCCCTCATGAGCAAGGTCGTGGCCAGCGGCAACCACCGGGTCAAGTTCCCGCTCAACGAGCCGGCGATCGCGCAGAAGAAGTCGCAGATCGACGAGTACCTGGAGTTCTACGGCGGTCCCGGCGCCCAGCACCTGGCGCTGGCGACGAACGACATCATCGCGACGGTCGACCACCTGCGTGCCCACGGCGTCGAGTTCCTCGCGACGCCGGACTCGTACTACACCGACGCCGAGCTGCGCGAGCGCATCGGCGAGGTGCGGGTGCCGATCGAGGAGCTGCAGTCACGCGGCATCCTGGTCGACCGCGACGAGGACGGCTACCTGCTGCAGATCTTCACCAAGCCGGTCGGCGACCGCCCCACGGTCTTCTTCGAGCTCATCGAGCGCCACGGCTCCCTCGGCTTCGGCAAGGGCAACTTCAAGGCGCTGTTCGAGGCGATCGAGCGCGAGCAGGCCAAGCGCGGCAACTTCTGACCTCGCCAGATTCGCGCCTTCATCCACCGTCTCGTTCGCAAGAACGGTGGATGAAGGCGCAAATCTCGCCAGGGTGCGCTCAGGCGAGGGCGGCGGCGATGCGGCGGGCGGCAGCGAGCAGGGGCTCGAGGGCGCGCTCGACGAGCGACTCGTCGGCCGTGACGATGTTGACCGCTGCGAGCACACCGGCTCCGGGCACCGGGGCCGCGAGACCCACGGCCCCGGGGTTCAGCTCGGCGACCGTCACGACGTGCCCACGCGCGCGCACCTCGGCGACGCGCGGGGACTCCCCGCCACGAGCCGGGCCGGCGGCCTGGGCCGCGAGCCCGCCGGCCCCGCGGTCGAGCGGGTCGCGGTTGCCGAGGCGGTAGGAGAAGCGCGGTCCGTGCGTCGGCGGCTCGGCCACGACGGTCGTGACGGCCGCGTCGCCCATGACCTCGACCAGGCTGACGGTCGCGTCGATCTCGACCGCCAGGTCGTGCAGCACGGGCTCGGCGACGGTGCGCAGGCTCGGCCGCGCTCCGTCGGCCAAGGAGCGCGCCGAGGGTCCGACGCGGAACCGCCCCGACGCGTCGCGCGTGGCGAACCCGGTGCGGTCGAGCGAGACGAGGAGCCGGTGCACGATCGAGCGGTGCAGGCCCGTCCGGGTCGCGACCTCGGCGGTGCTCAGGCCGTCGGGGTGCTCACCCAGCAGGGCGAGGACGGCCAGTCCCCGCTCGAGGGTCTGCGAGCCGCCCGACTCGGCGTCCGTCACGGGCTGGGTCACCCGACGATCGTCCCACGGACCTCGCCGAGGCCGATCCGTCCGCGACGACCGGGCGCCGAGTAGCGCAGCACGACCTCGTCGCCGTCCTCGAGGAACGTGCGCTCGCGGCCGTCGATCAGGAGCGGCTCCGCACCACCCCACGTGAGCTCGAGCAAGGAGCCGCGCTGGTCCTTCTCGGGGCCGGAGATCGTGCCCGAGGCGTACAGGTCGCCGACACGCACCGAGGCGCCGTTGACGCTCAGGTGCGCCAGCATCTGCGCCGGCGACCAGTACATGCACGCGTAGGGCGGTCGTGAGACGACCGTGCCGTTGAGCTCGACCTCGACGTCGATGTCGAGCGCCGAGCGTCCGGTCTCCTGCAGGTAGGGCAGGACCGGCGGGTCCTGCTCCGGCAGGTCGATGACGGCAGGGGCGAGGGCGTCGAGGGGCGTGACCCACGCGCTGATCGAGGTCGCGAACGACTTGGACAGGTTCGGTCCGAGCGGGACGTACTCCCAGGCCTGGACGTCACGCGCCGACCAGTCGTTCAGGCCGACGACGCCGAAGACGGTCCGGTCGTACTCGTCGGTCCCGACCGGCTGCCCCAGCGGGACGGAGCGACCGATCACGAAGCCGAGCTCGACCTCGATGTCGAGGCGCGTGCTCGGGCCGAAGGTCGGGGCGTCGTCGCCAGGGGGCCTGCGCTGGCCCGACGGACGCCTGACCGGCGTGCCGGAGACCACGACCGAGCCGGACCGCCCGTGGTAGCCGACCGGCAGGTGCCTCCAGTTGGGCATGAGTGCGTCGCCGTCCGGCCGGAACATCCTGCCGACGTTGGTCGCGTGGTCGATCGAGGCGTAGTAGTCGACGTAGTCGCCGACCTCGAACGGCAGCACGAGCCGGGCACCGTCGACCGGCAGCAGCCGGGTCGACTCCCGGTGCCGGGGGTCGGTCAGCACGTCCTGCAGCCACGAGCGGACGGCGGTCCACGTGTCGCGCCCGGACGCGAGCAGCGGGTTGAGGCTCGACGTGTCCAGGAGCGGCGCCCAGTCGGGCCTCAGGTCGCGTGCGGCCGATCCCGCGAGCAGCACCTGGTCGCCGATGCGGACGCCGACCTGCGGCGCCTCGCCGTCGGGGACGACGATCGCGTAGGGGAGGTTGTCGACGTCGTGGTCGCTCCCGCTCGCACCCTCGACCCAGGTCTCGCTCGACGAGTGGTCCCCTCCGGTGGGGATGACGTCCAGCAGGCCGAGGTCGGTCAGGTCGTCGAGCGGCTCGTTGATGCTGCACGAGCCGTACGACGTGAAGCTGCTGCGTGCGTCCTCGACCGCCGTGCCCGACGCGGCCAGGTCGGCGACGACGACCGCGGGATCCTGCTCGGCGAGCGCGGCGCGGACCGCCGCGAGCTCGGCACCGCCTCGCGCGCGCACGGTCGCGAGCAGCACGTTGAGGTAGCCGTGGTGCTCGAAGCCCGTCGACGCGTCGCGGTGCCGCACGGCGCGGTGGAGCCCGGCGGTGCACTTGAACGGCACGTCGAGCGCGACGAGGTCGCGGATCCAGGTCGCCACCTCGTCGTCGCCCGGGAACGCCTCGGCCTCGGTGCCGCCGGTGCGGAGCTTGGCCCGCAGTCCTCGCTCGGCGAGTGCCTGCGCGATCTCCGGCCACTGCGCGTGGCCGGGTCGCGGCACCTCGACGACGACGGCCACGCCGCCGCCGTCGGGCAGCAGGTCGAGCTGCGGCACGAGACCGATGTCGGGGTCGAGGCGCACCTCCAGCGCGACGACGTCGACACCGGCCGGCACGTCGGCCAGCACGGACCGGACGTCGGCGGCCGGCACCACCAGGCTCACGGCCAGGCGCTCGTCGCCCGTCACCAGGCGCCTCAGCCGCGGGAGCCGGGCCGCGTCGACCACGAACGGCCCCACCAGCTCCGCGTGGTCCGAGGCGAGGTGCCGCGCGTGGGCGGGCACCGCCTCCTCCAGCGGCGCGAGTCCCGGCGGGAAGATCGCGGCGTCGTCGACGAGGTGTCGGTACGCGGACGGGATTGACATGGGAGCGACACTACCGGAGGCTTCTCGAAAGACGAACACATGATGTTCGTTATCCGGTCACCTACGATCACGAGGTCCTGCGATGCCGTACTACCGCCAGGTCGGGCCGGTCCCCCGCCAGCGCCACACCCGGTTCCGCGACGACGACGGCGCGCTGCTCTTCGAGGAGCTCATGGGCGAGGAGGGCTTCTCGTCCGACTCCTCGCTGCTCTACCACCGGCACGTGCCGTCGGCGATCGTCGCGAGCGAGGTGTGGGAGGTGCCCGACCAGTCGACGACGCCGAACCACCCCCTCAAGCCGCGCCACCTGACCCTGCACGACCTCTTCGACGACGCGGCGGCAGGCGAGACCGACGCCGTGACCGATCGCCGTCTCGTGCTCGGCAACGGCGACGTGCGCATCGGCTACGTCGTGACGGGTCGCCCGTCGCGCTACTACCGGAACGCGATCGGCGACGAGTGCGTCTACGTCGAGGCCGGGAGCGGCACCCTCGAGACCGTCTTCGGCGCCCTGGCCTACCGGGCTGGCGACTACGTCGTCATCCCGCGCGCCACGACGCACCGCTGGGTCCCGGACGCGACCGACGGCCCGAGCCGCCTCTACCCGATCGAGGCGAACAGCCACGTCACGCCGCCGAAGCGCTACCTGTCGCGCTTCGGCCAGCTGCTGGAGCACGCCCCGTTCTGCGAGCGCGACCTGCACGGCCCGCAGGAGAACCTGCTGGTCGAGGGCACCGACGTCGAGGTGCTCGTCAAGCACCGCGGCAACGGCCCGGGCGGCGTCGTGGGCACCCGGTTCGTGTACGCCGACCACCCGTTCGACGTGGTCGGCTGGGACGGCTGCCTGTACCCCTACACGTTCAACATCGAGGACTACATGCCGATCACCGGCAAGGTGCACCAGCCGCCACCGGTCCACCAGGTCTTCGAGGGCACCAACTTCGTGATCTGCAACTTCCTGCCGCGCAAGGTCGACTACCACCCGCTCGCGGTGCCGGTGCCGTACTACCACTCGAACGTCGACAGCGACGAGGTCATGTTCTACGTGGGCGGCGACTACGAGGCCCGCAAGGGCTCGGGCATCGACGTCGGCTCGATCTCGCTGCACCCCGGCGGCCACGCGCACGGGCCGCAGCCGGCGGCGATCGAGGCGTCGTTCGGCGCGGAGTCGTTCGACGAGTCGGCCGTCATGGTCGACACGTTCCGTCCGCTCGAGCTGGGCGAGGGCGGCACCGCCGTCGACGACGGCCGCTACGCCTGGGTGTGGGCCGGACGCCAGGCCTGAGGAGGGTGGCCCCGCCAGTCCCATGAACACGGGGCCTCTGGTCCCACCCCCAGGGTGGGCGGACCGTGGGGGACATGACGACCACGACCGCACATCTCGGTGACAAGACCGTCCATCGCATCGGCTTCGACGCGATGCAGCTCGCCGGACCCGGCGTGAGCGGCCCGCCGGCCGATCCGGACAACGCGCGCCGTCCTGCGTCTTCCCCGAGGCTCAGGGCCCCGGGGCGTCCCGTCGTCATGCCCTCAGTGACCTACGAGCTCGAGGCCCCGGGAAGAGGTGGGGACCTCGACCCGTTGACGGTCCTCGACATCACACGACCAGGGGGTCCCATGACCACGACCAGAGGCACCACCAGAGACACCGCGACCGCCGTGGGACGAGCACTCCTCGCGCTCGCCGCGGCCAGCGCCCTCCTCGCGAGCCTGGGCGCCATCGGCTCCGTCGTCGACGCCGCGCCCGACACCCGGATCGTCGAGACCTGGCGGGCGCTCGGTCTCGCGGTCTTCGCCGGACTCTTCGCCCTGCTGGCGTGGCGTCCGCAGACCTCCGGGGTCGTCTGGCTGCTCGTCGTCCTCCACAAGGCCGGCCTGACCGTCGCCGCGGTGGCCTACGCAGCGACGGACAGCGCGACGGGCACGACCGAGATCGTCGTCTGGGACGGAGGCGTGACGCTGGTCGTGGTCGCGGCCTGGTTCCTGACCCGGCGCACCCGGGTCTGAGCTAGCGTCCGGCCAGCGCCTCGGTCGGCGACATCCGCGACGCGCGCACGGCGGGGTACAGGCCGGCGGCGCCGCCCAGGACCGCGGTCACGGCGAGGCCGGCAGCGCTCACCCACCAGGGCACGACGGTCGGCCAGCCGTGCGCCGTGGCGTAGACCGCTGTCAGGAGCACGCCGCCGAGCACGCCCACCAGCCCGCCGAGCACCGACAGGATCACGGCCTCGGCAAGGAACTGGTGCCGGACGTGCGCCCGCGTGGCGCCGAGGGAACGACGCAGCCCGATCTCCTCGCGACGCTCCAGCACGGACAGGACCATCGTGTTGGCCACCCCCACGCCACCGACGACGACCGCGACCACGCCGAGCCCGAGCACGAGGCTGTCGAGCGTCGCGTCCGCCGCCTGCTTCGCGGCGAGTGCGTCCGAGGGGCGGGAGACGGAGACCTGGTCGGGGGACGCGGGGTTGGCCGTGGCCGCCAGCACCGACCTGACCTCGGTGACGCGGTCCGGGTCCGTGCGGGTGTAGATCGTCGTCGGGTGCCCCTCGAACGTCCCCAGTCCGTCGGCGGCCGGCCATCCCACGAGCGCGGCGGTGTCGAGCTCCGGGGCGAGCGGCGTCGGCGCGAGGATGCCGGTGACCGTGAACCACTGCTCGCCGAGGAAGACCTGCCGGTCCGGACCCACCCCGGCCACGCCCAGCCGGGCGGCCGCGGTGTGCCCGAGCACCACGACCGGGAGGTCGCGCGTCGCACGGTTGAGGTACGACCCTGCGACCGGGTGCGTGCCGACCGTCTCGAGGAGGTCGAGGTCCGCCGCCATCACGGCGATCCCGCCGGACTCCGCCTCGGGCACCTGGTCGGTGCGGTAGACCTTCACCTTCGGCAGGACCGCCACGGCGCTGACGGACTCCACGCCGTCGACGGCACCGATCATGGGCGTGGCGGAGTCGGGCAGGTGACCCTCGTCGCCGAAGACGTCGTCGTCGGGTCCGACCGTGAGCAGGTTCGTGCCGAGCGCCTCGATCTGGGCGTCCAGGGTGGCGCGACTCGACGACGAGATCCCCAGGACGGAGACCATGGCCGCGATCCCGAGGGCGATCCCGAGCGCCGACAGCACGACGCGCATCGGGCGCGCTCGAAGGCCGTCACCGGCGACCCGCACCAGGTCGCCGGGGCTCGTACGGCTCGGGTCGAGCCTCGGACGGTCGGTGGTCATGCGGGTGTCCTCTCCGAGTGGTCGACGACCTTGCGGCCGTCGCGGATCTCGACGCGGCGCGGGAGCGAGCGGGCGACGTCCTCGTCGTGCGTGATGACCACGACCGTCGTGCCGTCGTCGTGCAGGTCGTGGAGCAGGGCCAGGACGACGGCACCGGCGCGACTGTCGAGGTTGCCCGTCGGCTCGTCCGCCAGGACGAGCGGCGGCCGCCCGATCACGGCGCGGGCGATCGCGACGCGCTGTCGCTCACCGCCGGACAGCTCGTGCGGACGGTGCGTCGACCGGTGTGTCAGCCCCACGCGCTCCAGCACGGCTGCTGCGGCGGCGAGCCGGCGTGCCCGCGGCACGCCGCAGTACACGAGCCCGTCCGCCACGTTGTCCACGACGCTCAGTCCTGGCGCCAGGTGGAACTGCTGGAAGACGAAGCCGATGGTCCTCGCGCGCAGTGCCGAGAGCTCGTCGTCGTCGAGCCGGTCGAGCTCGTGGCCGTCGATCGCGATGCGTCCCGAGGTCGGTCGGTCGAGGGTGCCCAGCAGGTTGAGCAGCGTCGACTTGCCCGAGCCCGACGGCCCGACGATGCCGAGCAGCTCGCCCGACCGGACCGTCAAGGACACGTCGTGCAGGGCCCGCACGCCTCCCGGGTGCAGCTTGCCCACGCCGTCGAGCTCGACGACGATCCGTCCGCCCGTCATGCCGCCGTCTCCACGACCGTGCCGTCCGTGAGGCCCTTGCCCTCGACCTCGACCATGCCGTGGGCGACCATGCCGATCGTGACCGCGACCCGGTGCCGGCCCGACCCGTCGACCACGTCGAGCGCGTA
This sequence comes from Aeromicrobium sp., assembly GCA_023257515.1. GTDB lineage: Bacteria > Actinomycetota > Actinomycetes > Propionibacteriales > Nocardioidaceae > Aeromicrobium. The sequence continues at coordinate 9,369 of JALRCA010000140.1, forward strand.
CCCTCCCCCGCGCGTGGCGACGAGTGCGGTCACGGGCGCTGTCAGGACGTCCTTCTCGACCCCGGTCGTGATCTCGAGCGAGACGGGCGCGGCATCGAGACCTTCGCCCTTGTCGCCCTCGAGCGAGACGATCACGGTCACGAAGGTCTCGTCCTGCTCCTCGATGGTCTGGGCGACCGTGCCGACCTTCGTCACCACACCGGCGACCTCGTCGCCGTCCGGCAGGGTCACGGTCGTGTCGTCGCCCACGTTCACGAGGTGCTGCTTGTCGACGTCGAGCGGCACGCTCGCGAAGCGCTTCGTCCCCGTGTAGGTCAGCACGGGCGCGTTCGGCTCGGCGCCGAGCCGGCTGCCCGGGGCGAGCTCGCGCGTGACCACCCGGATCGGTCCGTCGTGCGCGACGGCCTGGTCGGGGCCGACCGTCCCCGTGACGGCAGCACCGATGCTGCGCTGCCAGTCCTGCACGGCCGTCGCCGTCGCGGCGTCGAAGGTCGGTCCGGTCCCGACCTCGTCGTGCCCGACGGATCGCAGCGTGGCCTTGAGCCCGGCGACGTCCGGCCCGACGGAGCCGGGCCCCATCACCCGGTAGAGCGCGTTCGAGCCCCGCACGAGAGCGACGGGCCGGCCGTCGACGCGGTACGCCACGGATCCCACGGCGACCTCCGCCCCGACCGCCGGCAACCAGGTCACCGTGCCGGCGGTCCCCTGGGCCACCAGCGGCACCGGGTCGCCGTAGGAGATGAGCCCACCGACCTGCTCGGTCTGCGTCAGGGTGCCGCGCACGACCTCGGCCGTCGAGGCGTTCGTGACGGCGGCGGGAGCCTCGCCGTCGCCGCCCAGGCCGACGGTCGCGGCCACGACCACGGCGGCGGCCACGACGGCGACCCCCGCGACCACCAGGCCGCGGCGCCGCACCTCACTCACCTCCCAGCAGGTGCTGGCAGGCCGCGGCGGCCTTCTGGAACGCCGGGTCGTCACGCTTCACGCCGTCGCCGAACATGCCGCCGTCGGAGCCGGGCTGAGGGTCGGGGAAGTCGGGCAGGCCGTTCTTGCGCATGCACTGCGCGAACTTCAGGTACTGGCCCTCGTCCGGGTCGTCGGACTCGTCGCGGACGCCCGGGGGCATGAGCTCCTCGCACGCGGCAAGCGCCTTCTTGACGGCGGGCGCGGTCGGGTCGACGTCGTCCGGCAGCTGGGGAACACCGGTCTGCGGGTCGGGATCGCTCATCTCGACACCGTGGTCGCGCATGCAGGCGGCGAACGCCTCGCCGCTCGGCGTCGGCGCGGACGACGGGACGCCGGACGGCTGCCCCGTCCACGGTGTCGACGACGGGGGTGACGACGAGCACCCGACGAGCAGGACGGCGGCACTCAGCGCGAGGACGGCGACGTACGTGAGGATCGGGAGTCGGACGGACATGGTGTGCTCCAGTCGGTGCGGCCCGCCGCCTGTCGACGGGCGTCCGACCCAGTCCACGGGTCGGGTCGTCACGTCCGCGTCACGGGACTGGCCGTGCTTATCTGGGCGTTATCACCGTCTGGAGACAGTGGTGCAGGACCGACGAGGAGGCACGACATGCGGGTCCTGGTGGTCGAGGACGAGGCCCGGCTGGCCGACGTCGTCCAGGAGATGCTCGAGCGCGAGGGATTCGCGGTCGACGTGGCACGCGACGGTCGCGCGGCGCTGGACCGCGTCACCGTGCACGCGTACGACGTCGTCGTCCTCGACCGCGACCTGCCCGTCGTGCACGGCGACGACGTGTGTCGCGAGATCGTCGAGGGGCCGGGGTCGACACGCGTGCTCATGCTGACGGCGGCGTCCGCGGTCCGCGCCCGGGTCGAGGGCCTGGCGCTCGGGGCGGACGACTACCTACCCAAGCCGTTCGCCCTCGCCGAGCTGGCGGCCCGGGTGCACGCCCTGGCCCGCCGCTCGCGTGCACCCGTCCCCCCGGTCATGGAACGGGCCGGGATCCGGGTCGAGCCCATGACCCGCGCCGTCTCCCGCGACGGACGCGCCGTCGCGCTGACCCCCAAGGAGTACGGCCTCCTGGTCGAGCTCATGCGCGCGGAGGGCGCCGTCGTGTCCGTCGAGCAGCTCCTCGAGCGCGCGTGGGACGAGAACGTCGACCCGTTCACCAACACGGTCCGCATGACGCTGATGAAGCTGCGCCGCAAGCTCGGCGAGCCGTCCGTGATCCACACGGTGCCCGGGGCCGGCTACCGGATCGCGGCCGACAGCGCGGTCCGCCCATGAGGCGCCTCGGGCTCCAGGCGCGCCTGACCCTGTGGACAGCGGCTCTGCTGCTCGTCGCCGGGACCGCCGTGCTGGCCGTCCTGTACGTGGCGGTCGAGGCCCGGCTCGACGACGAGGTCGCCGGGCGGTCCCCCGAGGACAGGATCGCGTTGCTGCGGGACCGGGCGGACGGCTCCGGGTCGGTCACCCTGCCGGACGGTCGCACGGTCGACGCCACGGAGCTCGCCGAGCAGGTCGAGCGCGATCGAGAGCGGATCAAGGAGGCCGCCCTGCACACGCTCCTGTGGCAGGGCGTCGTCGTCGTCCTCGTGGTCACCGCCGTGGCCTCGGCCGCCGGGTGGGTCGTGGCCGGGCGCGGACTGCTGCCGTTGCGCCGGGTCACGCGGGTGGCGGAGCGGATCGCCGACGCCTCTGGCCCCGACCGGGACCTCCACCACCGCATCGGCGACCCGGGTCAGGACGACGACCTGGGCCGGCTGGCCCGGGCGTTCGACGACATGCTGGAGACCCTCGACGAGGCGTTCGACGCCCAGCGACGCTTCACGGCGCACGCCGCGCACGAGCTGCGGACCCCCCTGACGCTCGAGCGCGCCGTCATCGAGCTCGCCGCCTCGCGCGCGGACGCCCCGCGTGCGACGACCGAGCTCGCGCGGGAGCTGCTGGACCTGAACCGGGCCCACGCCGCGCTGCTCGACCGGTTGCTGCTCCTCGCGGACAGCACGTCTCCCGTCCAGGAGGTCGAGACCGTCGATCTCGCGCTCCTGGTCCGGGACGTCGTGGACGCGCTGCGCCACTCGCGCGACGACACCCTCGCGCTCGAGCTCGACCTGGACCCGGCACGGGTCCGGGCCGATCCCGTGCTCCTGGTGCAGCTCGTGCGGAACCTGCTCGAGAACGCCCACGAGCACAACCGCCCCGACGGATGGGTCCGGGTCACGACGACGACCGAGCACGACCGCGCGCTGCTGACCGTGAGCAGCTCGGGCCCGGTCGTCGACGACGACGTCGACGAGCTGGTGCTGCCGTTCCGACGCGGCCGTGACGTGCGAAGGTCCACGACCCCGGGCCGGGGGGCCGGTCTCGGACTGGCCATCGTGGCCGCCGTCGCCAGGGCTCACGCCGGCGCGGTGGACCTGAGCCCTCGGCCCACCGGAGGACTGGACGTGCGCGTCACCCTGCCGTCAGCGCCGGAGTGACGATGAAGCCGTCCGCACGGTCGCCGTACGTCGCGGTGTCCTCGGGTCGGTGGTGTGCGAACCATGCGACGTAGGCGCACAGCACCGCGTCCACCTGGTCCTCGACGACGCGCAGGTGGCTCTTGCGCTCGGCGGCCACGACGCGACGGCGCAACGCGGACCACGCGTCGTCGGTCGAGACGACCGCGGCGACCAGGTCCATCAGCCGCAGCAGCTCGGACCGGAGCAGCTCGAGGTCGCGTCCCTGCTTGGCCTTGTACTTGAGCGTGCGCGGCAGGTCGAACAGGGCGATCGTCGCGGCGTGCGGGTACACCTCGATCGCCCGGCGATCGGCCCCCGGCTCCGGGTCGACGACGAGTCCGAGACGCTCGCAGACCCGCAGCCCGCGTGAGCCGTTCGCCAGCTCGGGCTTGCCCAGGTTGGTCGGGTGCGCCCCTGCCTCGAACCGTCGGAAGTCCGCGTTCAGCGCTCGCTCGGCCGTCCGGGTGCCGGTCGCGTTGCGCACGACCAGCGGGGCGTCGACCCCGACGAGGCACGGCCCGACGGCCCACGGCTGGACGGCAGCCACGACGTCGTCCTCGTGGACGTGGGTCGAGACGCGCAGCAGCCGCGCCGCGTCGTCGACGACCGCGACGCCCGTCGGGCTGCGCTCGCCCCAGGCGAGGTCGATCCCGACGAAGTGCACGGCTCGAGCCTAGGCCCGCGGTGCCGCCTTGGGCCCCAGCACGAGACCGCCGGGCTCGACGTCGTCAGCCACCACGGCCCCGGCGGCGACGACCGCGTCGGCCCCGATCGTCACCCCGGGCAGGATCGTCGCACCAGCGCCGACCCACACGTTCTCGCCGACGTCGATCGGCCCGCCGGTGAGCCACTCCCGTCGCTCGTCGACGTCGACGGGGTGGCCCATCGTGATGAAGGTGACGCGTGGCGCGATCATCGAGCGGTCACCGATGCGGATGCCCGCGTAGTCGAGGAACGTGCAGTTCTGGTTCACGAACACCCGCTCGCCCAGCTCCAGCCGCAGTCCGTGGTCGGTGAAGAACGGCGGGTAGATCGTCAGGCCCGGGGCCAGGGCGCGGCCGAGGATCTGCTCGAGCAGAGCGGTCCTGGCGACCTCGTCGTCGAACGGAAGCACGTTGAGTCGCGACGTCAGCTCCGTGGCGCGCAGCACACGTTCGGACATCGCGACGAACTCGGGACCGTGGATGCGCATCGGGAGGTCGGCGGGCATCGACCGATCCTCCCCCGCCTCGGGCCGGTGCGGCGGCGGACACGCGGGATCGGCCCGCGTGTCCGCCACCGGTCACGCGACCCCGCGCAGCGTGCCGTCGAGCGTCAGGAACTCCGCGATGCGCGGGACGACCTCGTCGGGCGCCTCCGCGAGCGGGAAGTGCCCCACGCCGGGGAGCAGCACCGCGTCGCTTCCCTCCGGCAGCCGTCCGCGCAGGTCGAGGATCGAGTCCGCGTCCATGACCGGGTCCTCGCCACCGTGCAGGTACAGCGTCGGCTGCGTCGGCAGGCCGTCGAGCACCGCCCCCATCTCCCAGGCCGGTGTGCCGAACGTCGCCGCCGGGAAGTTCTGGCGGTACAGGTCGAGGGCCGCCGTCACCCGCTGGGGCGACGACAGGGCCTTCTTGCCGGCCTCGCGGTCGGGGACGATCAGCTCGCCGGAGCCGGAGCCGATCCAGTGCTCCCAGAGCGCGTCGAGGTAGGCGAAGTCGTCGACGGGGACGACGTGGTCGGCCAGCGCCATCTGGAAGAAGTAGAAGTGGTTGTTCTTCTGGATGAGCGCCGGATCGGCGCCCTTGCGGGCGTAGTACTCCAGGGGCGGCACGTCGAGCACGACGACCTTGCTCCAGCGTTCCGGCGCGGCCAAGGCCGCGCCCCACGTCGTGAAGCCGCCCCAGTCGTGCCCGACGATCACGGCGTCGCCGTCACCGCCCATGGCCTCGTGCCAGGCATTGGCGTCCTCGACGAGACGCGGCAGGGTCATGTCGCCGTCGCTCGGTACCTCGCTGGGGGCGAACGAGCGCATGAAGGGTGCGACGACGCGGTACCCGGCCGCCGCGAGCCGAGGAGCGAGCCGGCGGAACGTGTGCGGCGTCTCCGGGAAGCCGTGGAGCAGCAGGGCGAGCGGCCCCGTCTCGCCCTCGCTCAGGTACGCGAGGTCGAGTCCGTTGATGCGCTGGGTGGTGATGGTCATGGGGTCCTCCGACTGGGTCGTGTTCGTTCTGAGTTGTTCGTTCAACTCAGACCATGCCACACCCTGAGTCGATCGTTCAACTCAGGTGTAGGCTGACGACATGCCCGCGACCCGCACGCCGTCCGACGTCGACACCCGCACGCGCATCGTCACGGCGGCCGCCGGGCTCATGCAGCGCGGCGGCTACCAGACGATGAGCCTCAAGCAGATCGGCGCCGAGGCGTCCGTGTCCGGAGGCTCGATCTACCACTTCTTCCCCGGCGGGAAGGAGGACATCGCGGTCGCCGCGGTGATCCACGCCGACGAGGAGTTCGCCGACTTCCTGCGCTCGTCCCTGGCCACGCGCGAGGACCCGGCCGACGCCGTCGAGGCGTGCGCCGAGCACCTGGCGCGACGGCTCGAGGAGTCGGACTGGGTCGACGGCTGCCCGCTCACGGCGACCGGCCTGGAGTCGGTCGGTCGCTCGGACGCGATCCGCTCGGCCGTCGCCGCGGCGTTCGAGCACTGGTCGACGGTGGTCGCCGACCGCCTGGTCGAGGGAGGCCTCGACCGCTCCCGCGCGGCCACGCTCGGCACGACCGTCGTCAACAGCCTCGAGGGCGCCGAGGTCGCCGCCCAGATGACGTGCGACGCCGGCCCCCTGCTCACGTCGGGACGCCATCTCGCCGAGCTCGTCCGAGCGGTCTCCTGACGTGGGCGACGCCGGCGTCTCGACGGCTCTCGTGGTGGTGGCGAGCCCCCGCCCGACGAGCTTCGCGCACGCCATGGCCGAGCGCGCCACGCGAACCCTGCGTCGGCACGGCGTCGAGTGCCGGGTCCACGACCTGTACGCCGAGGACTTCCGGCCCGTCGCCGGTCCGGAGGAGACCTTCACCGCGGGCCTGGATGCCGAGGCCGCCATCGCCGCCAGCGGCGACGAGCTCGTGCGCCGCCATCGCCGGACGCTGTCCGACGCCGACCACCTCGTCGTGGCGCACCCCAACTGGTGGGGCAAGCCGCCCGCCATCATGGCCGGCTGGATCGATCGCGTGGTGGTCCCCGGCGTGGCCTACCGCCTCGCCGAGCGTGACGGCCTGCCGCAACCGCTCCTGCAGCTGCGGTCGGTGCTCGTCCTCAACACGGGAGACACCGCGCCGACGCGTGAGCGAGACGTGTTCGGTGACCCGCTGGAGCTGATCTGGCGGCGCTGCGTCGGCTCCTACCTGGGCGACGTGCGGGTCGAGCGCGTGCTCGCCGGCCCGCTCGGCGACTCCACGCAGGAGCAGCGAGATTCCTGGCTCCAGGACGTCGAGAGGGCGGCCGTGGCCTGGACGTGAGGTCCGGCCGTCACGGCGCCTCGGGCACCTCGGCGTCGTAGGCCCGGTGCAGCAGCTCGACCAGGTCGTGCGCCGGGTCCAGCTCCCGACCGGCGAGCGCCGAGACCGGGACCGCCGGGGTCCAGGAGTTCATGACGACCGCCTGCGTGCTGCTCGTGAGGTCCTCGAGACGAACCGGTCGTACGGTCTGCGGGACACCGTCATCCTCCAGCCGACGCGCCAGCACCTGCATCGAGGTGCCGCGCAGGAGTCCGCCCTCGGGCCAGAGGACCTGCTCACCGTCCCAGAACGCCAGGTTCCAGATGGTCGCCTCGGTGAGCCGGCCGCTCCTGTCGAGGAACGCGACATCGTCAAGCGCCCCCGCGGCGGCACGACGTCGGAGGACCGTCTTGGCGATCTCGCCGACGTGCTTGACCTGCGGCATGAACCGCTCGTGCTCGACGACTCCCAGTGCGAGCGGTCCGGCCGGCGGGTCCACCGGCTCGCTCACCCGGATCACGACGACGAGGTCGTGCCGTCCCGCGGACCGCTCAGGCGCCACGCCCGGCCGCAGGGCCACGTAGCAGCTGAGCGAGACGTCCGGCGGCGAGGACGCCAGGGCGGCACGGAGCTGCTCACGCACGTCCTGGGTCGGTACGTGCGTCTCGAACAGCTCCTCGCTGGCACCCCGCAGTCGCTCGAGGTGGAGGTCCAGGCCACGCACCGCTCCGCCACGGACCTGCATGGCCGTGAAGTGCGCCGCCGTCATCGGGACGACCTGCTCGAGCGCGGAGGATCCCTGCGGTTCACCGTCGACCCAGGTGGCGAGGAACGAGCCGTCCATGTCCTCGAGCCTACGTCGCCCGCGTTCCCTCGCCCAGGACGACAGCCGCGTGTGAGCGTCCGGAGAGCGACGTGCGTCAGTGTTCGGTCATCGATCGAGGAAACGGAGCCCCATGACTCGCCACCCTGTCCGCGCCGCGCTGGCCGTCATCGCCCTCGTGGTGGCGATGACGCCGCTGCTGACCACACCCGCCAACGCCTATGACGGAAGCCCGTGCCACACGCCGGTCAACCGCACCCTCAGCTGGAACGGCTACACCTACCCCAACACGACCACCAAGTACTGCCCGCTCACGTCCGGGACGATCCCCGTGTACGAGTGGTCCTCGACCGGTGCACCCGTCGTGGGCTACCTCGTGGGCGGCGACAGCCGCAACTGGTTCATCAACCAGAAGAAGTCCAACTACGCCGCGCGAGGGCAGTACTGGAACACGCACTGGGCCTCGACCATGGCCGACAACGGCCGGTACGGCTGGGTCCCCGAGATCTACTTCCGCGGTGGCAACAACGACGAGGCCGACCGCGGCCTCCTGTGGCAGGGTTCGTGGACCTGCTGGAACTCCTGCAACAACATCCCGCCGTGGGGTCGCTGAGCACTACGCACCCACAGGAGGACGAAGGAACCCCGGCCACGTGAACACGTGGCCGGGGTTCGTCTTCTCGGTGAGCCGCCTGTCGGAATCGAACCGACGACCTTCTCATTACGAGTGAGATGCTCTACCGACTGAGCTAAGGCGGCGAGGTCCGCCGGGGATCGCCCGCCGAACCTCGATGAGTCTACCGAGTCGCCGCGCCCGCGCCCAATCCGGGGGCCGACCCCGGCGGGCCCACCACCTAGACTCGGGCGGGTGACGAGCGACGACGTGAAGGCCGAGCTGGAGGACATCCGCTCCAGCATCGACAACATCGACGCGGCCCTCGTGCACGTGCTGGCGGAGCGGTTCAAGTACACCCAGCGCGTCGGACGGCTCAAGGCCGCACACGACCTGCCGCCGGCCGACCCGGAGCGGGAGGCGCGTCAGATCGAGCGGCTCAGGGCCCTGGCGGTCGAGGCCGACCTCGACCCCGCGTTCGCCGAGAAGTTCCTGACCTTCATCATCGACGAGGTCATCCGCCACCACGAGGCCATCCGCGGCTGAGCAGTCCGGCCCGGCTCGTCAGTCGGGCTTGCAGGTGGTGCCGTCCTTGGGCACCGCGCCGTCGACGTAGAAGCGGTTGACGATGTCGACGATGCAGCGGTTGCCCGACGTGAACGCGGTGTGGCCCTCGCCCTCGCGGGTGACCAGCACGCCGGTGCGGAGCGCCTGGGCCATCTTGGGCGCGTAGCGGTAGGGCGTCGCCGGGTCGTTCGTCGTGCCCATGACGATGATCGGGGCCGAACCCGTGGCGTCGAGCGCGGGCTGCGGGTGCGCGGCCGGCGCCGGCCACTGGGCACACGACGCGGCCCCGAACGCCAGGGTCCTGCCGAAGACCGGCGAGACCTTCTCGAACCGGGGCATCGCCCTCTGGACGTCGGCGATGCTCGGGCGGTCCTTGGTGTCGAGGCAGCTGACGGCGTTGATGACCTGGCCGATGTTGCCGTCGTAGGAGCCGTCGGGCTTGCGGTCGAAGTACGCGTCGTTGAGGCGCAGCAGGATCGAGCCGTCTCCGCGGAACGCGGCGGTGAGCGCCTGCGTCAGCACCGGCCAGGTCTGCTGGTCGTAGAGCGTGACGGCGATCCCGTAGAACGCGCGACCCTCGGTGAGCTGACGATCCGTACCGGTGGCCAGCGGTCGGTCGTCGAGCGAGTCCGTCAGGTCGGACAGCTTCGACAGACCGGCCTCGGGGTCGGAGCCCAACGGGCACCCCTCGCGCTGCACGCAGTCCTTGGCGTAGGCCTCGAGCGCGGACTGGAAGCCCTCGGCCTGACCCAGCGCGGAGTCGATCGGACCCTGCGACGGATCCGTGGCGCCGTCGAGGATCATGCGGCCGACCTTCTGGGGGAACAAGGTGGCGTAGGTGGCGCCGAGCTGCGTGCCGTAGGACGCGCCGAACCAGTCGAGCTTCTGCTGGCCGAGCAGGGCACGGGCGACGTCCATGTCGCGAGCCGCCTCCTCGGTCGAGACGTGGGCCGCGAGCCCGCGTGGCGTGTTCGCGAGGCACTTCTTGCCGAAGGCCGCGTTCGACGCGGCGAACGCACGCCGCTCCGCCGCGTCGTCGGGCGTGGGGTCGTCGGCGACGAAGCGGTCGAACGCCGCGTCGCCGAGGCACTCGACCGGTGTGCTGCGCCCGACGCCCCGCGGGTCGACACCGACCACCGAGTACTCGTCCCGGACGTCGCCGTCGAAGCGCGACTCGATCGTGCCGGCGAAGTCGATGGCCGATCCGCCGGGTCCGCCGGGATTGACGAACAGCACCTTGGACCCGCCACCCTGGGCCGGGTGACGGACGGCGCGCAGGCGCACCGTGTCGCCCTCCGGCTCCTCGTAGTCGACCGGCACCGTGATCCAGGTGCACTCGGCGTCGCCGCAGTCGGTCCAGGTGAGCTCCTGGTCGTAGAAGCGCGCCAGGCCGTCGGGTGCCTTCTCGCCCGTGGCCTTGGGCGGCGGTGCCGGGTCGTCGCGCGTGACGGCGACGACGACGGCGACCGTCGCGAGGACGAGCACCGCCATGACGGCGACCAGGATGGTGACGACTCGGCGAGGGCTCATCGGTCCAGGAACTCCAGCATCATGCGTTCGAGCGCCAGGAGCGGCGCGGCGTTGGCGGACAGGGCGTCACGGGTCTCGACGATCGCAGCGATCCGGCGCATCGTCGACTCGGGGCTCCACAGCTCGGCGAGCTGGCGGACGTCCGTCCCGACGTCGGCGTTGACGAGGGCCGAGCCCGGCGCGAGCTGCGTGGTCGCCACGTCGCGGCACAACGAGAGCAGGTCGAGCAGCACGCCGTCGACCGAGTCACGGGCGAGGCGGGTGCGTCGACGCTTCTGTTCCTTCTCGAGCGTCGAGAGCGCCCCTGCGTACCCGCCGGGGCGACGGCCCCGGTCCTCGACCCCCCACGAGGTCTTGAGGTCCTCGCGCTCGCGCTCGTCGGCGGCGTCGGCGACCTGACCGGCTCGCTCCTGGGCCTCGTCGTGGATGCGCTGCGCTGCGGTGAGGGCGTCGCCCATGCCGCGCAGCCGCGCGGGGATGGACAGGATCTCGCGACGGCGATCCCGGGCGCCGGGGTCGCGCGCCAGCCCGCGGGCCCGACCGATGTGACCCTGGGCCGCGGCCGCCGACGCGTGCGCCAGACCCGGCTCGATGCCGTCGCGCTCGACCAGCAGCCGGGCGATCGCGCCGGCGGGCGGCGTGCGCAGGAGGACCGGACGACAGCGTGAGCGGATCGTGACGAGCACGTCCTCGACCGCCGGGGCACACAGCATCCACACGGTCTGGGGCGAGGGCTCCTCGATCGACTTGAGCAGCGCGTTGGCCGCCTGGTCGGTGAGCCGGTCGGCGTCCTCGACGATGATGATCTGCCAGCGCCCGACCGCCGGGTGCAGCGCGGCCCTGCGCACGTGGTCGCGGGCGAGGTCGGTGCCGATCGAGAGGCCGTCGGTGCGCAGCAGGGTGATGTCGGGATGGCTGCCCGCGAGCGCGGTCGTGCACGACTGGCACTCCCCGCACCCGCCTCGGTCGCACTGCAGCGCTGCGGCGAACGCCTTGGCGGCGTTGGAGCGCCCCGAGCCCGGGGGTCCCGTGAAGAGCCACGCGTGCGTCATCGCGGCACCCGCGCCCCCACCGGACGAGGCCTCCCGCAGGGTCTCGACGACCGGCTCCTGGCCGACGAGGTCGTCCCAGACGCTCATGCCGACACCGCCGCCTGGGACAACCAGGGCTCGACGGCGGCCCGCACGGCCGCGTGGACGTGCTCGCGCGTGCCGGAGCCGTCGACCACGACGTAGTGCCCGGGATCGGCGGCCGCGAGCTCCAGGAAGTGCTGCCGGACGCGCGCGTGGAAGGCGGCCGGCTCGCGCTCGATGCGATCAGGGTCGCCGGCGCGACCGAGCCCGGTGACGGGGTCGACGTCGAGCACGACGGTGACGTGCGGGCGCAGGTCGCGCGTGGCCCACCGCGCCACCGGCTCGAGCTCGGCGACCGAGATGTCGCGCCCCGCGCCCTGGTAGGCGAGCGTCGAGTCGACGTAGCGGTCGGTGATCACCACGGCACCGCGCGCGAGCGCCGGCAGGACGAGGGTGTCGACGTGCTCGGCCTTGTCGGCCGCGTACAGCAGCGCCTCGGCGCGGTGCGACGTGAGCGGCGAGTCCGGCGAGAGCACCAGCTCTCGCACGCGTTCCCCGAGCGGGGTGCCGCCGGGCTCACGGGTCAGGACGACCTCGTGGCCGGACCCCTGCAGCCACGTCCGCAGCAGCTCGGCCTGGGTCGACTTGCCACCGCCCTCGCCGCCCTCGAGGGCCACGAAGACCCCGGTGTCGGTGAAGAGCGCGGCCATGCACCGATCCTAGGGGGCGGGTCCCACGCGCACTCCGGAGTGCGCGTGGGCGCGCGCTCAGGCCTCGCGGCGGCTGAGCGGGTAGAGGATCGCCTCGCGGATGCCGATGCCCTGCAGCAGCATGACGAGCCGGTCGACGCCGAACCCTAGACCGCCCGCCGGCGGCATGCCGAACTCGAGGGCGCGCAGGAAGTCCTCGTCGACGTCCATCGCCTCGGGATCACCGGCGGCCGCCAGACGTGACTGCTCCTCGAGCCGCTCGCGCTGGATGACGGGGTCGTTGAGCTCGGAGTACGCGGGTGCCAGCTCGACGCCGTTGATGATCAGGTCCCACGCCTCGACGAGTCCCGGCGTCGTGCGGTGCCTCTTGGCGAGCGGGCGCACCGACTCGGGGTAGTCGCACACGAACGTCGGGGTGATCAGCGTGTGCTCGACGAGCTTCTCGAACAGCTCGAGCACGACCTCGCCGGCGCCCCAGTGGTCCTGGAGCGCGACGTCGTGCTTGGCCGCGTGCGCGGTGAGCGTCTGCAGGTCGGTGTCCACGTCGACGCCCGTGCCGAGCGCCTCGCTCACGAGCTCGTGGATCGTGGCCCGGCGCCAGGGCTGCTCGAGATCGATCTGCGAGCCGTCGCGTGCCGGCACGACCGTGCGGCCGACGGCCCGGGCGGCGTTCAGCACGAGGTCGCGCGCGAGCTCGGCCATGGTGTCGTAGGAGCCGTAGGCCTCGTACGCCTCGAGCATCATGAACTCGGGGTTGTGCGTGTTGTCGACGCCCTCGTTGCGGAACGTCTTGCCGATCTCGTAGACGCGGTCGATGCCTCCGACGAGAGCCTTCTTGAGGTCGAGCTCGAGCGCAATGCGCAGCAGCATGTCCTCGTCGAAGGCGTTCGTGTGCGTCTCGAACGGACGCGCCGCCGCGCCACCGTTGGTGTGCTGCAGGACGGGCGTCTCGACCTCGACGTAGTCGCGGGCGTCGAGGGTGGCGCGCAGCGACTGCAGCACCTTGGCCTTGACCCGGACGTTCTCCCGCGCCTCCGGCCGCACGATCAGGTCGACGTAGCGCATGCGGGCGCGCGCCTCGTCCGACAGCGGCTTGTGCTCGTTGGGGAGCGGGCGCAGCGTCTTGGCCGCGATGCGCCAGTCCGACACCAGGACGCTCAGCTCGCCGCGTCGACTCGTGATGACCTCGCCGGTGACGGCCAGGTGGTCGCCGATGTCGACGAGCCGCTTGAACCGCTCCAACGACTCCTCCCCCACGCCGTCGAGCGCCACCATGGCCTGCAACGTGGTCCCGTCGCCCTCGCGCAGCGAGACGAAGACGAGCTTGCCGGTGCCGCGCCGGAAGATGACGCGGCCCGCGACCGTCACGACCACGCCGGTGTGCGCGTCGGGACCGAGGGCGTCGGGGTCGTGGTCCGCGCGGACCTGCGCGAGCGTGTGGGTGCGCCCGACCTCGAGCGGGTACGCGTCGACGCCCGAGTCGAGCAGCTCCTGACGCTTCTCGCGACGGATGCGCAGCTGCTCGGGCAGGTCGTCGTCAGGGCTCAGGTCGGCGTCGCTCACGGGGCCCCACCTTAGTCGCCGTGGTTCGGGCATGACGAAGGCCCGACCCGTGACGTGCACGGATCGGGCCCAGGTCGGCAGGTCACTTCTTGAAGGCGTCCTTGACGTCGCCGACGGCGTCCTTGACCTTCTCGCCGGCCTTCTTGATGCCGGCCTCGGCCTGGTCGCCCTTGCCCTCGGCCTTGAGGTCGTCGTTGCCGGTCGCGTCGCCCACGCCCTCCTTGACCTTGCCCTTGAGGTCGGTGGACTCGTTCTCGGCCTTGTCGAAGATGCCCATGATGTCTCCTGAGGGGGTAGCGGTTTGGCTTACACTGTAATTTTACCGCGGTCCCGGACATCGGCAACTCGAGCGAGGTGGAGTGCGTCACACCTTGCGAAGCCGTGACGCGATCCCGTCCAGCATCTCCTCGAGAGCCCGTCCGAACTCCTCGTCGTACCGGTCCTCGGCCAGGCGCGTCGCGAGCCGGCGGATGGTGGGGTAGCGGCCGAGGGAGCCCTGCGGGTCGATGAGCTCGTCGGCCGTCTCGGCCTCGGCGATGCGTTCGCGCTCCTGCGTGCCACGGGTCGGCGTGAGGCCGCCCGCGACCGGATCGGGGTCGGACCCGGGCGAGAACGTGCCGTCGCCGGGTCCCGGGTCCTCCAGCGTGCGCGCCCCCGACTCCATCAGCAGGTACCCGAGCAGGAAGCTGTTGAAGGAGCGGTACGCGAAGACCGCCTCGTCGTCGTCGAAGCCCTCGACCTGGAGGACGTCGAGCAGCGACTCCACCCAGGCCAGCGAGCGCAGCGGCGGGTTCATCCACGGAGCCTCGGCGGGCCGTGTCGCGACGAGGGGGAAGGCGTGCGGGTGCGCGATGGCGTAGCGCCGCACCCCGTGCGCCAGCCGAGCGAGGTAGTCGCGCCACCCGTGCTCGGCGGTCGCCAGGACCTCGGGGTCGTCGTCGAGCTCGGAGACGATGAGCTCGACCACCGCGTCGAGCAGGCCGTCCCTGTCACCGACGTGCTTGTAGAGCGACATCCCCTGGACACCGAGCCGCTTGCCGATCGAGCGCATCGAGGCCGCACCCACGCCCTGGTCGTCGATCAGCTCGAGGGCCGCGCGCGCGATCACCTCGCGCGAGAGTCCGCGGCCACGACGAGGACGTGAGGGCTCACTCATGGGCTGCATCGTGCCAGTCGGCGCGCAGCGATGGGCAGGCGAGTCACACCGCGCCGTCGTAGCTCTCGCGCGCGAGGTTCACGCGGTCGATGTTGTCCTCGGCCCAAGCCTTCAGGGCCACGACGAGGGGAAGGAAGTCCCGACCCAGCGACGTGAGCTCGTAGTCGACACGGACCGGCACCGAGGGCGTGACGGTGCGTTCCACGAACCCGTCGCGCTCGAGCGTGCGGAGCGTCTGGGTGAGCATCTTCTGGCTCACCGACGGGATCGCGCGACGCAGCTCGCTGTGACGACGAGGTCCGCGACCGAGGGCCGAGAGGGTCAGCACCACCCACTTGTCGCTGATCATCCCGACGAGCTGGTGCGACGGGCACTCCCGCAGGTACGCGTCGTAGGCACGGCGCTCGACGTCCCGCTTCTGCTGCGCGGTCATGGTCGCCATGGGTTCCTCCACGAGTCATGGGCACTTCTGGGTGCCTGGTTCCGATTCGTTCCCGACCCCCCTAGCGTCGATGAGGAACGACCGGAAGACAACCCCGACCTCAGGAGCACCCATGAAGATCGTCACCCAGTCCACCGTCGGGGACCCCGACGTCCTGCAGCTCACCACCGTCGCGGACCCCACTCCCGGGCCGGGCGAGGTAGTCGTCCGGGTCGGCGCCACGAGCGTCAACCCCGTGGACGTGTACGTCCGTGCCGGAGCCTTCCCGATCCTCGGCGAGCCGCCCTTCGCCCTCGGCTGGGACCTCGCCGGCACCGTCGAGTCCGTCGGTGCCGGCGCTGAGGCCTTCGCCGTGGGGGACCGCGTCGTGGGCCTGAGCCGCTACCCGGCCGAGGCCGCGGCCAACGCCGAGCTCGCGGTGGCCAGTGCCGACGAGCTGGTCGGGACCCCGGAGGCACTCACCGACGCCGAGGCCGCCGCGATCCCCCTCGCCGGCCTGACGGCATGGCAGGGCCTCCACTCCGCCGGTCTGGCCGAGGGCTCCCGCGTCCTGGTCCAGGCGGCGGGCGGGGGCGTGGGGCACCTCGCGGTGCAGATCGCCAAGGCCGCCGGCGCTGTCGTCGTCGCGACGGCGAGCACCGCGAAGATCGACACGGTGCGCTCGCTGGGAGCCGACGAGGTCGTGGACTACACGACCACCGACCGCTCCACGATCGAGCCCGTCGACATCGTGCTCGATCCCTTCGGCGGCGACGAGACGCGCGCCGTGGCCGACGTCGTGCGGCCGGGCGGCGCCGTCGTGAGCCTGTTGCCACCCGCCGAGGGCGCGGTCATCGAGCTGGAGTCGCGCGGTCTGCGCCACGTCCAGGTGGACGTGAGGCCGAGCGCCGCTCAGCTCGTCGAGATCATGCACCTCGTCGAGACCGGCGACCTGCGGCCGGTCGTGTCGCAGACGTTCCCCCTGGACCGGCTCGCCGAGGCGCACGCCGCCGTGGGCACGGGCTCGACCCTCGGCAAGATCGTCGTGACCGTCCCCTGACGCGACTCAGTGGTTGCGCTCGTGCACGAGGCGCAGACCCGTGAGCGTGAGCCACGGGTCGCGCGTCGTGATCGTGTCGCAGTGGTCGACGACCGCCTCGGGAAAGGCACCGGTCACGACGACCGTGACCTCGTCGGGCTCGGCGTCGAGGGCGTCCACGAGGTGGTCGACCATGCCGTCGACCAGACCCGCGAAGCCGTAGACGGCACCGGACTGGATCGCCTCGACCGTGTTCTTGCCGATCACGCCGCGCGGCTCGGCCAGCTCGACCGAGCGGAGCTGGGCACCCCGGCGCGCCAGGGCCTCGAGCGACACCTCGACCCCCGGCGCGATCGCGCCGCCGAGGTAGCGGCCCTTTGCGTCGACGACGTCGAAGATCGTGGCGGTGCCGTTCATGTCGACCACGATCGCGGGACCGCCGTAGACCTCGGCCGCCGCGAGCGCGTTGACGATGCGGTCCGCCCCGACCTCGCGCGGGTTGTCGGTGTGGATCGGGACGCCGGTCCTGACGCCCGGGCCGACGATCGAGACCGGGATGTCGGCGAAGTACCGCTCGAGCATCGTGCGCAGCTCGACCTGGATCGAGGGCACTGTCGAGCACATCGCGACGGCCTCGACCTCGGCCAGTCCGGCGGCGCGGACGAACCCGTGAGCGAGCAGGTACCACTCGTCGGCGGTGCGGTGCGCGTCGGACGACACCGTCCAGTGCTCGGCGAGCTTCTCGCCCTCGAACGCGCCGATGACGGTCTGGCTGTTGCCGACGTCGAGCGCGAGGAGGGTCATGCTGTGCCGTCTGCCGCCCACGGCCCGGCACCCCCGCCGTGGGCGACGAGGGGGTTGCGGACGACGTCGCCGCGGACGAGGCCCGTGCCGGGCAGCGCCTCGGCCGGATCGGAGCCCGTGCCCATGATCCGGTTCTCGGCGTCGACGAACACGACGTTCGGCACGAAGCCCTTGGCCTCGGCGTCCTCGAGCTGCGCGTAGGCGATCAGGATGACCAGGTCGCCCGGGTGCACGAGGCGCGCTGCGGCACCGTTGATGCCGATGACGCCCGAGCCGCGCTCACCCGCGATCGTGTAGGTCTCCAGGCGTGCGCCGTTGTCGATGTCGACGATGTGGACGAGCTCCCCGGGCAGCAGGTTCGCCGCGTCGAGCAGGTCCTCGTCGACCGTCACCGAGCCCACGTAGTGCAGGTCGGCCTGCGTCACCGTGGCGCGGTGGATCTTGGACTTCATCATCGTGCGGAACATGTCAGCGTCCTTCCCGGAGGAGTACAGCGGTGTTGTCGAGCAGACGGGTCGTGCCGACTCTGGCGGCGACGAGCGCCCGGGCCTGCCCGTGGAAGTCGTCGTCGACCTCGCCGAGCAGCGGGTCGGTGACGACGAGGTAGTCGAGCTCGACGCCGGGTGCGGTGTCGAGGACCTCGTGGGCCGCCTTGAGCGCGGCGTCGCGCCCGACGGGGCCCTGTTCGACGGCGGCGGCCAGGGCCTGCGACAGCGCGAGCGCCTGCTCGTGCTGCTCGACCGACAGGTAGGTGTTGCGCGAGCTCATCGCGAGCCCGTCGGTCTCACGCACGATCGGGTGGCCCTCGACCCGCACGTCGAGCGCGAGGTCGCGGACCATGCGGCGGATCAGGGCGAGCTGCTGGAAGTCCTTCTCGCCGAACACGGCCAGGTCGGGCCGCACGATCGCGAACAGCTTGGCCACGATCGTGAGCACGCCACGGAAGTGCGTGGGACGGGCCGCGCCCTCGAGCACGGTGCCGAGCGGACCGGGGTCGACCATGACGGCGTCAACGAGCCCCCCGGGGTACATCTCCTCGACGTCGGGCGCGAAGAGCACGTCGACGCCCTCGCGCTCGCACACTGCCAGGTCGGCCTCGGGCGTGCGGGGGTAGGCGTCGAGGTCCTCGGTCGGGCCGAACTGCAGCGGGTTAACGAAGATGCTGCAGACGACGATGTTGCCGTGCAGGCGAGCCTCTTCCACAAGACGTACATGGCCGGCATGCAGATTGCCCATGGTGGGGACAAAGACGATACGGTGTCCTGCTCGCTTGTGTGTCGCAATGGCCTGACGCAGGGGGGCAATGTGAACGATCTGCTGCATGGGGCCGTCCTCTCAGTCGAAGCAGTGTTCGGGGGCAGGGAATTGCCCGCTCTTCACCGCCTGCACGTAGTCCTGCAACGCGCCGCGAATGCCGGCACGGGAATCCCTGAGGAAGTTCTTCACGAATTTCGGGGTGATCGGCGAGATGCCCAGCAAATCATGCAGCACCATCACCTGGCCATCGGTATCAGGTCCTGCGCCGATTCCAATCACGGGTATCTCAAGCGCTTCGGTGATCGTGCGGGCGAGGGTCTGCGGCACACATTCCAGAAGCAGGATGCTGGCACCGGAACTCTCCAGCAGGCCCGCCTCGGCGAGCATGCTCTCGGCCTGGCGCGGATCGCGACCTTGCACGTGGTAACCGCCAATGCGATTGATGGACTGTGGCGTCAGTCCCATGTGGGCGCACACCGGGATGCCGCGCTCGGCCAGCAGCTGGGTGGAACGTGCGATCCAGGCCCCGCCCTCGATCTTGATCATCTGAGCGCCGGCGCGCATGAGTCGCGCGGCGTTCTCCAGTGTCTGCGTCTCGGAGGCATAGCTCATGAAAGGCATGTCGCCGATCAGGAAGGCTCCGCGATTGCCCCGCTTGACGCAACTGATGTGGTAGACCATGTCCTCCATGCTCACTGGCAGTGTGCTGTCGTGACCCTGCAGCACCATGCCCAGCGAGTCGCCAATCAGTGTGACTTCCACACCGGCC